>CAZHAH010000029.1:0-43723 GCA_964530095.1 uncultured Desulfobacteraceae bacterium | reverse complement strand
GCTGATGGGTATGCCCCGGACGCGGCTTCAGCAATGGACAAAGCCCGGGAACTCTGTGCGGCGCTGAAAGGTTCAGACTGAAGGAATGCAAAGATAATGGGGGCGAAAATGCTGAAATCCAGGGAAAGAGTTTTAGCGGCACTGAAACATCATGAGCCCGACAGAATCCCAATCGATCTGGGATCACGCGCGAGCACAATTGAGCGCGCAGCCTATGATAATCTTAAAAAATATCTTGATTTTGAAGCCGAAACTGTAATTTCAGTCAACGATCACGTCATACCCCATGAAGAGATATTAAAAAGATTTTCCATAGACACGCGTTATGTTCGTATTAGGGCGCCCAAAAATTTTACGGTTGAAATGGCGCCTGACAATTCATTTGTTGATGAATGGGGAACAAGGCATAAAAAACCCGAGACGAGTTTATACTATGACCCCGTACCGCCTTATCCCTTGACAAATGCCGGCATCAATGATTTGGAACGTTACCCGTGGCCGGATTGCGAAGATCCGGGGAGAGTTGAGGGATTAGAAGCAGAGGCGAGGGAATTATATGAGAACACAGACTATGCCATAGTGGCGGATATCCCTTTTTTAGGCCCGCTTGAGCACGCCTGGCTGCTTTTGAGGGGACCGAAATTTTTAGAAGACCTTATATTGGATAAACCCTTTGCGCGGGCATTGCTTGAAAAAATAACGGACATCCATATTCAGATTTATGACAAATTTCTCAGTGCGGTAGGAAAATATATTAATATTGTTGCGGTCTCAGATGATCTGGGGAGCCAGGACAGACCCCTGATCTCTCCTAAGCTTTACAGGGAGCTGATCAAGCCGGTACATGCGAGACTCTGGGATTTTATCAAAACAAAAACCGACGCATCTCTTTTCCTTCATTCTTGCGGGAGCATATATTCATTCATTCCGGATTTAATTGAACTCGGCGTGGACATCATCAACCCGGTGCAGGTGTCTGCCAAAGATATGGATAGCCGTACGCTAAAAAGAGAATTTGGCAAAGATATCACTTTTTGGGGAGGAATTGATACGCAGCGGGTTATGCCAACAGGTTCCCCAGACAGGGTCGAAAAAGAGGTAATAAGAAGAATACAGGATCTTGCCCCGGGAGGCGGGTATGTTCTGGCCGCTGCACACAACATTCAGGCCGACGTTCATCCGGAAAATATATACCGCATGTTTGAATCGGCGCAAAAATTTGGAAATTACCCCATAAGATTGTAAAAACCGCCCGAATCCCAACCAGTTTTCACAACGTCCAACGTGTAGCGAGCTCTTAGCACCTGAAAGGGAAAGACCAATCCCCCCTGCGCCTATTTTGCTTGACAATAATTGGCAATAATCGTAAGAAGTTAGCGTTACGTCGGTTCGAATTCTTCTGCAAAACCGCCGCGCGTTGAGTGTGTCAACCGGCGTTAATCCGACAGGTCAACTTTAATAATATGAAACTTCAAGATGTTGCCAGGCTTGCCCGCGTATCAACCGCCACGGTCTCGCTAGTCATAAATAAAGCGGAAGGCTCAAGAGTGAGCCAAAAAACAAAAGAGCGCGTTCTCGATGTGATCCGCAAATTGGACTATAATCCGAATATTACCGCCAAAAGACTTGCATCCGGAAAAACAAACTGTATCGGGTTGTATGTACCCTATGAACCACCCCTATTTCGGAATTACGCCAACAATGAGATTGTTACCGGGATTCAGGATGTTCTTAATGAAAGAGGCTTTGACCTGGTCTTATTTTCGGGCGGCAGGAATCTTTACAAAGATAGGCCGATCAATCAAATTGTGAAGCAAAATACGGTGGATGGGTTGATCATATGCAACACACGCGATACCACCCAGCAGTACGTAGATAACTATATCAACAGCCTGAACAAATTGAAATTCAATTATGTGGTTATCAATTATTATTGGGGTAGAGAAAAAATCAACTATGTAGGATTGGATTATGAAAATGATGCCTACAGCGGCGTATTGCATTTAATCGCATTAGGTCACAAAAGTATTGCCCTAATAGCCGGTCCGGCGAAGGCTTTGGTTACCCCGAAAATGATAAAGGGGTACAAGACCGCGCTTGTGGATAATGAAATCAACGTAGATAATGCTATAATTGAAACTGTGGATTATGATTATCAAATGGCATACGAAAAGACGCGGCAAATCATCAAAAAGCATCCTTTGGTGACGTCCTTTTTTGTCCTTGGTGCTGAAATGGCACCGGCATGTTTGAAGGCAGTAAAAGATGCCGGTCTGAGCGTTCCCAAAGATATTTCAATTTTGTGTTATGTAGACGACGAAATAATGCCCTTTTTAGAACCTCCTTTAACCGCTATCAGGTGGCCCTGTCGGGATATGGGAAAAAAAGCCATGGAATTGCTGTTGGGGAACAATGAATCGGAAAAAAGAATCCAATTCGAATCCGAACTCATCGTGAGAGGTTCAACGTCAAAGATGCGATAATGTTCGCCCCCTTCTTCCCACCCTTTTCATTTTCAGAATGACACTGAAAAATGATAACATTAATTAATAATATTCAAAAAGAAGTCGTCGAATTTACCCAGGGAATCATAAAAATACCCTCTTTTACGGGCGCGGAGGGTGCACTTGCACAAGTAATCCTACAGAAACTCAAAGAATTTGGCATAGATAACGCCTTTATCGACGGTATCGGAAATGTAGTGGGTGTTATCAGGGGGCAAGAAAGTGGGCCAAATATTCTCCTAAATGGACATCTCGATGTCGTGCCGGTTGGCAATATTCATGATTGGAATCCGTATGATCCCTTTGGCGGTGAAATTGATAATCAAGGCAACATCCACGGAAGAGGCGCGGCGGATCTAAAGGGGGGGCTTTCCGTCCAGTTGTATTTAATGAAATTATTAAAATTGCTGCAAGACAGAGGGGCTTCTTTCAAAGGAAATCTGATTTTTTCCGCCGTCGTGCATGAAGAAGCGGCGCAGATGTTCGGCACCGAGTATTTATTAAAAAAAATATTTCCGGATAAAGGGCTCGGCTGTGATCTGTGTGTTTTGTGTGAACCGACCGGCCTCGATCTGGCTTTGGGGCAGCGGGGGAAGGTAGAAATCGTAGTAAAAACAAAAGGTCAAACGGCGCATTCCTCTACGCCCCAGGCCGGTATCAATGCCCTTGAAAAGATGATGCCGGTCCTCGATCGTATATTCACAAAAATGAGCCAAAAGAAAAGTCGGCATCCACTGCTGGGCGATAGCTCTATTACGGTAACGAATTTAGTGTGCAAGCCAGGGGCTTTGAGTATCATTCCGGATGAATGTGAAATTTCAATTGATCGAAGATATGTGTTCGGTGAAACGGTAGAAAACCTTTTAGAAGAGTTTGAACATTTATTTACGGAGATCAAAGAAGAGGATTCGCAGTTTGAGGCCAGCGTTTGTGCCAGAAAATCGGTTGAAAAATCATATACCGGGTATGAAAAGGAGGTTTTTAAATATCACCCGCCGTGGATTACCGATGAAAACCACCCCCTTGTCCGGAAGACAATTAAGGCGCTAAAAAAAATTGGACAAACGCCCAAAATTAAATACTGGAAATTTGGCACGGATGGCAGCATGACGGCAGCGTTGATGGGAATTCCGACCATCGGTTATTCCGGAACCGAAGAACGCTATGCCCACACACCTGCAGAACTGGTTAATATCGAAATGATGATGCGATCGCTCGAGGGCTATTTTTCCATTATTTCCGAACTCTTTGGCTTAGAAAAAGGGCCATTCGAGAGTAGAGGATAATAGGTGTAGCGGCATATCTGGAAGATGTGGACAGGTTAAGAATCAAATCTTAAAAAAAGAGTTGACAAAGGGCAGGCCATGTGAAATATATTTTTTAGTATGTTTAACGCTAAACTCATCTGCCTGCCAGTGCCAGTATATGATAAATAAATATCGCAAAAAAATTTTTGGTTAAAAGTTTAACGCTAAACTCTTTCTGGTTATAGATTCAAAGGTATCCGTTCCCCTCACCCAAAAGGATGGTGCCGCAAAAATGGTCGAAAACCGCCCCCTGCAAAGCGTCCTGAACCATGGAATCCTGGCTCTCGGTATTGTTATCGTTATCTTTCCGATTTACATCGCGTTTGTTGCCTCAACCCACGAACCCGACGACACGCTGGGAACAGTTCATGGCTGGTTTGGCAGCGAGCTGGTTGAGAATTACGCAAGAGTGCTCAAACATGGCAAGGCCGATTCGGTCGATCTCCCGGTCAGTCTGATGATGTGGAACAGTTTTGTGATGTCAATGGGCATTGTCTTCGGTAAGATCTCGATATCCATCCTTTCCGCCTATGCCATCGTCTATTTTCGCTTTCCGTTACGAAAATTCTTTTTTTGGATCATTTTTATGACCTTGATGCTGCCGGTGGAGGTGCGCATCCTGCCGACGTTTAAGGTTGTGGCAGACCTCGGGCTTCTCAATTCTTATACAGGTCTGGTCCTTCCCTTGATCGCCTCGGCCACGGCCACCTTTCTTTTCCGGCAGTTTTTCCTGACGGTGCCAGATGAACTGGCCGAGGCGGCACGGGTGGATGGCGCCGGTCCCGTCCGTTTCTTCTTCGATATACTGCTGCCGCTGTCCCGCACCAATATCGCGGCACTTTTCGTTATCCTTTTTATTTATGGCTGGAACCAGTATCTCTGGCCTCTCCTGATCACGACGGATGTCGATATGACCACGATCGTCATGGCAACGACACAAATGCTGAGTGTCATGGACGGAATTCCGGATTGGAGCAATGTAATGACCACCGCCATGCTGGCCCTGCTTCCGCCCGTGGCGGTAGTCCTCGTCATGCAGCGCCTGTTTGTAAAGGGGCTGGTGGAAACGGAGAAATAAATCAAGCCATTTTTTACGTTTATAGTGTGAAAAGGTTCAAGATAAAAAAGGGGTTGACAACAATCGGCGTTTGTGTTTTCAAATAGATATTAAGTTTAACGCTAAACTCCCATCTTTTTTGACGATTTAAAAGTATCAGTTCCGCCAACTTAGGAAAGGACGGTGCCGCACTGATGGTCGAAAGTCGTCCCTTGGAAAAAGCGTTGTCCCATGTGACCCTGATCGTGGGCATCGCCATCATTACATTTCCGATCTTCATTGCGCTGGTCGCCTCATCACACGAAGCCGAGGATGTCATGAGCACCGTACAAGGCTGGTTTGGCAGCGCCCTACTTGAGAACTATGCCACAGTATTAAAATCAGGCAAAGGGAGTGCTGTGGGGGTTCCGGTGGCCTTGATGATGTGGAACAGCGTTATCATGTCGCTTGGTATTGTTATCGGAAAAATTTCAATCTCCATCCTCTCCGCCTATGCCATTGTCTATTTTCGTTTTCCTTTCAGGATGTTCTTTTTTTGGATAATCTTTATGACCCTAATGCTGCCGGTGGAGGTGCGCATTCTGCCGACGTTTAAGGTTGTGGCCGACCTCGGGCTTCTCAATTCGTACACAGGTCTGGTCCTTCCGCTAATCGCTTCCGCCACGGCCACCTTTCTTTTCCGGCAATTTTTTCTAACAGTGCCCGATGAATTGGCCGAGGCGGCCCGCGTGGATGGTGCGGGGCCCATCCGGTTCTTCACCGATATATTGCTGCCGCTTTCACGCACCAATATCGCCGCGCTTTTTGTCATCCTTTTTATTTATGGCTGGAACCAGTATCTCTGGCCGCTTCTGATCACCACGGATAAAGAGATGACCACCATCGTTATGGGAACGGCGAAGATGCTCACCGTGATGGACGAGATTCCCGACTGGAATATCACGATGGCCACTGCCATACTGGCTCTGCTTCCTCCCCTGGTGGTGGTTGTGATTATGCAGCGCCAGTTTGTTAAAGGTTTAATCGAAACAGAAAAATAACAGATGGGTTATTTTCTGATCGACATTATTAACACTGATGGTTTTGTAAAAAGGCATTGGGAAAAATTGTAGCCACGAACTGTTCGGGATGCAGCTCAGACGTTTAAGCAGATAAATTGTCCCAAACTATTATTTCCGCTTTTTACGAGACGATCAACAACTATGAAAAGGAGGTTTTCAAATGAAAAAAGGGTGTATGTTATTCGTTGCTTGTGCATTTATGTTGGGTTTAGCCGTCGGTGGTGCGCAGGCTGCCACGGAGATCCAATGGTGGCACGCCATGGGCGGTGTCCTTGGCAACCGGGTCAATGATATATGCGCCGGTTTTAACGCCAGCCAGTCAAAATATGTTGTCAAGCCGGTATACAAGGGCAATTATACCGAGACCATGACGGCGGCCGTGGCCGCTTTTCGTTCCGGTAAAGGACCGCATATCGTTCAGGTATTTGAGGTGGGCACGGCAACCATGATGGCGGCTAAAGGCGCCGTTTATCCGGTGCATAAGTTGATGGCCGACCATGGCGAGCCTTTCGACGAAAGCCGGTACCTTTCATCGGTCATCGGCTATTATACCACCACCGACGGAAAGCTGCTGTCGATGCCGTTTAACAGTTCCACTCCGGTCGTCTTTTGGAACAAAGAGGCCTTCAAGAAAGTCGGCCTCACCGAGCCGCCCAAGACCTGGGAAGAATTGGAAGCTTCCTCTAAAAAGATGATCGCAGCCGGTGTTGTGGAATACGGTTTCACGACTGGCTGGCAGTCATGGGTACAGCTTGAAAATTTCAGCGCCTGGCACAATGTTCCTTTTGCTACAAAGGAAAACGGTTTTGCCGGTCTGGATACCGAGTTTGCCCTTAACAGCCCGCTGCATGTAAAGCACATTCAGCAGCTGGCGGACTGGCAGAAGGATAAGATCTTCGTTTACGGCGGTCGCAGAGGTGACGGCAACCCGTACTTTTCTGAAGGTCGGGCGGCCATGTTGATGAATTCGTCGGCCTATTACGGTGGACTCTTGAAGGCCGCCAAATTTGAGTTCGGCACCAGCAAACTCCCCTACTGGTCGGATGTCAAAGGTGCGCCTCAGAACAGCATCATCGGCGGAGCCACCCTGTGGGTGCTCAAAGGGAGAGACAAAGGCGATTATGCCGGCGTAGCCAAGTTCATGACATATATGTCGGACGTATTCGTGCAGGCCTTCTGGCATCAAAACACCGGCTATGTGCCGATTACCAACGCTGCCTATGAGTTGACCAAGAACACCGGCTACTATGAGAAGAACGAAGGCCGCGATGTGGCCGTCATTCAGATGAGCGGTAAGCCAACGGCCAATTCGAAAGGTTTGCGTCTGGGCAGCTTTGTGCAAATCCGCGATATCATCAACGAAGAACTCGAAGCCATCTGGGGCGGTAAGAAAACCGCCCAACAGGGCCTCGATGACGCGGCCGCGCGGGGCAACAAGTTGCTGCGCAAATTCGAACGCGCCAACAAATAATAGACGTTGCTGTTAAGATCGGAGTCGCCGGATTTCCGGCGGCTCCGGGTTTCTTTAAAATTCTTTTATGATGGGTTTTAGAAATGGAAAAACGTGTCGTATTTAGGAACCGTTGGCTGCCCTACCTGCTTGTGACACCCCAGATTACCATTACGCTTGTTTTTTTCATCTGGCCGGCAAGCCAGGCGCTTAAACAGTCTGTTTTGCTTGAGGATCCCTTTGGGCTGAGCAGCAAGTTTGTCTGGTTTGATAATTTCATCGAACTATTCTCCGATCCGCACTATTTAAGCTCTCTTAAAACCACCTTTATCTTTAGCACTAGCGTAGCCTTCCTCGCCCTATCGCTTGCGTTGCTCCTGGCCGTGATGGCCGACCGCGTAATAAAAGGGGCTGTGGTCTATAAGGCCGCCCTCCTCTGGCCCTATGCGGTGGCCCCGGCGGTGGCCGGTGTATTGTGGCTCTTTTTGTTTAGCCCAACCAACGGAATCCTGGCCCTAACCCTCAAGTCGCTCGGCTACAACTGGAACCATGTCCTAAAGGGGGGACAGGCCATGGTGCTGGTTGTGATCGCCGCGGCCTGGAAGCAGATTGCCTACAATTTTCTGTTTTTTCTGGCCGGTCTGCAAATGATCCCCAAGTCTCTGATCGAAGCCGCGGCGATCGACGGTGCCCGCCCGGCCAAAAGATTCTGGACCATCATCTTTCCGCTGCTGACACCGACCACTTTTTTTCTCATCGTGGTCAATGTGGTCTATGCTTTTTTCGATACATTCGGTATTATCCATGCCGTCACGCAGGGCGGACCCTATAAGGCAACGGATATCCTGGTTTATAAGGTTTGGGCCGACGGTTTCATCGGGCTCGATCTGGGTGGCTCGGCCGCCCAATCGGTGGTGCTGATGGCAATCGTCGTAACGCTGACCGTCATACAGTTTCGCTATCTTGAAAGGAAGGTTCAGTACTGATGGTTGAAAATCGGCCATTTCAAAACGTCCTGGGCCATGGTGTACTAATTCTGGGGATGGTCATCGTTCTTTTTCCGATCTACATCGCGGTTGTCGCCTCGACTCACCAGGTTGAAGATATCCTGGCTACAGTACAAGGTTGGTTTGGGACGGCCCTGATTGAGAATTATAGTACGGTGCTTACCTCGGGCAGTACTTCCGCACTTGGACCTACCCTCATTCCCGTCAATAGGATGATGTGGAACAGCCTTATCATGACCCTAGGCATCGTGGTCGGTAAAATATCGATTTCCATCCTTTCCGCCTATGCCATCGTCTATTTTCGCTTTCCGCTGAGAAAGTTCTTTTTCTGGATTATCTTTATGACCTTGATGCTGCCGGTGGAAGTGCGCATCCTGCCGACATACAAAGTTGTGGCTGACCTGGGGCTTCTCAATTCTTATACTGGGCTGGTCCTTCCTTTGATCGCTTCGGCTACAGCCACCTTTCTGTTTCGCCAGTTTTATCTGACGGTGCCCGATGAACTGGCCGAGGCGGCACGCGTAGATGGTGCAGGGCCCGTCCGTTTTTTCTTCGACATCCTGCTCCCGCTTTCACGCACCAACATTGCCGCCCTGTGTGTAATTCTATTTATCTACGGCTGGAACCAGTACCTCTGGCCCCTGCTGGTCACTACCGAAAAGGAAATGACGACGGTTGTCATGGGGGTTCAACGGATGCTGTCTGTTATGGATGGAGTCCCGGATTGGAATATCACCATGGCAACCGCGATCCTTGCCATGCTGCCGCCCCTGTTTATCGTGGTGGTGATGCAGCGGCAGTTCGTCAAGGGATTGATTGAAACAGAGAAATAGAGATTAGTTTCAGGATATAGATAATATGGTTGAAAATCGACCCATTTACACCGCCTTGACCCATATCGTAATGATTATGGGACTGGTCATCGTCCTCTTTCCGATCTACATCGCCTTTGTGGCCTCAACCCATGAGGCCAGGGATGTGCTGTCGACCGTACAGGGCTGGTTTGGCGGCAATTTGATCGATAACTACACGACAATATTAAAATCGGGTAAATCGACGACCGGCGGTATCCCCGTTGGCGTCATGATGTGGAACAGTTTTATTATGGCTCTGGGCATCGTCTTCGGTAAGATCTCCATCTCCATCCTCTCGGCCTATGCCATCGTCTATTTCCGCTTTCCGTTCAGGATGTTTTTTTTCTGGATTATTTTTATGACCCTCATGCTGCCGGTGGAAGTGCGCATCTTGCCCACTTACCATGTGGTGGCCAGCCTGGGTCTTTTGAATACGTATACCGGATTAACATTACCGCTGATTGCCTCGGCCACGGCCACCTTTCTTTTCCGGCAATTTTTCCTAACCGTCCCCGACGAGCTTGCCGAGGCCGCCCGAGTGGACGGTGCGGGTCCCATCCGGTTTTTCTTCGATGTACTGCTGCCGCTGTCTCGAACCAATATTGCGGCGTTGTGCGTGATTCTCTTTATCTACGGCTGGAATCAATATATGTGGCCGATACTGATAACCACCGAAAAAGATATGACGACCATTGTCATGGGGATTCAGGCTATGCTCTATGTGCCTGATGACATCAACGAGTGGAATAAGACCATGGCGACGGCGATTCTGGCCATGCTGCCACCGGTGGCTGTAATTCTAGCCATGCAGCGCCAGTTTGTTAAAGGTTTAATCGAAACTGAAAAGTAGGAATGAATGAAGATTCTAGTAATTTTAATATTTAACCAAATGAAGAAATTTCGGGGTGTATGATTATGGCCAACGTAACCTTAAAGAATGTTTATAAATCATTCGGAAAAAATGAAGTCGTTCACGGCATCGACTGTGACATTAAAGACGGGGAGTTCGTTGTTATTTTGGGTCCTTCCGGATGCGGTAAATCTACGGCTCTGCGAATGATTGCCGGTCTTGAGGTCATTACCAAAGGAGAGATCAGCATCGATGGAAAAATCGTAAATGAGCTGGAGCCGGCGGATCGGGATATTGCCATGGTTTTCCAGAACTATGCATTATACCCGCACATGACCGTCTTTAAAAACATGGCCTACGGACTTAAGATACGTAGAATGCCAAAAGCCGAGATTGAAAAAAGAGTTCAGAAAGCGGCCAAGATTCTCGAACTTTCGGAATTTCTAGGTCGTAAGCCCCAACAGCTCTCAGGCGGGCAGCGACAGCGTGTGGCCATGGGGCGATGCATCGTACGCGAGCCGAAAGTATTTTTGTTTGATGAGCCGTTGAGCAATCTCGATGCCAAGCTGCGGGTTCAGATGCGCCTTGAACTCAGGAACCTTCATGAAAATCTTGGAATTACCAGCGTTTATGTAACTCACGATCAGGTCGAAGCCATGACCCTTGGGGATCGATTGATCATTTTGGAAGACGGTTATGTGGAACAGATCGGCTCGCCGCTGGAAGTATATGAACGCCCTGCGAGCAGGTTTGTGGCCGGATTTATCGGTTCCCCGGCCATGAATTTTTTCAATGTCCGCTTAAGTGCCGACGGTCGTCTGGTTGAACTTCCCGGTTCGGACAATTTGCCGCTTCAAAACGGCTCAGTCGCCGGGTATGAAGGGCAGGAAGTCGTTTTAGGCGTTCGTCCCGAACATTTTGTACTCGTCGAAAATAAGGAGGGTGCCCTGCAGATGAAGGTAGACCATGTGGAAACGCTTGGCGCCGATACGCTGGTTCACGGGCATGTGGGTGAAGATAATACGTTTTTAACGGTTCGCCTTCCGGATATTCATCATTTCCAAAAGGGTACTGAATTACAGCTTGTGGCCCCATCTGAGAAGCTGAATCTTTTTGATAAAAAAACCGGCAAGCGAATTGAAAACTGATAATATAGGGATTCTTGTAAAAATTCCTGGACGGCGAATAGACTCGCAACGAAAGCCTGTCAGGTTATTTCCATACCTGTCATCATCCCACTAATTAAAAAATAGTTGCTTTGCAAAAGGTGAACAGCCGTTTAATGATAGGGAAAATTAACGAACAGAAGGTTTAGCGATAAACTTATCTCACAGGTGAAACATTAGGCAAAAGGAAAGGAAAGGACTATGGGTAAAGGCGCAGGATTTGGAAAAACCATTTTTATCGGAGACCAATTCGTTTTGCGTGGTGTACCGGCGATTGTGGCCGGGCTTTCTTTTGAGACTGTCGCAACGGTGGAACGGATTGATGGCGTCGGCTGGGTTTTGGAAGATAACCGCATCGAGGTGCCGGGATACAAAGAAAAGAAAAAAGAACAACAGGTCGACTCGATCAACAGAATTCTAGATGTCATGAAGATTGATGTGAGCAAAACACCCATAAAGATAACCTACGGGGGAGATCTGCTGGCCGGCAGTGGTGTCGGTGCCAGTGCTGCCAGTTGTGTTTCTTTGGCCCGCGCTTTGGATCAAGAATTCAATCTGGGATACACGATTGAACAGATCAATCATGTGGGGTGGGAAGGTGAATTTGCATATCATGGAACGCCGAGCGGTGTGGATAATACGGCGTCGACTTATGGCGGTGCATTATTTTATCAGGTAATAAACGAACAAAAAAGTTTTGCGCAGATTCAGATCAAAACCCCGTTTGAGATTGTATTAGCAAATAGCGGTGTAACCTCCGACACATCAACCCTAGGTCCTTTTGTAAAAAAGCTAAAGGAAAAGGACCCACGGCTTTTCTCAGACCGCACGAATACGATTTCAGAGCAGGCTTATGAAATGCGGAAAGCGATGGAAGCAGGTGATTTTTTTCGGGTCGGAGCACTTATGACCGAAAATCACCAGATTCTGATCGATATGGGTCTTTCTCACGATATCCTGGTGCACTTGTGTAACAAAGCTCTCGACAAGGGAGCGCTGGGAGCCAAAGTTACCGGCGGTGGTAGAGGCGGCTATATGGTTGCCCTGACACCGGGAAAAGATTTGCAGGGTTCCGTGGCCGCGGTGCTCGAAAAAGAAGGCTATAAAGTCATTCGCGCTGTGATCGGCGGGAATTGATCGACGATCCAAGGGATAGTTCGCAGCGTTAAGCACTCAATAGTGCCCATCCACGATTAAATGAAGGCACTCTAAAGTGTCCAATTCAGAAATGCGGATTTTTTGTGTTGAACAAGGCCGCACAAGGTTTGCGGTGAGGGGTACTTCGTGTACGTCGCAACCGGAAAGCTGCGGAGAACGCCGTACAACGCTAAAAAGACCATTTAAGGATGGACACTGATATGTTTGAGAAGGGCTATAAGCGATTTAACGATTCCCTAGTTGGTATTCCGGACAGGGTTCCTTTCATTGCCCAAATGCACGAATTTGCAATGAAGTGGACGAAGGAGAATGCCAAGAAGTTTTATTCTGATCCGGCGATTCTGGTACGTCGAACAATAGAAACGGCCCAAGATTTTGAGTTTGATATTCCGTGGCTCGGATATGATGTTTACAATATCGAGCCGGAAGCCTTGGGCATGAAGATTATTTATCCTGCCAATTCACCCCCCGAATTATATGAAAATCAGCCCCTGATTCGTGAAAAAGACGATCTAAAAAAGCTCAATTTTCCGGACCCTTATGCAACCGGCAGAATGCCTTTTGTGTTGGAGGCCAATAAAAGATTCGAAAAGATAACTGGTTTCCCGCCCCCGATTCAATTTACAGCACCCTTTTCGTTAGGTGTTTTTTTAAGGGGATACGAGAACCTTATTGATGATATCTATTCAGATCCGGATTTTGCACATACACTATTTCTTTGTATAACAGAAAAAATCCTGACCCCCTGGATTCTAGCCATGAAGAAAGATTGTCCGAATGCAACACTCTTTCGGGGGGCGGATGCAATGGCCTCACCCCCTCTGGTCAATCTAAAAATCCTTTCAGAATTTGTTGTTCCCTACATTATGAAATTAAAAAAATTGTGTGGGGATGAAATAGCCGTACTGAACTGGTGGGGCGAGAATCATCTATCAAATCCTGAAGAAATGCTGGATCTGAAATTCAAGGTTTCTCCTACGATTATACAAGGTCAGGATCCGGATGTGGAAATGGTTGGGCCTGAGTTTTATAAAACGTACGCAATGAAAAACCAGACAGCCCTCATTTTAGGGATCGGAAATCTTTTTTTACAGAAGTCGGGGAAAGAGGCGATATGCTCGAAGGTTGAACACTATATCAAGGCGGGGTCTCCAGGTGGGGGATTCATTATTTATCTGTGCTATTTAAGTTCTGAAACACCAGTAGATAATGTAAGGGAAGCAGTCCAAGCAATAAAGAAATACAGGGATTGTTGTGGATAAATATCGTAAAATATCATATAGTTATAATCATTTACACGTATCAAATTGTTGTGAAAAATTTCAGAAAAAATTCGTCCCTATTGAAGACAATTGATGATCCTTTCAGCAAAGTGGAGCAACGGCTAAAGGCCCTAGAAACAATCGTGCTGAATCAAGATTTTCCGCTGAATGCAAGCGGATCTCAAACAGGCAAAATCGATCTTCACCTTCATTCGAATTCTTCTGACGGATTTTGGACCCCGTGCGGATTATTCCTGGAAGCATATCGCTGCGGAATGGACACCATTAGTTTAACAGATCATGATTGTTTCGATGGCATCGTGGAAGGATTCCTGGCTAGAGATTTACTTCATCGAGTGACAGGGAGCGAAATCGGCTTCATCCCGGGTATTGAATTATCAACAAATTATACGAATGACAACGATGGCGTTAAAGAAATTCACGTTCTTGGATATTTTCCATCTCGAAATTTTGAAGAATTCAAATCTTACTTAAATAAAATAGACATATATTCAGAAATTTATTTAGAGGCATTTAAAAAATGTCGAATTCTTCGAATTTATGAAATGGTACAAAACTTTAATCAAGAATTGCCGTCTCAAGTCGGCGGCGCGCTCCTGAAACTCACGGAATTTGGAGATCCAATTCCACCGAAAACAATTAAAAGAGGTCTGAGAAGGAGCGTTTCACCGGGCCGTTTGCTAACCTGCACGGGTATTTATGAAATTTATCATTTCTACATGAATGGAAAGATAGATGAAATTCAAGACCAAACCTTTTCCAAAGCTTATCTGAAGGGCTTGGTTGAATTTATGAGGCCTTACAATTCCCCTCACGATGTTATGGAAAAGTATTTCGGAAGTGAGCAGCCGTCTGCGAAAGTCGGTTACATCGGGAAAACCGAGGATCCAGAATGGGCCGTCAAAATGATTCAAACCATGGGAGGGATTCCTGTACTTGCACATCCAATATTATATCCCGACATCCTGCCCGAGTTGCTTGAAGAACTCTGCCCATCAGGGCTGATGGGGGTAGAGGTGATCTCATCAAACACAAAATCTCAAAATAGAGATCGTTTAGATGAAATGAAGCAATTTATTAAGCACAGGTATCCTAATCTGGTAATTACTGCCGGTTCCGACTGTCATGGGCATAGTGTTGATAGACACCTCGATTATACGCCTGAAAACCCCATGGGCTTGAGTACAGAATTTGAGATTTTTCTGAAGAATCATCAGCAAAGAATAGTCGATTTGTTGAAATTGAATTAAATGGGGATGCCGGGTAATAATCTGAATCCGACAAGGGAGAAAAATGCCTAAGTATGCCAAAGCAGCCGTAATGGAAAAGCCTGGTGCTGATTTAAGGATCATCGAGTATCCCGTACCGCGTGCAGAGAAGGGTTGCATTTGGGTTCGAATAACCTGCTGCACCATTTGCGGATCGGACGTACATTCCTGGACAGGGCGCAGAAAGGCCCCCCTGCCTATTATTCTGGGGCATGAGATCGTTGGTGAAATCGCCGAATCCGGTAAAGCCATCCGGGTTGCAGTTCTACCCTAATATGTGCAACTGGACTTTCAAAGGTCACAAAACCCGATAGCGTACAAATATCAATTTCCGATTCTGTAATAAAGAAGGTTAAAAAGCATTGCATGGTAATAAAAAGAAAATTATGTTTGGGCCGGCTTTTTTAGAGGAAGCATCAACGTGACCACATTAAGGACCCAAGTTTTAATCATCGGCGGCGGAGCTACGGGGACCGGCCTGGCCCGTGACCTCGCTTTACGCGGGGTAGAATGCATTCTGGTTGAAAAGGATGACATTAACGCCGGCGCATCCGGAGCCAATCACGGCCTTTTGCACAGCGGTGGCCGCTATGTGTTTACCGATCCGGGGAGTGCCAAAGAATGCCGCCAGGAAGCCGAGCTTCTCAAACGCCTGGCCCCCCATTGTATCGAGGACACCGGTGGCATGTTTGTTGCCGTAGAAGGCGATAATGAGAAATACGCGGCTGATTTTCACGATTTGTGCGCCCAATGCGATATCCCGGTAGAGACTTTGGACACAAAGACCGCGCGTGAAATCGAGCCCGCCCTTTCAGATAAACTCATAGCGGCCTACACGGTGGAAGATGCATCCATTGATCCATTCAAGCTTTCTATGGAGAACATTGCCCACGCTCAGAATCTGGGGTGCCGCTGGCGATGTTTTAGCAAGGTCATCGGGTTTGAAAAGAGCGACAAAAGGATCCTGGCGACGCGTCTCCTGAATGCTTTAACGGGGGAAGAATTCCTTGTGGAAGCCGATCAGGTGGTCAATGCCACCGGGGCCTGGGCCGGAATCGTCGCGGCTTTGGCCGGCACGGAAATCAATATTCTGTATTCTCAAGGAAGTCTTTTGATCACGCACAACCGGCTCACCCAGCGTGTGATAAACCGCCTACGCCCATCCGCCAATGCCGATATCCTCGTGCCCGGTGGTACGGTTTCGATTCTGGGGACGACTTCGGTGAACATTGACGATCCCGAGCTTGCGTTTCCAAGCATTGAGGAGGTGGATTCGATGGTGGGTGAGGCGACGGCCATGATCCCGGCTTTGGAGAAAGCTCGCTACATTCGTGCCTACGCCGGCGTCAGACCCTTGGTCAGCACCAAATCCTCGGGAGACGGACGCAGTGTCAGTCGGGGATTTGCGCTTTTGGACCACTCGCAGGAGGGAATCGAAAACTTCGTCACTATAAGCGGCGGCAAGCTAACCACTTACCGTTTGATGGCCGAAAGAACCGCCGATCTGGTTTGCCGTCGGATGGGAATATCGCAACCGTGCCAAACCCATACCGAACCACTGCCGTCTACCCAGCCGGCCAAGTGGACCGAACCGGCCTTGGCTCCCAAATTATGGCTCAAGCATCACGAAGCTGAGGATATTCTCCTGTGCGAGTGCGAAATGGTGCCCGCAAGTGCGGTAGATGCGATTATCGATTCCATCCGTAAACAAAACGGCCATCCGGATCTCAATGCCATCGGATTGCGCAGCCGGATCGGTAAAGGCCCCTGCCAGGGAACTTTTTGCGGCCCAAGGGTCACATCTCATATGTACGATAAAGGGGAACTTAAAATCGATGTCTGCCTGGAGAACCTGCGGGCGTTCCTTCGCAAGCGCTGGAAAGGGCAGCACCCGATTCTATGGGACCGGCAACTTATTCAGGCCGAATTCCAGGAAGCGATGCATTGCGGGCTCTTCGGATTGGAGCTGTAACACTTTTTATGAAATCAGAACCGATCAAATGTGACATAACCGTCATCGGAGCCGGCATGGCGGGAATGGCCGCCACATTATTTGCGGTCAACCGGGATCTTTCGATCGCGCAGGTGGGAAGCACCAGCGAAGTCGGATTTGCCAGTGGTTTGTTTGATTTATTGGGCATCCATCCGATCGGTGAAAGACGGCGATGGGATGATCCCTGGGCCGGGATAGAGACGCTTGTACGAGATACCCCTAACCACCCCTATGCGCGCGTAAAGATCGCCGAAATCAAGGCCGCCTTTGAAGAACTGCTTGTTTTTTTTCAGAATGTCGGCCTCTCCTATTTTAGGGATTTGAATCGCAACGTGAACGTCATCACGCCCCTGGGAACCCTCAAGACGACCTACTGTGTGCCCCAGACCATGTGGGGCGGAGTGAAGGCCTTGGCGCAGAAGCCCGCCTGTCTGCTGGTGGATATTAAAGGACTTAAGGGGTTCAGCGCCCGACTGATTGCCGACAAATTGCGGGTAGGCTGGCCAGACCTCCGCACCGCGCGCATCTCTTTTCCGGGAACAGGCCATAAAACCGAGGTGCTCGCGGAGCACATGGCCAATGCGCTGGTCATTTCACAGAACCGCGAAAAGCTTGCCGAGGTGATCCGGCCACATCTCAAGGATGTCCAGAGCGTCGGTATGCCTTCAATCTTAGGATTGTATCAGGCCCAGGAGGTGGTTTCTGATTTAGCGCAACGGCTCGGTGTTCCCATCTTCGAAATTCCCACCATGCCGCCATCGATACCGGGCTTACGCTTAAAGGAAGCCTTTGAACGGGGTTTGCGTGAAAAAAGGCCTTATTACTTTTCTCAAAAGCGAGTTTTGGAAGCCAAACCAAGGCCCACAGGTGGGTTTGCAATCAATATTGGCTATAAAGACAAAGAGCAGACGGTTTTTTCCCGGGGTATCGTTCTGGCAACGGGCCGGTTTATCGGAGGGGGACTGAGCGCCGATCGCAAAGATATCCGCGAAACGATTTTTAATCTGCCGGTATGCCAGCCGGCAAAAAGATCCCAATGGCACCGGGAAGATCTTCTGGATCCGCTGGGACACCCGATAAACCAGGCCGGGCTCGAAACCGATGGCCAGTTCCGGCCGCTGGATAAAGACGGACAACCCGCATTCAAGACGTTGTTTGCCGCAGGATCGATTCTGGCCCATCAAGACTGGAAACGGATGAAGTGTGGTGTCGGACTGGCGGTTACCACCGCATACAAGGCAGTGAGTATGCTTGCTGCGCAACTCAAAGAACCATAATGGATGCAGAACCAATAGTTCCGGATTTCGATTTTATCCAAGCGGTTGAAGACAAAGGCCCGTTTCAGACCGCAGCCTGTTTTCAATGCCGCAAATGTACCAACGGCTGTCCGGTAACCTTTGCCATGGATCTCTACCCGGATGAAGTCGTGCGCATGGTCCTCTTGGGTCAACGCCAAAAGGTGTTGGGCTGCCAAACGATTTGGGTATGTGCGGCCTGTGAGACATGCACCACGCGCTGCCCCAACGAGGTTCAAATCGCCGAGCTCATGGATTGTCTGAAAGAAATGGCGCTAAAGGCGAATATCACCTGTCCTGAACCGCAGATTTTAACCCTGCATAAAGCCTTTTTGAAAAATGTTCAGAAACGGGGACGCGTATTTGAAGCAACGTTTCTACCCGGTTATTTGCTCCGAAGTGGAGAACTCATACGCAAATGGCAGGATGGCACCTGGGGAGATCAGGCGAAAGTGGCTTGGGGGATGCTATCCAAAGGACGTATTCCACTGTGGCCTCCAAAAATAAAAGAAACAAAAATAATCCGGCAGATGATCGCGCGGGAAGAGCAGAAAATAGGGAAATGAAACTGTCGTATTATCCAGGATGCGCATTAGGCGGAACGGCCAAAGATTATGCCGAGTCGATCGCAGGCATATGCCGTATCCTGGATATTCATTTGGAGGAAATCCCGGATTGGAACTGCTGTGGCGCAACGGCGGCGCATAGTACCCATTTGCAGGCGAGTATTGAACTCGCCGGGCGAAACCTGCAACTTGCGGCCGATATGCCCTCCTCGGATATGGTGATTCCCTGCCCCATGTGTTTCAATCGATTGAAAACCGCCGTTCACACGTTGCAGGGGAACCAGGGGGATCGCTTTCAGATCTCTTTGCCCGATGATGTGCCCAAGATCTGGGATCTGGCCGAATTCTTCGCTCAAGAGGCCATGCTGAGAGCGGTAGCCGAACGTGTCAAAACTCCCCTTAAGGATTTAAAAGTGGTTTGCTATTACGGATGCATGGCTAATCGTCCGCCTGAGATCACAGAAGCCTCAGACTTTGAAAATCCACAAGCCCTGGATCGCATCGTTGCTAATCTGGGCGGAACAGCGCTTGATTGGCCGTTTAAGACCGATTGCTGCGGGGCCTCTCAAATATTGTCCCGGCAGGATATTGCATTTCAACTGGTGGGAAAGCTTTTAAAAATGGCGGTGCAAGTCGGGGCGCAAGCCGTTGTGGTGTCGTGCCAGATGTGCCAGGCCAACTTGGATCTGTTTCAAAAACAGGTCTCAGCTCAAGCGGAGGCACAATTTCACTTTCCGATATACTATTTTTCCGAACTGATCGGTGTCGCGATGGGATTGGATGAGGCCCGCAAGTGGCTAAGCCGCCATATCACCGAACCGTTTTCGCTTCTAAAAACGTTGAACTTATGGAAACGAAACTGATCGGAGAGGGAGCCGCATTTGACGCAAAAGAATTCTAAAATAGGTGCCGTCACCGTCATCGGCGGCGGGATTGCGGGGATCCAGGCGGCTCTGGATATGGCCGGTTCCGGGTTTAAAGTGCACTTGGTGGAAGAGAAACCGAACGTGGGCGGTGTGATGGCCCAACTGGACAAGACGTTCCCCACCAATGATTGTTCGGCTTGCATGATGGGGCCTAAATTGGTGGAACTCGCCAACCATCCCAATATCGAAATCCTGACCTATACGGAGGTGCTGCGGTTTGGAGGGGAGGCGGGATGTTTTAATTTGACACTCAATAAAAAAGCCCGCGCGATCGATTCTGAAAAATGTGTGGGATGCGGCATCTGTGCTGAAAAGTGCCCCGTGGCGATTCCGGACACTTTTAATTTCGGATTGAACCCGCGCAAGGCAGCCTACATTCCGTATCCGCAGGCGGTTCCGCTTATTTACACCATTGATAAAAGATTTTGTCGCTATTTTACAAAAGGCAAATGCCGCATATGTGAAAAATTTTGTGATAGCAAGGCCATCGATTTCAACCAGAAAGATGAGACTGTAGAGCTCAAAACAGGCGCCATCATTTTCGCCGGAGGGTTTGAGCCTTTTGATGCGACGACAAAGGCTGAATACGGCTATGGGCGCTGGCCCAATGTGATTACCGGTCTTGAATACGAACGAATTCTTTCGGCCGCAGGTCCCACGGCAGGGCATATCCAGCGTGTATCCGACCAAAAGAAACCGTCGCGTATGGCCTGGATCCAATGTGTGGGTTCACGCGATAGCCATATCGGGAAAGATTACTGCTCCTCGGTCTGCTGCATGTATGCCGCTAAGCAGGCCATGATTACCAAAGAACATGATCCCAATATCGAAACCGTAATTTTTCATATGGATATCCGTGCCCACGGCAAGGGATTTGATCGTTTTTACGAGAGATCCAAAACCGAGAACAATGTCCAATATAAGCGCTCGATGATATCGCGAGTGGTTCCGAATCCCGAAGATGATACGCTGCAGATCGCATATGCCACCGCAGCGCATCCGCTTTTAGAAGAAACCTTCGATATGGTTGTTCTGTCGGTGGGGCTTTGCCCGAGCACGTCCACAAAACGGCTTGCCGCCGAGATGGGGCTTGAGTTGAATCGGGAAGGTTTCTGTTCTTCAGATCGCTTGGATATCGTAAAAAGTTCCAAACCGGGCATATACGTTTGCGGTGTAGCACAGGGTCCCAAAGATATACCCGATGCTGTTCAGCAGGGAAGCAGCGCGGCAGCAAGCGCAACGGCATTGCTTTCGGATGTAAGGGGAACATTGGTTACAGAAGACATCAAACACCCGGAGCGCGATGTGTCCGGGGAAAAGCCTCGAATTGGCGTATTTATCTGTCATTGTGGAATCAATATCGCCGGTGTGGTGGATGTAAAAGCCGTGGCAAAATATGCTCGTTCTCTGCCGGATGTGGCTTATGCCGCCGACTGTATGTTTGCCTGCTCAGCCGATCAGCTGGTCGAAATAAAAAAAGCCATCGCCACACATACTCTCAATCGGGTTGTGGTGGCATCCTGTTCACCGCGCACGCATGAGCCCCTTTTTCGGGAAACCTTACAACAAGCCGGGCTCAATCCTTATCTTTTTGAATTGGCCAATATTCGTGAGCACGATTCCTGGGTACATCAGTCCGAACCGCAGGCTGCTACCCAAAAAGCCCATGGTTTAGTAGAGATGTCGATTTCCAGGGCTCGGCTTTTGAAACCCCTTTGCGATACGACGTATGACGTGATTCAAAGCGCCTTGGTTATCGGGGGAGGTTTGGCGGGATTGACGGCGGCCCTGGCCACTGCCGCACAGGGATACCGTGCCATATTGGTGGAGCAAGCATCCGAATTGGGTGGGCATGCAAAAACCCTTTTTTATACCGAAGATGGCGCCAATCCGGCCGAATATGTTGAAAAGTTGATCCAATTGGTGGCAGATGAACCGCTGATCACGGTCTTCACCCAGGCAGAGGTGGCTGCGACAAGCGGAATTTGCGGTTATTTCACAACGACTGTTTCGGTTAAGGGTGAATCCAAAGAAATCGTGCATGGCGTCACAATAGTGGCCACCGGTGGTCAGGAACATGAGCCGGATGAATATCTTTTTGGAAAACACCCGCGGGTGATCGGTCAAAAGGAATTTGAATCCATTTTGGGTTCAGAGCCTGAAAAAGCACAACAGTTTAAAAGTGTTGTGATGATTCAATGCGTGGGCTCGCGGGAACCCGAGTCGCCCTATTGCAGCAGGATATGCTGCACCGCGGCGGTGAAAAACAGCCTCAAACTCAAAGCATTGAATCCGGATGCTCGGATCTCCGTGTTGTATCGCGATATGCGCACTTTTGGATTCAGGGAGTCTTTCTATCGACAGGCGCGCCGTGAGGGTGTCCGGTTTTTTAGATTTAAAAGAGAGCAAAAACCGGAAGTGTCGTCTCAGGGCAAGGCCCTTGGCATATCCGTTTTTGACGCGCATCTTCAAAGCCCTGTTTTTCTAAAAGCAGATCTTTTGGTCTTGAGTACGGCTATTCGCCCCAGAAAGAAAGGCCGGACACTCAGCGAGGTTTTGCGACTCCCATTGGATGAGGATGGTTTCTTTATGGAGGCCCATCCGAAGCTGAGACCGCTCGATTTTGCGAATGCCGGTTTTTATCTGTGCGGTCTGGCGCAGGGACCGAAATTTGCCGCTGAATCCATCGCTCAGGCTCAAGGCGCGGTCTCAAGAGCCGTGACGATTCTGTCCCGCCGCAAAATGGTGGCCGAAGGGATGATAACATATGTGGATCCCGAGCTCTGCCGCGCATGTGGAGCGTGTGAGAAAGCCTGTCTCTTTGAAGCCATTAAGGTGAGTGCAGATGAGGAAGGACAAAAACAAGCCCGGGTGATCGAAAGCCTTTGTACGGGATGCGGGGCGTGCAATGCGGCTTGTCCCACATGTGCCGCATCGTTGGCGCATTTTCAGGATGATCAGATTGATGCGATGATTATGAAGTTAGGCTCGTGAGAAGATGAGCCATACTCATCTTAAAAAAAGATCTTATATAGAGGCATATTAGCCTACCAGCCAACAGCTTGATTGTTTAACCACACAAATGGGAGTTTTATCGACAGTTGGAGAAAGATAACATAACAGAGCCTCAAATTGTTGCCTTTGTCTGCCATTGGTGCGCTTATGCGGGTGCCGATCTGGCAGGAGTCTCACGCATGCAGTACCCACCCAATGTGCGTCTGATTCGACTCATGTGTACCGGACGGCTCCATTATGGTTTTTTGTTAAATACATTTTACCAGGGCGCGGATGGGATTTTGGTTTCGGGGTGACACACCGGCGACTGCCATTACCTGGAAGGTAATGTTAAATGTCAAAAGGTGGTCGATGAAACCCGGGAGATCCTTCGACTTTTGGGGATTGATAACGGGCGCCTGCGCCTAAAATCGATTTCGGCTTCCGAAGGGGCGGCGTTTGCAGAGGAGATCCACGACTTCGTCAATTCTCTGGTGGAGATGGGGGAGAAATCTTTTGGCGGTCAGAAAATAGCGGAGGAAATATCAGTCGCCGGCCCCCATATTGAAATCCAAGCAAAAAAACCGCTGCAGTTGACACAAGAACAGGTTGAGTACTGCATGGAATGCAGTAACTGTACCGGAACCTGTCCCGTGAGTCGTGAAAATCCGCGTTTTGCACCCAAGCAGATTATCAAACAGACTGCCATGGGGCTTGAGGAGGAATTGCTTCAGAATCGAGAAATTTGGTCTTGCCTGGGTTGTGGGCATTGCAGCAACCGCTGTCCGGCAATGATCGATTTCCCCGAATTCAATCTTTATCATCGGCAGGAAGCGCGCCGAAGGGGAAATCTGCCCCGAGAAAGTCATCACGGTATTCATCAATTTATTGCACGGCTGCAAACACACCCCATTCAACAGTGCCGAACCGCCTGGGCCGAGGATGCAGGCGTCTTTCGGGAAACAGGGGAATTTTTTTATTTTGTGGGCTGCCTGCCCTATTTTGATATAACGTTCCGCTATTTAAATTTGTCACCGCTGGATAATGCCCGCAGTGTACTCAAGCTGATGAACAGAATGGGCATTGAGCCTGTGATCAGCAACGATGAGCGCTGCTGCGGACACGATGCTTTTTGGAGTGGTGATGAAGCCACCTTCCGTTTGCTGGCCGGGATGAATCTTGATGTGATAAAAGCATCGGGAGCCAAAACCGTTCTTTTCAGTTGTCCCGAGGGTTATGCCACGTTTAAATACGATTATCCGCGTTATTTCGGAGAACTGCCGTTCGATGTCGTTCATATGGCTGAATTTTTAATGCGAGAACCATCGCGCTCGCAATGGGTGCCGCGATCATCTTCCAAGGAGACCGTCACCTACCAGGATCCATGTCGACTGGGGCGCCGATCCGGAATCTATGAATCCCCCCGCCGGATGCTGAATCTGATTTCAGAAAATAATCTGATCGAAATGGAGCGGAGCCACGAAAACGCTCTCTGCTGCGGGACCAGCGCCTGGATGGAGTGTTCGCGTTGTTCCAAAGCCATTCAAACCGAACGGTTGTGGGAAGCAGCTCAAACCGGCGCTCAAACGCTGATCACCGCCTGCCCCAAATGTCAGATTCATTTTACCTGCGCCAGGGGTGATATCGATTTGGACCTGGAGGTGAAAGACATTTACACTTATTTTTTAGAGCGGCTGGCTGGAGGGAACTCGAGTCCTAAACGGTGAATCCTATCGAAGATCCCGCAGGCCGGGGAACCCGTGAACGGTCACAATGTCTTTAACCATGATGCAAAAACGGGGTCAACGACCTGCCATCGATTTTGAGCCTTTTCGATCAAATCGAAACTGAAGAGCTTGGGAAGCGCTTTTTGAATCATTCCCTGGGATAATTTGTATTTGCTCAAAAAATCCAGCGAGAAAACAGAAAGCAAAGGGTCTTTTGCAAGGGCCTTTAGCAAAAGGACCTGCTTTAATGTGAGCCCCTGAAGAGTGATCTCAAAATAATGACTTTCATCTTCCAAAACCCGACGATAGGCTTGGACGACAGTTTCAGTGGTGGCGATTTTATCGGTGAGTTCAAATACATAATAGGAAAGCCTTTGAGAGTAATAGGGGTGTTGCAAGATTTCGGCTGATATTTTTTCGGCAACTTCGGCGGGGCAGGATTTTCCTCCGGCCCGGAAAGAAGCGATTATTAAATCAACCAGTTTTGCATGCGCAAGGCGACTGAGCTTAAACAAAAGACCCGTTTGAAGAAAAGGCCGATTGCGCAGGCTGAACATCTCAATGAGCGACTTTCTGCGGCTGCCGACAAAAAAATAGGATGCGCTATGTTTCAGGATGTGTGATCGCATAATGCCTTCGATGTGCGGGTCATTCAGTTTGGTAATTTCCTGGAATTCATCAAATACAATATGAACACCGGTGCGCATTTGACGGATCAATTCACCCAAATCGTTCATGACGTTATCAAGAAGGTCCAGGCCGGAATAATTTCGGAATAGCGCTTCGACCGAAACGGAAAATGATTTTGTAGCCGCATCCTGTTTCAAAACGGGCCGATACGTTTTTAGAATGTTGATGGATTGTCTGAACAAAGCATCATTGTGCCGGACTCCATGATAGACACTC
The DNA here is from genome assembly GCA_964530095.1 of uncultured Desulfobacteraceae bacterium. Taxonomy (GTDB): domain Bacteria; phylum Desulfobacterota; class Desulfobacteria; order Desulfobacterales; family CAZHA01; genus CAZHAH01. The sequence continues at coordinate 18,351 of CAZHAH010000029.1, read as the reverse complement.
TGGGCGGTTCGGTTGGCGACTTCATCCAAGCTGGTTACACCGTACAGATCGACATAAAGGGTAATAAAGCCCTTACCGCCTAAATTGGATTGAATACGCTTAACCAAAGAGGTCTTTCCATAGCGGCGGGGTGCATACAAGACAACATTTGACTTGCTTTGAGCATAGGACGCAAGCTTTTGCAACTCATTGATTCGATTGTAAAACGGTGCATCCGGAGGGCTCGCGCTTCTTATAAAAGGATTGTCCATAATGAAATATTCTTTTTAGATTATTCTAATTGGATAATTATCAGTTTGGGGAACAAAAGTCAAGCATTATGAGCCTGCTTTTGGGTTGCATAGACACAAATTTCATGCTTGGAGAGGGGAGCCGCAAAGCGGACACAAAGAAAGGGAAAAAAGATGCTGAACGAACTCATTCAGGCGATGGAAAACGCCATTTCGGAAATGCGCCAATGGCCATCTAAAAAGGTTCAAATCTTTCACCACAACGATTGCGACGGACTCAGTTCCGGGGCCATACTCAAACGTGCCTTTGAAAGAGAAGGATATGAAGTGAGCCGCTTCTGTTTAGAGAAGCCCTATCCGCTGGTGTTGCAAAAAGTTTTCCAACAAGAAGGCGCGTTGATTGTTTTTACGGATTTTGCCGGCCGGATCGCACCGCTGATTTCGGATTTGAATCAGGGCCGCAATCTGACGCTTATCCTCGATCACCACAAAGCCTCAGCGGCCACCGATCCCAGGGTGCACAACCTCGATCCCGAGCTTTTCGGATTTAAAGGGGATCGGGATATTACGGCATCCACCACCTGTTATCTTTTTGCAATTACGCTGGATTCAGCCAATCAGGATCTGGCATATGTCGCTTCGATAGGTGCCGTGGGGGATCAATTTTTTGTGGACGGCCGCCTGGCGGATCAGAACCGGGCGGTTGTTTTGGAAACTCAGCAACAGGGATTGATGGAAATCAAAGAACACGAAACGGGCGAGGACTATTTTTTCAAAACTAACCGGGGAATGATGCCAGGTGAAGAGCTGGGGGCTTATTTGGATACGCTGGGCGCTGCCGGTTACTATCAAGAAGGTCCTGAAAAGGGAATTAGTGTCTGTTTGGAAGGATTTTCAAACGATTCGGATCAAATGCTGCAAAAATTAAAAACCATCCAGGACAAAGCCTTTACGGCCCAATTCGATCGAATCCGGCAAGGAGAGCTCTACCAAACGGCCCATATGCAATGGTTTCACGTGCAGAATCGGTTTTCTCCCATGGGAGTTAAAATGATCGGTGCTTTCTGTGATGTTTATAAAGATAGCGATGCCTTTAATCCGCAAAAATACATCGCCGGATATATGCTGATTCCCAATGAGATTCCAGGATTCGGATCGATAACATTTAATGAGGTTAAGATTTCCATGCGCGTTTCCGCATACATGCAGGAAGAAATCCGCTCCGGAAAGGCGATGGCATTGGATATCTTTCTGCCGGAAGCAACCAGTAAGTTGGGGGGATTTTCGGATGCCTGCCACAGCCTGACGGCCGCGACCACGGTGTCCATTGGTAAGGAGGAGTTGCTCGTGGAGGAGATGGAGAAAATACTGGAAAACAAATGAAAGGAGAACAATATGGGAACGGGAACGGCTTTTGGAAAAACGATTTTTATCGGAGATCAATTTGTCTTGCGGGAAGTCCCGGCCATCGTCGGCGCACTCCCTTATGTGACGGAGGCAACGGTTGAACAGACCGAAGGAGAGGGCTGGCTTCTGGAAGACAACCGCAGTGAGGTCCCGGGATATAAGCAAAAGAAAGGCGAACAACAGGTCGATTCGATCAATCGAATCTTGGAGGTCATGCAGATTGATGTGAGCAAAACACCCATAAAGATAACCTATGGGGGGGATCTGCTGGCCGGCAGCGGTGTCGGTGCCAGCGCCGCCAGCTGCGTATCGTTGGCTCGTGCACTCGATGATGAGTTTAATCTAGGCTATTCCATCGAACAGATCAACCATGTGGGTTGGGAAGGCGAATTTGCCTATCATGGTACCCCCAGCGGGGTGGACAACACCGCTTCAACCTATGGTGGATTATTGTTGTATTATCTCAAAGAGGGGAAAAAGAATTTTGAACAGATTCAGATTAGAGAGCCGATCCGGGTTGTAGAGGCCAACAGCGGTATAACGGCTGATACCTCAAAGTTGGATATATTCGTGGAGCGATACGAAGAACAGGATCCACAGGGATTTGTAGCTCGACTCGATAAGATTCGAGAACAGGTCGGTGACATGAAGGCAGCCCTAGAAGCATACGATCTTGAGAAAGTGGGTCAAATTATGACGGCCAACCACCAGATGCTGATCGAGATGGATCTTTCGCATGAAATTCTGGTCCGTTTATGTGACAGGGCGATCGGGATGGGGGCACTGGGTGCCAAGTTGACCGGTGGCGGAAGGGGCGGTTACATGGTAGCGCTGACGCCGGAAAAAACGCTTCAAGATGAAATCGCGGCGGCCTTTGAAGCGGAAGATTTTAAGGTCATCAAAGCTGCTATCGGGTAAAGTCGATTGTCCGATTGTTAAAGGTAACTGCCGGCCTCGCTGAGAAGCAGCGGGGTACATTACCTTTGCGGCGAAAGATTTCTAGATATCGTGATGGCCGAATTGCTTTACCGTACCGACGGCGGCCCTTATGTTTTCTGGCGGGGTGTCACGGTTCAGATTGCAGAGATAAACAATTAGTTTTTTTTGCCGGGCGCCGATACGGACGTAGGTTTTCACGCGCTGCTTGATTTCAGCAGCCGAACCTTGGGCGAGCAGTTTCTGGTCGATGCCAAAAATAACGGTCAGATTGTGTTTTTGGGCAAAGTCCATGACGCGTTCAGGGCCGATTTTAAAAAGATCCGGATCCTGAACTTCCAAAACGCCCGGCGAAACTTTCAGTTTCTGAAACCAGAAACTTTCAGGATCATCGGTATAGGCATCGCCCCACCAGTTGCGAACGACTACCCGGGGGCCGCAAATTTCTTTCAGCCGCAGAATATAGGGAATACAAAACTCGTCCAGCATGCTTTGGGTGAGAAACGGAAGAGAGGCCAGCGCGTCGGCCCCATCGGCTCCGGGACAATCTTCAAATTCCTGGAAGGCGGCATTGATAAAAGGAACGAGCACTTGTTCGGTTAGGAAATCCAAAACGCGGGTCACAAAACGTGGGTTGTCATAAATGGCCAGCACCAGTTTTTCATATCCCACAAGGAGGGCAGCCAGGCTAAAGGGGGCACAGAAGGTCAAGGGGGAAGGGACACCGGCCAGCGCCTTGAACACACGCATACATTCCAGGGCAAACGGAAGCCGGCCTGAAGCATACGGATCCGGAGCTTTGAGTTTCGCCAGATCTTTTTCGCTTTCGATCACCGTTTGGGATTGATCCAGCACCGGGGATTGATTGTCGGGGTAGATAACGTTGACGCCTAAGGCCTCGGCTTCTAAATTATAGGCATCCCAGACAATATCGGGAATATCGATGTCAAATGCGTTGACCGTTTCGAGGATGCCCCGCACATAAACTTCAGGCGACGTGTAGAATGTTTTTCCGGATACAGTACTCCTTTGCATGGCAAACTCATGGATTTGGGCAAATACCGGAACGCGATCACCGGTGCCGTCATGGGCGCCGGTAAGTTGCCGAAAGCCATCAGTGAAATCGTAGCTAAACATATTTATTCTTCTTTCAACAGGGTCATTCGGAGAAAAAGGGGAAATCGTATCTACCAAGCTAAAACATCGAATAAATATCAATTAGAATTTGTTGTATCAACAAGTTTTTCCTATAATTTAATTTGACATTCTTCCAAACAACATATTAATTTGGGGACTAATTGGAAGCTCCAATGTCATTTTCGAAAACCATCGAAGAAGTTTTGGCCTTTTTTATCAACGGAAAATCCACCTGAATTTTCGTGCAGAATCGATTGTCACTCGCGTATTCGTGGGGTCTCCCCCCATTCTTTATTCATTCCTAACACTTGCAAAAAGGAGGTAAATTGTGGAAAAAACTAAATCGATTCAAAACACAAATCTGCCGGCAACTGGAATCAATCGGCGCGAGTTTCTCAAAGGCGCTGCGGCAACCGTGGCCATGGCAACCGTCGGCCCGTGGGTGATTAGCTCGAAAGTCCTCGCCTCATCAGGGGAACTCAATGTTTTAATGTGGTCTGATTATCTTCCCCCGGATTGGATTGCGGCATTTCAGAAGAAGACCGGCATCAAGCTGAATTACACCGGAATCGGATCCAACGAGGAAATTATTAATAAAATGAAAGCCACCAAGGGTGCCGGCATTGATATATCTTCGCCGACCAACGTGCGTTCCGGGCAATGGGTCAGCTTGGAATTGTTGCAACCCTGGGACTATGGCCGGATCTCCAACATAAAAAATGCCAACCCGTCTATGCTCAAGGTGGGAGACACCGAGTGGAATTTCAACGGTAAGGGATCGCACTGGCTGCCCCATATCTGGGGGACGGAAGCGGTTGGCTGGCGGACCGACCAATGGTCTCCCAGCGGCGGCGTGCCCAGTTACGGCGACATCTGGTCAGCGGAAAACAAAGGCAAGACGATGATCCGCCCTCATTCCGGTATGCTGGGAGCGGGACTTTACATGGAAACCATCGGTGATCTGAAGCCTGGAAGTATGTGGAAGGGCTATAACAGCGAAGATGAAATGCGGCCTATATGGCAGAAAGTGACCGATTGGTGCATTGCTCGCAAAAGTCACATCAAGCTGTTCTGGAATGATGCCGATAGCCAGAAAAACGGTTTTCTAAATGACGGTGTGGTGGTCGGACAAACTTGGGATGGCCCCCCCTTGGCGCTTAAAAGCGCCGGTGAGCCGGTGACTTACCAGGCGCCGAAAGAAGGCGCCCTGGCCTGGGTAGACGGCATGGCCCTGTCAAAGGCAGCCGAAAATGTGGATCAGGCGTATGAGTTTGTTAAATTCTGTTTTATGCCTGAGCCGGCCGGCAAAGCCATCGACAAGCATGGTTACAATTCGGCTGTACTGGGTGCCGACGCTTATGCCAGCGCCCAATACAAGAAAAATTTCAGCGAAGCGTATCCCGGCAATGCTTTGGCCAACCTGAATCCATGGCCTTCGGAACCGCAATGGTATGCCGATGTCCGAACTGAATACAGAAATAAATTTGTAAACGCCAAATAAGTGCAGTTTTAAGGGAGGTTTCCGGGCCCGTCCAACGGGCCTCTACGGGAACCTCCCTTCTTTATTTTTGACCGAATGTTTTACATACAAAAGGATCGAAGATGAGCGCCGATGTAAAATTTGATAACATCTGGGTTAAGTTTGGAAGCTTTGTTGCAGCCCGCGATGTCAACATTCACATCCAGGAAGGCGAATTTTATACCATCCTCGGCCCTTCCGGCTGCGGTAAGACGACCTTGCTTCGCTGTGTTTCCGGTTTCCTGAATCCCTCAGAAGGGAACATTTTTATTGGTGGCAACAATATGGCCGGCATTGGACCCAACAAACGGCCGACCGCTCTGATCTTTCAGAATCTAGCGTTATTTCCGCTGATGATTGTCAGAGACAATATTACCTTTGCCCTTGAAGTCAAAGGTGTCAGCAAGAAGGAGCGATATAAAAAGGGTAATGAACTGCTGGAGCTCATCGCACTTCCCCATGAGGGGGACAAATTTGTCAGCGAACTTTCAGGCGGTCAGAAACAGCGCGTGGCGATTGCCCGAGCTCTGGCCGCGGAACCGGAGGTTTTGCTTCTTGATGAGCCATTATCCGCGCTGGATTTGCGATTGCGGCAGCATATGCGCACCGAATTGCGTGCGATCCAACAACGCGTCGGGATTACGTTTATCTATATTACCCACGACCAGGGTGAAGCCCTAACGATGTCCGATCATGTGGCCGTGATGAACGAAGGCGTCATTGATCAGGTCGGCGAAGGCACCTCTATATATGACCAGCCTGAATCCGCGTTTGTTGCCTCTTTTGTTGGTGAAAACAACATGTTTCGCGGCAACGTGATCGAAGTGACCCAGGACTATACGGTGGTCGAAACCGATCAGGGACGGATCAGAGCACGCAGTCCCAAAACAGAAAAAGCCAAACTCGCCAAAGGGGATGCGGCTTTTGTGTTCATTCGACCCGAGTCGATTAAATTTGCCGCTAGCGGGGATTTTGAAAATCGTGTTAAAGCCGATATCACGCAATCCGAATTCGAAGGAAATTTGTGGCAGGTGTATTTTCAATTACCCGATTCCAGGGACACAATCAAGCTGTCCATGGTGAATGATGGCCGTATGATAGAAGATAAGATTGGCTCTCGAGTGGAACTGGGATTCAATCCGGATCTGGCGATTGCTCTGCCGCAAGGTCCTCTGGCTTCGGAATAATCCGGGTCGATCTGACAACCAAAGATAATGATCACAAGCATGATAAAATGAAAGCATACTGGCAGCTTTTTTTTAGACGAAATGGCAAGGTCCTGGGTTCATACATTCTGATTGCGTGCATCTTCTGGATGGTGGTGATGATCGTACTGCCGCAATTGTTTATGGTCGATTTTTCGCTGAAAACCAATGTTCCTCCACCAAAGTGGGGCACCGATGTGCACCATTACACACTGGAACATTACAAATATATGATTTACGGCAGTGCCAAAGCGCAGCAGTCATATAACGTTGTGGACTTAAGTGTTTTTTTCCGCACCATTATGGCGGCTATAATGGTTACTCTGATCGATCTGGGGCTCTGTTATCCGGTGGCCTACTATATTGCTCATGTTGCCAGGGGCGGGTGGGCGCGCCTGATGGCTGTTTCTTTGATTGTGCCGTTCTGGGTCAATGAAATTCTGCGTGCCTTTGCTTTTAAAATCATGTTTGGATCCAACGGCGTGATCAACAATTTTCTCATCTGGGCTGGCGTGCTCGATCAACCCTTTGACTTTATCCGCGAAGATTATGCCCTGTGGGCCGGATTAAGTTACGCGTTTATTTTGTTGATGATTTTTCCGATCTATAACGCCGTTGAAAACCTGGATAAAAACCAGATCGAAGCCGCCCGCGATCTCGGCTCCCCCTGGTGGCGGATCCACTGGAGGGTGGTCATCCCACACACCAAACCGGGCATCAGTTCGGGATGTACGATGGTGTTTATGCTTGCTGCCGGCACCCTGGCTGCGCCACAGATATTGGGTGGACCCAGCAGCCTCTGGTTTACCCAGATTATCTACCAGGCGTTCAACCAGGCCGGCAACTGGGCGCGCGGGTCAGCCTATGCGCTGGTGTTATTAGTTACCTGTATTGTCTTCGTTTTGGGTGTAATGAAACTTTTTAAGGTTAAATTTGGAGAAATTGCGCAGTGATTTCAAACCACATTCGTAGTTTCTTTATCATTCTATTTGTCCTCGGGTTTTTTGCTTATTTATTCGGGCCGTTGATATTGATGAGCCTCACGGCCTTCAATTCATCAGCATTTCCCAGAGTATCGCCTTGGGAGTGTTTTTCCGTCGAATGGTTCCGAGTGCTTTCCGAGGATCAGCGTTTGTTGGAGGGATTGCGTAACAGCATAGTTATCGGGATCGGAGTCGTTTGCCTCTCCGTGCCGTTGGGCCTGGCAGGAGCGTTGATGTTGACTCAGGTGCGGGAGCGTATCAGACCCTGGTACTACACCATCGTTATCTCGCCCATACTGGTACCCGGCGTGGTGCTCGGCATCTCCACCCTGCTGTTCTGGGACCGGGTCGGGCTGATGTTCGGCATGGGCCGGGAATCGATTTTCTACAACGGTATTTTCCTTACTATTATCGGCCAGGCGACGTTTATCTCAGCCTACACAATGCTGCTGTTTATCGCCCGCTTGCAGCGTTTTGACCAAGGTTTGGAAGAGGCGGCCATGGATCTGGGGGCCACGTCGGTGCAGGCATTCACAAAAATCCTGTTACCTTTTCTTAAACCGGCCATTGCTTCGGCGGCCGTTCTGGCCTTTCTAGCCTCGTTTGAAAACTACAACACCACGGTATTCACCATTATTACGGAAAGCACCCTGACCACCGTACTGGCCAGCAAGGTGCGTTACGGCATCAACCCTTCGATCAGCGCATTGGCCGTTACTATTGTAGCCATTACGCTGTTTGGCGCGGCAATTTTTGAGGTGTTTAAGCGGCGCGAGTTGGCGGCGGAAAAGCAATTCGAGCAGATTGCCCGCGGAAAGCTTGTAAAAAGGGACAGAAAAAGGCCCTTGCAGTGGGTGCTGGATCCGGCACTCATCATGATCGTGCTGGTGACCATTGCCGGTGTCGGCACCATCTATTTTGCGGGTACCATGGGTGTTGATGAATGTAAAGCCGTGGTTAGGGAAGAAAAACGAAGAAAAATCCGGATACAGGTTAAACGCCAGCAACAAAAATCCATGTTTAAAAGCGCTGTTCCCACCGGCAAACCACGATCTACCCAGGAATCCGAAAAAAAAGTCAAGGCGAAGGGCACCGAGCAGTTCAAAAGTGTTTTTGATACCAAGAATTTAACCGGGGAAAGTGTGTCGCCAGTCCCGGAGCAACCAAAGGCAAAAGGGACTGAAGGTTACAAAGGTGTTTTTGATCCGGGAAATCTAAAAAATAGTGCCGGAGCCAGCTCAGACGAGTGACCGGGTTGCGGTATGATAAACCCCGCAACCTCCAGACCTGCCCAAAATCTCCAATTTCCTTCAAGGGTTGTGTCCCAGATATAAATTACACCAGAAACTTTTTATGCGCCTTGTCTTCGACTCGTCACTCTCGCGAAACAGTCTATATCATAGTTAAAAAAATCACTTAATTTGTGCCCGTCATGCCAGGCTTGATCCGGGGCCGGGATGACGGATCCGGGACCGGAATGACAAATCAGCAATTTTAAGATCATCATCCCCCACGCAACCCCGGGGATCGTTTCCGGCTCGATCGTCGTCTTTATGCTGACCCTTGGAAATTATCTGACCCCGAATCTGGGTGCAAACCGGTTGGAAGTGATTTGGCATATTACCTTGAAATTCCTGCGTCCGGCCATTTTGGGCACGGCGGCGGTCGCCTTTTTGATGTCATTTGAAAACTTCAATACCACTTTATTCTTAGTGGGATCCGAAGCAACCCTTCCCATCAACCTCTATCTGCAAGTGCGTGATGGCAGTACACCAGTCATCAATGCCATTTCCTTTCTTCTGATTGTGGGTACATCCCTGGCGGCCATAGCAAATTTGTATTTTGGAAAAAAAGCGGATTAATGGTTTCGCAAAAAGTCGCAAAGGGTGTCATTGCGAGTCCCGCATTTTAATTGTTTGAGCGGGCTCGAGCTGTTTGGTCCCGATGATGCCGGAGATCTTCCCGATGACTTAAATTCGAACCCGGCAGGATCTATTCGCATGGGGGAGCGTTTCAGGACGGCTGTATTTGCACCGGGTAGCATTTGGGACCATCGCTGATGCTGGTATATATAAGAATCAGACGATATGCAAATCCAGTTTGCCTTTCCGGCGCCGAATGACCCTTACACGGCGGGGCGAGGGTTTGGCGGGTGATTTTTTATTCTTGGTCTGATCGGTCTGCAGGAGCAGTTGGTACAATCTGTTTTCAATCTCTTTTCTTTTCGTTGCTTCCATTAATCTTTCTTCTTCTTTTTGGGGTTGTTGTTCAAATTAGCCGCCCCCTGTATTCAGTTATACTGGCAAGACCGGTCATCGACCGAGGGTCTCTAACCGGGCCTTTGCATTCCCACAATCTACTGGGCGAACAGGATTTACGTCAATAAACGCAAAAAAATGAAGGTAAATCAGGTGGTTGATAACACTTATTGTAAGGGTGGCTGGGTTCTAATTTTACGACGCATATATCACGTCTTCATCATTTTCGGGCTGATTATCGCATCTGAAGGGTATAAGCAAGATTTTTTTCACACCAAAAAAGGATGTGCTCCTTTTTAACCATTCACGCGTACAAAGGTTTACCCGCCTTTGGCGGCGTCGTAGGCGACCAGGGTTCAGGGGTTCAAGGTTGCATTCTTGTCCACCGACTCCATTTTTTAGGCGGATTTATGTGAGAAACGCCCGGCTTCGTTGTTTCCATCTGAAAATTGGCGGCCATAGCAAACTTGTATTTTGGCAAAAAAGAGGAGTAGCGATTCAATAAAGTAACCTGCTAAACCACCCAAGCCGGAAGTACATATATCGTTGTATCTTTGAACTTACGGATATTGAATTTCCCTAAATGAATTACATAGGCCCTTTCGGGGGCATAGGCGTTGATGAAATTCTTCAAGCCCGACGGAATGGCCTGCCTGGCTCCGAACTTCAATTTGACCTCAATGGGGCAAAGGGTGTCCACACTTTCTTGCCAGATAAAATCGACCTCGCTTTTATTCTGACTTCGCCAGAATCGAATGGCGGATCCTGTTTCATCCTGTTTATTAAGTTGTGTGAAAATAAAATTTTCCAAAACGGCCCCGCTGTCGGTGCGAGAGTCCAACGGATGAAAATTGTTCAACACCCCGTTTCTTAGTCCAACATCTTCGAAAAAGACCTTGGGCGTTTTGGCGATTTCTTTTCTTTTGTTGGTGAAGAAAGGCGCTACGAGATCGATAACGTATGTATTTTCCAGTAGAAATAGATATTTTTTTACAGTTGGCCTGGACAATCCGGATGTCGACGACAGCTCCTGCTCCACGACCAGGTTTCCAATCTGCAGGCTGAGCATGGAGACAAGCTGATTATAGCCTGTAATATCGGCAATATTGCCAAGATCACGGATATCTCTACGGACGTAAAGGGAATAAATTTTCTGGAGATCTTTCTGCTTGACCAGGGGGTTGTTTTTAAGGGTCACACCGGGATATCCTCCATAGATGAGGTATTCGCGAATCAATACATCCATTTGGTCCATAAAAACAGGGTCCAAATGATAAATGGATTTTTCAGGTCTATTTTCGTTTACCCAAAACGGCAAACTTAAGCCTTTGAGCTGATCAGCCGCGCTATCTTGATTTCTGAAAAGGAGATATTCTCTGAAGCTCAAGGGCTTGACAGGAAAGTTGTAAACCCTGCCGGTTAGCCTGTCCGTGAACTTTTTCTTGATCTCAAGTGAAGATGATCCGGTAACGATGAATTTCAACTGCGGCTTATTATGGTCGTGCAGGTATTTCAGAAAAGATGAGGGATGGTCCAAATGCTGAATTTCGTCGACAAATACAAAAGCCCGGTTTTGCGAGTCAATGCCTTTTTGGGCCAGGATTCCGTGAAAGTCATTAAAATCTTTAAGGCCATTTAACAGATTCGAGTCATGAATGTTTTCAAGATCAAAGTAAATTATCTGCGATGGTGCGATACCCAGGTGCCACAGGTGCCTGATAATAAGATAAAGAAGATGCGTTTTACCGGTCTGCCTTGCCCCGGTTAGAAGAATGATGTTTTCCTCCTCGATAAAGGGCATTATCCGCTGGAGAATCTCACGGCGCTTAAGAATTTCGGGTAAAATGATATTCATAATGAATCCATTTAACAAATTCCTTAGTAATTTATCAAGTATTAAGAATTATTTATTCAAATTCCGATATTTTTGTCCGGTTAAAGATCTGGGCCTGAGACATATGAAGATTTCAATACCACCTTATTCTTAGTAGGATCCGAAGCAACCTTTCCCATCAACCTCTATCCTCAAGTGCGTGATGGCAGTACACCCGTCATCAATGCCATTTCCTTTCTTCTGATTGTGGGCACATCCCTGGTGGCCATAGCAAATTTGTATTTTGGAAAAAAAGAAGATTAGCAGCCCTATCTTTTGGGGACTGCCCAGATCACGGCCTTTTGACATCACATTAAATCTGAAATAATGGCAAATTCCTCAGATTTCAAAAGGGCAGGATTCCTATGATACTTCAGACGTATCAAAAGCGAGCGCATTCCTCGTAAGCTGAAAACACCCGATTTAAGAAAAGTTGCCGATTTTATTCGGCCATTTTTCAACAATTCCCGCAAATAAAATCAAATATCACATTTTTTATTCAAGATTTCCTGAATTAAATCCGATCAAAAAATAGACACGTGTATATAAATGCGTGAGGGGTCGGGGTGTTTTTCTCACTGGGTGCCTTCAGTTTTTGTTTTTCTAAGCGATTTCGCAGCGGGGGATTCGTTGGCCCCCCCGTTCATATAAATGTGTACCAATCGCCGGGTCAAATAATCTCGTATGAAGAATTAATCTCATATAAAAGAAGGAGGGGAAGTGTATGAAATTAAATATGACATTGGGAAAACGGATCGCCTTCGGAATCATCGTAATGCTTATTCTGATGGCCATGGTTGGTACGGCAGGCTACTATGGACTCAACCGCGTTTTGTCTGTAATGGCATTTAACAACACCATTCGCATGTTTCAAAATAGCGTTTCATCCATCAAAGAACAGACGGACCAATATCAACTGAAAATTTACAGTGGGGAAAGCGACCTCAAGGAGGCGGCGCGCAAGGAGGTCTTTATAGAAATGGATAAGGGGCTAAAGTTGATTGAGGGGATAAAGAGCCTTGCCAATATCGGTGATGCCGGCAAAGAAAAGCTTGCCTCGGCCGAAGCAGAAATAAAGGGTTACCAAGATGATTTTAATGGATTGATTCTGACTGTAGAAAAAAGAGGCCAGTTGAATGAACAAATTGGAAAAACATACGATAGATTCGTTAAGGAAGTTAAAGGCCAATTCATGGCCGAAGAAATTGATAGAGTGATTTCAATTTTTCTTTCCAACTTTAGCGCATACAACACTCAAGCTTCGGAAAAAAACTGGGGAAGATTATTGAATAATACGACATTGCTCAAGAAGAAGATGGACGCTTGGCATGAGAAAATCGAAACCAGTGAGGAATTGAGCGCTGTGAGTAATAAGCTAAAGGTTCACTATCAAAGCTTGAATACCGATATGGAAATCTATCACAATCAGGTTGCCGATCAGTTTAAATTCAGATCCGACATGGACATTCGTAAAAAAAATCTTAACGATATTGTTGCCATATTGGGTAAAATCAGCTCTCAACAATTGCAGACGCAGATAAAAATTTCGCTTAAGATCATTGTTGGATTTTTGGTTGCCGGCTTATTATTCGGTATTTTTTATGCCATGGTTTCTACCAAAAGGATTGTCGGTAAAATCAAGAGTGCTATCCGGGGGGTTGCCGACGGAGCGCTGCAGGTCAACATGTACGCCGGACAGGTGTCGACTGCCAGCCATTCCCTGGCCGAAGGATCTTCGCAGCAGGCGGCTTCCATTGAAGAAACTTCCTCATCTCTGGAAGAAATGTCATCAATGACCAGACAGAACGCGGATAATGCCGTCGAAGCCGACCATGTCATGAAAGAGGTCAATCAGGTGGTTGGAGAAGCCAACGAATCCATGACCGAACTCACCACTTCCATTAAAGAGATATCCGCTGCTAGCGAAGAGACTTCTAAGATCATCAAAACAATTGATGAAATCGCCTTCCAAACCAATCTTTTAGCCCTAAATGCGGCCGTTGAAGCCGCAAGGGCCGGAGAAGCCGGGGCCGGCTTTGCGGTTGTAGCCGATGAGGTGCGAAATCTGGCCCTGCGCGCCGCCGATGCAGCCAAAAACACCGCAGGGCTTATTGAAGGGACAGTCAAAAAGGTCCAGGACGGCTCCAGGTTGGTCACCAGAACCGACGACGCCTTTACCAAAGTTGCCGAAAGCGCCCACCAGGTGGGTGATTTGGTGGCCAGGATTGTAGCGGCTTCCAAAGAGCAAGCCCAGGGAATTGAACAGGTGAACAGGGCCGTCATAGAGATGGACAAGATTGTCCAACAAAACGCCGCCAATTCCGAGGAGTCTGCTTCCGGCGCAGAACAGATGAATGCCCAAGCTGAAAAATTAAAGGGGATTGTGGAAGATCTGGGATCGATGGTTGATGGACACCAAAAACAAAAGAAAACCGAAACCAGAAGAGAACAGAAAAATTTCAGTCAAAAAGCCGGCCTCGAAATTCAGCCTGCATTTTAGACGCTAGCCGCTTTCGGACGAAGACAACGAGGCCAGAAATTCATTCTTCTTTAAAAAAACTTCACCAGCGGTAGCCCAGGTCATTGATCCGGTAGTGCAAAAGCAGTTAGATCAGCTTTACAGCGAAGGGGCAGCCGCTCTATCCCAAGACAATCAAAAATCTATGGCGGAAGTTTATCTCTTTTTCGCCACTGCCCCATTTAAAAGCATAACCGACGCTAAACATTTGCATGTAGCCGATGGAATCCTTGATTTTGAATTTTTCTCTTTTTGATATTAGCAAAAACAAAAGGACTAAATAACAGTATAAAGGAACGAGGGTCAGGTTGTCTCCGTTGCGGAGATGGAGATGTTTATTGCCTGGAACAACTTAGGGTTATATAGTAAAGGGAATAATAATGGGCGCCCCCCTGCCCAGTCGATATGTTGCATCTAATGCACCAGCAAGGATAGGAGAACTAACCCAACTTCGTGGTCTCAAGAATAAAACCTAATGATTTCAGCAACATAAAATCCAAAAATGTGTGATTTTGACACTACAGATTTGAGAGGGACGGGTCGACGCGTGCTATCTGGCTGCTTTTCCTGGCTTTTCGTGGAATCTCGGGAATGGACATGACGTCACCCGTAGCATGGCCGCAAGGCCCTGTCAACCAGAATATGCTTATTTTGACACTACATTCACCAGTGCAGCTGTAACATGCTGAAATTACAGAGCTCAGGTCGTGGAAATGCCCGTTTGAGACGCTTTTCAGCCCGATTTGCTCTGAACTTGGGCTAAGGCCATGAAAATAAGAATTGGGGTCAAACCTTGATCATTGATTAAACGCGATTTGCGGGACGTGCGTCAGTTTATAAGTTTTTAACATACCGATAGATTCTTAATACAGGGGGACGTTGGTGCAGATAGTTCCTGACAGTCGGCTATTCATATTGAGCACCATGGAATAGGCTCGATATTAGCGAAGTTCATGCCCCTGCGTGACTGATCCTCATAGAAGATGATCGTTTCTGTTATATCCAGCTATCCCCTACGAATATCAGACAACCCCAAAATCTACGATATGTCTGACGGGATATACTCTTTACCTGAAAACAAACAATTGGATTTCAAGAATAATTATCCGTTTGAAAATTTCAATCCGCTTTTTCTCGGCAAGATTATTAATGACCGACTTGCAAAGAAATCGAGGCTAAGCTAAACATGATCAAAAATAAATATGCTGTACGTCTTGGTTGTTTGGATAGGCTAAAAAGGATCATATAAACATGGCAAAATGTGCATCATGCAACTCGCGAAAAGGTAAGAGAAACTGTCCCGCTCTGGGAAATGTCATATGTAGCCAGTGTTGTGGATCAAAAAGGGCAAACGAAATAGATTGTCCTGATGACTGTTTTTATTTAGGAAAATCAATACAATATTTTTCTCACCGACAAGAAGCTAAAAGCACATCCGACTTTGAACGTGAAATGAAAAGCATAATGGGCAATGAGAATCAGCACACAGATATTCTGCAACATATTGAATTGACAATCAATAAAGTTTACACACGAAAAAAGGATATCAATGATAAAGATGTGGAAACCGCACTTGAGCATCTTCTTGAGATGGGTAAAGCGCAGATGGATCTGCCATCAAAATTCTTAACCGAGTTGCCTGCAAATGTTCAAAATATTGTCGATGCTGTCAATGACATTCTTATATCAAGAGAATCATTTACTGGCGAAAAAGACGAGTTAATGGTCAAATTAAAATGTATCTATCGGGTCCTGGATTCTGTCAGAACCCATTACGAGCCTTCAAATGATTGCAGCTATCTAAATTTCATAGGCCAGTTCTTGGGATAATTAGCTTCAAATGTCTTTTAAGCTTGATCAGTATGCCCTTTCGTTACTGCGCAAATATGTGAATAATTGAGGCCCAAATGGCAAAAAAAATCTGGGCATATCATCCAAAAGCCAAATCCAACCCAAA
Source organism: uncultured Desulfobacteraceae bacterium (assembly GCA_964530095.1). Lineage (GTDB taxonomy): Bacteria > Desulfobacterota > Desulfobacteria > Desulfobacterales > CAZHA01 > CAZHAH01. The sequence continues at coordinate 2,328 of CAZHAH010000029.1, read as the reverse complement.
AGTCCCTGATTCAATAAAGGCAAAAGTAAAAGTAAAAGCAGATTCATTAATCAACAAGGTATTAAAGTCCACACATATCAAAATCCCCCCTGAAAATTATCGCTACAATTACCTTGTTGACATTTTTAGCAAATGGTACCGGCATTATTTCTATTTTTGTTCAAAATATAACACATCAGGTCCAAATGCATTGTCATCATCATTTGAAGAAAAATTTGCTCGACTGGAATATATTGGACCAGATGAATTTAACCTGGCATTTAAACGGCATACCGGCCAGTGGGTTGTGGTAGGATTTGGTCTGTCATTAGAAGAATGCTTGGATGAGATCGAAAAAGAACCCTATTTTATTCCATAAGGCACCTGTAAGGCAGCTATAGGATGAAGAGACCCGGTTTTCATTGAAGGGGAGCGATATATGGCAAAGAAACCAAAAAAAGAGGATGCGTTGGCCGCGTTGCTTACGGTTGCCTCTTCCAACGTATTAACGGATCTGATTCTACAGCTTGCAGCGGATCGGCCCGATGTCCGACGGGAATGCTTCGACTTCCTGAAAATGCATGCTTCCCTTTCGAAAACACTTGAAAAAAGATCTGAAGGTGAAATCGTGTTGGCCCTGTGGTCTGAGCTGGCGCCTGATCTGAGCGAGCTGGATGATTACGGCGGCGGGGATTATGCCACCGAGGATCATGTGGCTGAGGAGGGTTTGCGCAATGGTCAAGGGCGCATGGACGAGCTGCGCCGGTTTGTCGCCGCCCGGGCGGAAGCATCGGGTGACCGCGAAAAGTATCTGGCGATCCAATTCGATCAAGCCACGGATGGCCTGACACTTCAAAAATATAAGATTTTCAAGAAGTTGTGCAAAAAGGCCGAGTGGGCACAATTCGAATCCAAAGTGCTTGTGTGCATGAAAAATGCCTGGCGGGTAGAACAGCTCAAAATTCGTATGCATCGCAAAGAGTTCGATGAGGCCGTGGCCATTTTGACCATGGGGCGATACCCGACGACGGTCTGGGAGATGGCGATGAAATCCGGACCGCCAAGAAGCTTGAAAAACGCTACCCCGAAGAAATTCTCAAATACTATCTTTCCGGGCTCGGCAATTTAACGATCAGCGCCACGCGAAAGGAGTATGCCCGCAAGGCCAAGGTGATGGTCAAGGTGCACCATTTGCTTGTCGAGGTGATCGGCGAAGAAGCGCGCTGGGAAAAGTTCGCAGCCAAGGTCAAGCAGGATAATATACAACGTCCGGCTTTTCAGCAGGAGTTTGGCAGGGTGTTACCGGGCTGGCGAAAGTTGGACTGATATGGAAGCGGACAGGAAAAAAAGACTCACTGAATTGGGTCCGGAGGCCCTGGCCGTGCGCGATGATGTCGCCGATGATCTGATTGAACGGCTGATTGCGACACCGAAGGAAAACATCCAACGCTACAAAGCGAAACTGGCCGCTTTGAAACGCAGGCGGCGGTTTATTTCCTGGAATGAATCCGCCGCATTCGCTCACGAACTAGTGATGCTTCTTGAAGATTTAAAATCGGACGTGACCGATCCGCGGGCCGGTGTGGAACTGGTAACCGCATTTTATAAGGCAGACAAAGCTGTGCTCGAGCAATGTGATGATTCCGGTGGGAATGTGGGAGATGTGTTCCGCTTTGATGCCAAACAGCTCTTTGTTTCCTATGCCTCAAGATGCCAGGACAAGGAATGGTTGAGCGGATTGGTTTTAGATTTAAACCAGCAAGACGATTACGGTGTTCGGGATATTCTTGTCGATTGCGCCGAGGAATATCTGCCTGGGTCTATGATTCGGAATCTGATCGAAAGATTCCAAGCAGCAGCGAATAGAGAAACTGATGAATACAAGAAACGTCACTGGCTGTTTCGGGTTGAATCCCTGGCCCGGCAAATCAAAGATGCGCCTCTTTTCGAAAAAACACGGCTTGCTTCCTGGGGAACACTGTCTACAGCCGCCTTTGTGGATATTTCCCGGGTCTATCTGGACAGCGGTGATGCGGAAACGGCCCTGTCATGGCTGCAACGGGTACCTGCGGAAGAGACCTTCCAGGCGCAGGAAAGGGATCAGTTGCTGCTTGAAATCTATGACAAGATGGGCGACCAGCCCCAATACGCTGAAATCGCCTGGCGAATATTCAGACGTCATCGCAGTGCCGATACGCTCACTGATCTTCTGAAGGTTATCGGTCACGACCAAAGAGATGCGGTCATCGCGGGTGAGGTGGCCGAGCTCCTTGGAAGCAATTCACTATCCCTTTCTGTTGATTACCAGGCTATTTCCTCTACGTTCTAAGGTAGTATTCTGACCAAAGC
>CAZHAH010000028.1:0-45046 GCA_964530095.1 uncultured Desulfobacteraceae bacterium | reverse complement strand
CGATTTTTTTGAAAAATATTCATTTTTTTCCAATCCTTATATCGGAATTCCAGGTTCACATGGACCTTTTTTGCTCAAGAGTGACAGACAAGATTTAAACTCATTCACTTTTGGCGCTAAATTTGTTATGCGTATTTTTTGATGACTATCATGATGGAGGGAAAAGCAAATGGCGGGACGTTTACAAGGCAAGGTGACAATTGTGACCGGCGGAACCAGCGGTATCGGCCGTCGGACGGTGGAAGTTTTTGCTCAAGAAGGCGCATCGGTATTGATTGCCGCGCGAAGGGAACAAATAGGGGAGGCGATTGCCGGATCCCTGGGTGACAGAGTCGATTTCCTAAAAACCGATGTGTCGCGGGAGGCGGATGTGAAGGGCATGATCGATTATGCGCTGAACCGATTCGGCCGGCTGGACTGCCTGTTTAACAATGCCGGATGCCCGGCACCGGTGGGGGGCATCGAAAGCATAGCGCTGGAAGGGTACGAGGCGGCAATGGCGGTTCTGCTCGGGGGTGTTTTGCTCGGTATGAAACACGCAGCGCCGGTGATGAAAGCCCAGGGTTCGGGGAGTATCATCAACAACGGCAGTGTGGCCGGTCTGCGAGCCGGATATTCATCATCGTTCATTTACGCCGCAGCCAAGGCGGCCGTGATTCATCTGACCAAATGCGTTGCCATGGAACTGGGCGAGAACAATGTGCGCGTTAATAGTATCTGCCCCGGCGGTATTGCGACCGGGATTTTCGGCAAGGCTCTGGGCCTGCCCACGGAGAAAGCCGAAGAGACCGCAGAGACAATGAAAGAAGCTTTGAACCAGTGGCAACCGATTCGCCGTTCGGGTCTTGTAGATGATATTGCCATGGCGGCGGTGTTTTTGGCCTCGGATGAATCCACCTTTGTTAACGGACACGATCTGGTGATCGACGGCGGTTTGATCGCAGGGCGTCTTTGGTCGGTACAGCAGGAAGGGCTGGATAACCTTCGCAGTGCCTTTGGTCTGGAAACCCAAAGGCACTGATTTACCGCCTTTTACTTGGCCTTCCTAAAACCTACTAATATAAAAGAATATTTCGACTCGCCTTTTTTCTTGACTTACCTATTTTTACCCTGATATAGCTAAAAAAGGTTGGAAATAGGGTTGGAAAAGTCGTATCCACCATTAATCCAATCTGTTATGAGTGCCTTTTTCTAACCCCAAAGGAATCCACCTCAAAGCATATACACCATATTATGTTTAATTTAAGACTGTTACATCTATTTCGAAACTGCTCATTTTTATGATTTTTGGGTTAATTATAATAGGAGGTTACCATGGGGGCCACTAAACGAAAAAAAACCAGCTATGCCGGTGTTTTCTATCGCGAGGCAAAAAGGATCGGCGGCAAGGGGACAGAAAAAATTTATTATATCGTCTTTAAAAAGAACGGAAAAGTGCATGAAGAAAAGGCGGGGCGCCAATATGCCGAAGATATGACGCCGGCCAGAGCCTCTGGAATCAGGGCTGAACGCATAGAAGGAAAGCGGCTGTCAAGAAAGGAGCTGAGAAAACTGGAGGAGGCTCAGAAAGAGGCAAAGGCCAATAAATGGACAATTGAACACCTGTGGAAGGAATACAAGGCCAATAAGCCAAGCCTGAGAGGCCTTGTTCCTGATGAGAACCGGTTTAAAAACCACATAAAGCCGCATTTCGGCAAAAAAGAACCTAAAGAAATAATACCGCTCGATGTCGACCGGGTTAGGCTTAAGCTGCTCAAATCGAAAGCCCCGGGGACGGTTAAAAATGTGCTCGAGCTGTTAAGGCGTATCGTCAATTTTGGGGTAAATAAGAGACTGTGTACAGGTCTTGATTTCAAAATCGAGATGCCGGCAACTGACAATCTGAAGACGGAAGATCTAACTCCGGAACAATTATCAAATCTTTTAAAGGCTATTAAGGGCGATACAAATATCCAAGCTGCGAATTTGATGAAGATGGCCCTTTTTACAGGCTTGCGGCGTGGAGAGATGTTCAAGCTCAGGTGGAAGCATATCAATTTCGATCGCGGATTTATTACCCTCGTTGATCCCAAGGGCGGACCGGACCAGAAAATCCCGATTAACGATGCTTCCAGAAAACTGTTAAAATCCCATCCGAAAACAAGGAGCCCTTTTATTTTCCCCGGCCGCGGCGGAAAGCAGCGGACCGATATCAATCACCAAGTGAATCGAATTAAAAAAGCGGCCGGGCTTCCGAAAGACTTCCGGGCGCTTCATGGATTGAGGCACGTTTATGCAAGCATGTTGGCCTCAAGTGGTGAGGTTGATCTGTATACCCTTCAGAAGCTCCTCACCCACAAGAGCCCTTTAATGACCCAACGATATGCGCACCTCAGGGATGAGGCGCTGAAACGGGCTTCTGCACTTGCCGGGGATATCATAGAACAGGCCGCCAAAGAAAAAGATAAAGAGAAAGAAAAGGTTATTAAAATAGAAGATCATAAGAAATAAGTTCGAACCCCAGGGGATAGGGTGAGCTCCCCGAAAGGCGGTTTTCCTGGACTGCTTTCAGGCGCGACAGGAGGCGGATATGACAAAAGTCCCTTCAAAAGACATATATCGATTGTGGTGGGAATACTTAAGGCAGAACCCCAATTATAAAGAGCTGTGTGACTGGTGGAAGAAAAAAAGGGAAACACCAAATTTATCTGTTTCTAAAAAATTCAAAAAAGATAAACATGGCTCCGTACCCCCGATAGTGTCAACCTATATGAGCAACGGCGATATCCACTCTTTTTCTTTTGATGAGTGGTGGGAATATAAAAAGAAGGCGATCGAACTCACTTCGAAACGGCGAGCGTCACAGACCATTAGAAACTATTCTGAGATAGTAGAATATGACATTCGAAAGTGTATTCATTTTTTTAAACATAGAGAAGGTAGAGAACCAAGTTTAAAAGAGTTAAGTACCGAATTAGCTCAGTTTTTGGAAACCCGGAAAACATGTGTTCGTCTCATGGTTGGCTTGGATCAAAAAACGGACATCATTACAAATCATTTTAAAAAAACGATTCGAGATTTAAAAAAGGACGAATGGGTAAAGCAATATGCGGAATGGTCAAACAAAAGACATCTTCCCACTTCGCGAATCAGATATGACGAGCTGCAGCGATATTTGGAAGTCTACAAACTATCTTTGAAGGGTTTAAAAATCAAAGACATAATCAAAAAAATAGGCACCAAGTCACAACAAAAGAATTCTAACGACGCCGACGTTCAACGCACATACCGGGCGGCTTTGGCCAAGGCCAAGCGCATCATTAAAAACGTTGAAAAAGGATTTTTTCCTGGAAATTATTAATACGAACGAAGTGATATAGTATAAAATATTACTGCCCGGATAAATAAGGCACCTACTCTTATTTATCACTGTGAGCGAAAGTTGAGGTTTTACTCTCTCCTTTCGCTCTTTTATTTTAAGCATTAAGGGTAAGTATAGGTGACTTAGCGTTAAGCGAAAGAAAGGAGTAAAACCTATGAGCGAGTCATATATTTACATCGATGAGAAAAAGGTTTCAAAGATTACCGGCTTTGCCCTGCCTACCCTGCGTAACCATAGGCATTTAGGAATTGGGATACCGTATATTAAAGCCACGAGTCGTGCGATCCGGTACTCCCTTGCGGATGTTATCAAATATATGGAATCTCGGAAAATCACACCTAATGAGGATTGCAAAATTTAGGCACGGAGGTAGTTCGATGATTGAGTTTTCTACTGAAGCTTGGGTTCTCATAGCGCCGCGACTCAAACGCTTGATTATGAAAGCCCACTGTTTTGGACTGTTGCCAGCTTCAGCAACACAACGGGTATTTGATATTTTGGAACTGAAGGCGGTGTGAAAATGAATGAACCCAGTCTTAACGATCCGGATAAAATCCGAAAACTTGTAGATGCAAAAGTAGGCGCAGAGAAAGCCGAATTTCAACAGAAGATCCTCAAAGAACCACAGTTCTCAGGCAAAGAAATCTTTCAAGCCTTATCCGATAATGAAGATGGTGATGCGCACCTTTACATCAAGATCCACCAAGGCCTCCTTTGCTTCGACCATGCCGCCAACCGTTGGTACACTTTCAAAAAACATTTCTGGCAGGAAGATTTAATTGATCAGGTAACGGCAGCAATTCAAAGGGTGATTAACATTTATGCATTAGAAGCACAGAGACAGGCTTTTGCGAGGCTCGGGGCCGAAAAAGTCGGAAAAAAAGAAGCGGCCGACGGCCATAAGGCAAAAGAGGAGGCGCTACTAAAGCGGATCCGGACGCTTCAGACTAAGAAGCGCAAGGAGAACGTTTTACATCTTGCCAAAGTAGGAGAAAGTTCCCTTGGAATAACAGGGTTTGAATGGGACCGGGACCCTTGGGTTTTTGGATGCAATAATGGAATCATCGATTTGAAGACAGGAAAACACCGTCCGGGCAAACCACAAGGCTTTATCAAAACCGCAGCACCCACAAAATGGGAGGGTTTAAACGCGCCGTGTTCGACCTGGGAGCAAACCCTTTTTGAAATATTTGACCAGGAATCGGAGCTTGTCGAATACCTTCAACGATTATTAGGATATGGGATCACGGGTGAAACCCTATTGCATGTCGTCGTTTTCTTGTGGGGTATCGGTCGAAACGGCAAAGGGACCATATTAGAGACATTAAAATCCGTCCTAGGGGATTTGGCATACAAAGCAGAGTCCGAGCTTTTGCTTGACCCCAAATTCGCCAAACAAAGCGGCGCGCCAAATTCGGGCATTCTGGCTTTAAGGGGGAAGCGTATTATATGGGCAAGCGAGACCGGCCAGGGGCGCAAATTAAATGCCGCACGTATCAAAGAGCTGGTTGGAGGCGACACCTTAAACGCACGGGCACCGTACGGCAAAAGACATATTGAATTCAGACCGTCGCATCTCCTTTTGCTTCTCACAAACCACAAACCCTATGCTCCCGCAAGTGACTACGCATTATGGGAAAGGCTGCATCTGATCCCCTTTCCTCTTTCCTTCGTGTCCAACCCAACACAACCATATGAACGAAAAATGGACCCTGAGCTACTAACCAAACTCAAAAAAGAAGCACCGGGTATTTTGGCTTGGTTAGTCAGGGGATGCCTGAAATGGCAAAAGGAGGGACTAAACCCTCCGGAATTAGTTATGACGGCCGTCAAAGAATATCGTGCGGAAGAAGATATTCTTGGCCATTTCTTGAAGGAATGTTGTGTTTTTGAACCCATTGCCCAAGTCAAAGCCGGAAAACTCTATGAGATATACAAACAATGGTGCCTTGATAATGGGCATAAACATATCAATGGAACTCGATTCGGCAATGAAATGAAAAGCCGATTCAATTCATATAAAACAAATTACATCTACTATGAAGGGGTGAAATTAGCCGACAATGATTAGACACCTTAGACACTTTAGATACTTTTATAGTAACTTTTCTATGTGATTTTTAACCCTTCCTAGGGGGACTTTCACTAAAAAGTGTCTAAACTATCTAAACTATCTAAACGGAAAAACAGGTTTAGTACAAATCATAAAACATGGATTTAATACAAATTATTAAACAAAATGGTCACGAAATTTTTCAAAAAACACCTCAGGAATTCGCAGGTCCATGCCCTTTTTGCGGCGGTACTGACCGATTTATCGTTTGGCCTGATCGAGGGAAATCCGGATCGTATTGGTGCCGTCGGTGTGGAAAAAAGGGGGGGGCTGTTCAGTATTTAATGGATTCCGGAAAAGGCTTTATTGAGGCCTACATAGATTATTGGACTATGTGCGGCAATTCCCAGCAGCAGGCCTGCATATTGTTGAAAGATAAAGGTTATGTCGGGGCGCTGATTAAACATCTGATTGAAAAACGGGGAATGGCCTACAAAGAGGCTTGTGAGTATATGGCAGTTGATCCAGCGATCGCTTTACAAACAGACGGTTCGGAAAAGGTAAAAACATCCAAGCGTGTCGATCGAGGATTTCAACCACGCCAACCCCAATACCCACCCTCTTTATGGCAAAAAAGGGCTCAAGCCTTCCTTGAATACACCCATAAACATATTTTTGCAGTACCAAGCGCTCAAACTTTCTTGATTGAACGGGGTCTATCGGACGTTACCATCAAGGAGGCACGGCTCGGGTGGAATCTGAAAGATATTTACCGGGCAAGGGAAGCCTGGGGGCTTTCATCTGAGCTAAACGAAAAGACCGGCAAGCCGAAAAAGCTATGGTTGCCGAAGGGCCTTATCATTCCGTCTCAGGTTAGTGGCCATGTTATCCGTTTGAGGGTGCGCCGACCGGAGCCTGATCGCTTTGGGCGGTACATTGTCATACCAGGAAGCGACACCAAGCCTTTTATTTTGGGGTGCACGGGCAAAGGTAAGCCTCAGATAATCGTTGAAAGTGAGCTCGATGCCCTACTTATCCACCAGGAGGCTGGGGATTTGGTCGGTGTTATCGCTCTCGGATGTGCACAGATAAGGCCGGATGTCGACACACATAAAATTTTAACTAAAGCCGAAACCATCTTGCTTTCACTTGATTCCGACAAAGCCGGCGCAACGGAAAGCTGGGGATTTTGGGCAAGGACCTATCGACAATTCAAACGATGGCCTTGCATCGAGGGAAAGGATCCCGGAGAGATGGCTCAAGCCGGTGTTGATATAAGAAGCTGGGTTAAAGCCGGGTTAAAAGACGGCGCGAAAGGTGGCACGGCGTAAATGGGTTTTGATCGTAAATAGGCAACCGATCCCTTACGACTCTACCGGGTGGTTTTTTTGCAAAACTCACCGGCACAATAAATGGAAGATATTTAAATATGAAAATCACAATTTCAAACAAGCTAATCTTGAGCGATATCCCTGACGATCTAAATCAGGCCATATGCGAACGAATGGTATTTGTAAATCCGAAGTGGCACGAAAATGAAAAGATGAATCGGTGGAATGGCGAAACACCGAGACTGTTACGATTTTATGAGCGTACCGGCGACGGATCGCTACTTCTTCCCCGTGGATATATCCGCCAGCTAATAAGCTTTTGCCGTCAATGTGGCACCGAATTCCAACTTGACGATCAGACCCGGGAATTACCGCAGGTTGATTTTGAATTTAATGGTGAGCTCAGACCGTTTCAGCAAGATGCGGTAACCGATATGTTGAAAAAACGTTTCGGCACTTTGAGCGCGCCGACCGGTTGCGGCAAAACGATCATGGGGCTTTATATGATCGCCGAACGTAAGCAGCCGGCGTTAATCGTCGTACATACCAAGGAACTCCTTAACCAATGGATTGATAGGATTGAAACCTTCCTGAGCATCCCCAAAAAAGAAATCGGTATCATCGGCGGAGGCAAGAAGGTTATCGGCGACCGGATCACCGTTGGGTTGGTTCAGAGCCTATACAAATGTGCTCATGAGGTTGCACCCCATATAGGCCATCTAGTCGTCGACGAATGCCACCGCGCACCGTCAAGGACCTTCACCGAAGCTGTCACGGCATTTAATTCAAAGTATTGCTTAGGATTGTCAGCCACACCATGGCGCCGGGATAAGCTCTCAAGATTGATCTATTGGCACATTGGAGACTGCCACCACACGATTGACCGGGCGGAGTTGGAAGAGACCGGGGACATCCTCAAGGCTGAAGTGATCACCCGGGAAACCGACTTTACCCCTTTTTACGATCCAACGCTTGAATATTCCAAGATGCTTAGCGAGCTCGCCGAAGACCCCGAGAGAAACTATATGGTTGTCGCGGATGTAGCCCGGGAAGCCGGTAACGGCGGTGGTGTATGCCTGGTCTTGAGCGATCGTAAAGGCCACTGCGAAGCGCTCCGGACTCAACTGAAAGACTATTTTCAAATCGATTCAGAGGTATTGACCGGAGATATCCCGAATAAGCAGCGCCAAGGGGTCGTTGATAGGCTTAATGCTGGCAAGATCAAAGTGCTGGTAGCCACGGGGCAGCTCATCGGCGAGGGCTTCGACTGCAAGGGGCTGTCGACCCTGTTTTTAGCAACGCCTATTAAATTCAGCGGGCGTGTCATCCAATATCTGGGCCGTGTGTTGCGGCCGGCACCGGGGAAAACTGAGGCCAAGGTTTTTGATTATGTTGATGTCAATGTTGGGCCGTTGGTTGCTTCGGCCAAATCGAGGCAGCGGGTTTATGGAGGCAAATCATGAATATCCTTGCATTGGATATGGCCACAAGAACCGGTTGGGCCAGCAACGTTTTCGGCCGGCGTTCAGGCGTGATTGAATTTGCGCTCAAACGTGGTGAATCCCCTGGCATGAGATTTCTGCGCTGCAGAGTTTGGCTCAATGAAATGTGGAAGCTTTTTGAAGGTCAACTTGAGCTTATCGTTTACGAGCAGGCCCACCACCGCGGAGGAGCTGCAACCGCGTGTTGTGTCGGGCTCGTTACGGAGGTTCAAGCCTTCGCAGCGGAGCATAACATTGAGCTCATGCCCGTGCATACCGCAACGCTTAAGAAGTGGGCCACTGGTAACGGCCGGGCTAACAAGGCGGACATGATCCAGGAGGCTGAGGCTCGGGGCTGGAACCCGCAAGATGATAACGAGGCGGATGCCCAATTGCTGTTGGAATATGGCCTTAATGAGATGCGAATATAATAACGAATAGCGTGAGGAGGAAAGCAATATGAAAACCAAATCGATTTACAAGGAACCTGATATTTCAAATCTGGATAAGGAGACCGTCGAAAAATATGCCCGTACAGCGGAGGGCTGCATGGAGGTCATGAGTAATCTAGTTCAGAAATGCCTTTGGTTGGAGCATCGGCTGATCGTGTGTGAGGGGCGGCTGGGCCTGTTGGATGAAAGCGAAGATAATTCGGGCGAAGCGGCTTAATAATTTTTTGTAACCGGTGTTACCTGCAAAGTGGTGAATTTATGCGGAAAAATGTCGAGCCTTTCCTAACCCAGTGGAAAAGGGCTCTGATAAGGACCCGCTAACAGGTTTAAATCATTATGTATATTGAACAAACGCAAACTGACAAACAAAACGGGCTGAGAGGGTTACAGCCTATAGCCAAGAAGATATCACAAGGAGTTAAGCTTTCAGCTGAAGAGAGCGAGGCGTTTGAACGGTTGAAAGCTGAGCACGGGCTCACCGAAGAGGGCACGATAAAGACCGTGACAGCCTTGTCCAAGGTACTAAAGGTCAGCCGCAAGACTGTATATCAGTGGAAGAAGCAACCAGGCTTCCCCGTTGAGCCGGATGGAACATACGATCCTGAACGAATCATGGCTTGGCGAGGCGCTGAGGTTGAAAATCAAATGGAGCTTCCGGGGCCACAGATTGCGGTATCGGAGAAGGTTTGGTGGGAAAAAGAATTTAGGAAGTTCCGCGCCTTGCTTGCAGAAGTTTCATATCACAAAGAGAAGGGTGAGCTCATCCCCCGGGCTGAGGTCGAGGCCTTGCTCGTCGATCGTGCTGTTGAATTCAAGAAGGCCTTACTCGGAAGGGGTCGGCGTTTGAGCTTAAGGCTGTCTCACAAGGACTCAAAGGAGTGCCAGAAGATCCTTGATGCGGATAGCCTACAGATCCTGGAAACCTATTCACGGCCGAACCCATTAACCGATAAGACGAAACCGAAAAAGAGAAGGGCTAAACGTGCAAAAAAGAAAGCTTGAATTGTGGCCGGCGGAACGCGCAGCCCTGGCACCTCCTAAACCCCTAAGCGCTTCGGAATGGGCGAACCGGAATATCGTATTGCTTCCTGAAACCGCCCGCGAGCCTGGCCCGTATCGATGGCAACGCACGCCATACGCACGTGATATTATGAATCTGTATCAACACCCGGATATCCACCACATCGTCTTAAAATTCTCGACCCAGTTGGGCAAGACGGTCATTTTATATAACCTCCTTGGCTATGTGATCGATCAAGATCCATTCTCAACACTTCTGATCTATCCGAGCGACGATGAGGGCAAGACCGTTGCCCGGACCCGGATCCAGCCCATGATCGACGGCTCTCAATCATTGAGGCGGAAAAAGCCTAAAGACCCCAAGAAATACCAGCTTACTGAAATGGCATTCCCGGGGATGGTTTTGTACATAGCTGGAAGTAACAGCCCCACTCCGCTGAGCCAGAAGCCTTGCCGGAACATCTTCCGGGATGAGGTCAATAAGTGGCCCCCTCTCATAGGTGAATATGGCGATCCTATGGAGCTTAGCGCAGAGCGATTTAAATCGTTTTATGACATTCGGAAGGTCGTCGACGTCAGCTCCCCAACAATCGAAACCGGCAACATTTCGAAGCAGGAAGCGCTTTGCCAGGTTGTCTTGAAATATTTTGTCCCCTGCCCATTTTGCAAACGCCTTCAGCCGCTGGAATGGGAACAAATTAAGTTTGAGAATCGTAAGGAGATGGCTACAGTTAACCGTATCCATTTGGCGAAAAGCAGCGCCGTCTATCAGTGCAAATTTTGCGAGGAGTCCATTGACGACACTTACAAGGAATGGATGCTTTCGCCGGATAGCGGCGCCGGATGGTTCGATATGAATATCGCAGAGCCTGAGCACTCCCCGGACCCCATACAGGACCTTTTAGACCGGTTCAAAGACGAAGGGATCAAGCTTGAGTCGATCGCCTTCAGGCTGAGCTCATTGTATAGCCCCTGGTTGAAGTGGGGCGATATCGTCGGCAAGTTCCTGGAGGCTCACCTGTCCACATTCAAACGTTTCGATAAGCTCCGAAGCTTTACCACGGATTGGTTGGGCCGAGAATGGCGTGATGTAATTGAAGAAAAATCAGACCACGACATTCTCAAGCTCCGCGGTGAATATCCGCCTCTGATCGTGCCTCCGGAGGCCATAGCTTTGACATGCGGAATCGATTGTCAGAAAGCCGGTTTTTATTTCGTGGTGAGAGCCTGGGGCCGTGATCTGACATCTTGGCTTATCAGGTACGGTTTCCTGCTTTCCTGGGAGGATATAACGAATTTGATTTATAAAGACTCGTACTTAATTGAAGGGTCAGAAAAGCGTGTTCAGGTTTGGCGCGCCGGGATTGATACGGCCGGAACCCAGGAAGAAGACGACCGGAGCATGACCGAAAAGGCATACAGGTGGCTATCTCAGTATGGTGGCAACACCGTTTTTGGGATTAAGGGGTCGAGTCGAGAGATGATCGATAAAATGAAACTGACCTTGATCGGCACTCTGCCGGGAAAGCGAAACGTACCCATTCCGGGAGCGGGGGTTAAGCTTTGGGTGGTTGATACATCGTACTTTAAGGATGTGTTCCATTCCCGAATGCAGGTCAAAGATGGTGACCCGGGGGCTGTGTACCTACACGCTGAGACCGGGGTGGATTATGCGAAGCAGATCACAGCAGAAGAGAAGCGGCGGGACCGGAGCGGACGTTACCGCTGGGAACATGTACAAGGTGAAAATCATTATTTGGATTGTGAAATTTATGCCAGCTGCTTGGTCGATCCCGTTTGTTACGGAGGCCTTGGGGTCATCCCGGACCCGGAAAAGGAAAGCCCAAAAAAAAGGCCGGCGGGGGGGTCTGGTGGCCGGGGCTTCTTGCCAAAAAGAGAGGGTTGGCTCAATCAATAAACTGAAAAAAGGAGATTAAGAAAATGGGAATTTTTTCAAACATTAGAGGCATGTTTATCCATGTCTCCGGCAAGACGTCTAAATATGAAAAAGATATGCGCCGGCTACAGCTCGTTAACAAAAAGACTACCCAAGCAATAAGTATGGCGTGGGTCAAGGCCGCTGGGGCCACCTATGGAGCTATGAAGGCCTGGGATATAGCCAAGCTGGGCGCAAGGGCGAAACAGACAGCCCAGGCATTTGAAAACATGGCAATATCACATGGTCAAAATGCCGATAAGATGATTAAAAATTTAAAGGAAGCAAGTGCCCATACCGTCGACACAATGACATTAATGCAGAAAGCTGGCACGGCCATGATGTTAGGTATCGCCCCGGACCGGATTGCGAACCTGATGAAGATTGCCCGCGCTTCTGCACGGTTGACAGGGCAAGAAGTGTCCAAAGCCTTTGATGACATTGCCCTTGGTGTAGGTAGGCAAAGCCGGAGAATCTTAGACAACTTGGGAATCATTGTCGAAATAGGCAAGGCAAATGCGGCATATGCAAAAGAAATGGGCATCGTCGGCAGAAAGCTGAACGATACCGAACAACGCTTGGCCTTCCTAAACATGACTGCCGACAAGGGTAGGGAAATGATTAAGAGGATTGGCGTTCAATCTAAAACCTCCGCTGAAAAATTCGCATCTTTTGAAACTTCAATCAGAAATTTAGCAACGGAGCTTGGTGAATTTTTATTGGTTTTGGCACCGGTCATAGAGGGTATGACTTTTCTCGGAAAGATGGCAAAGGCGCCAACTACAGGTGAAGTTTTAACAAAAAGAGCGATAGAGGTACAAGAAAAAATCAATCAATTAGAACAAAGACAGCGTTTGGGGGAACGCCAATTGGGTAGGCCTCTGCCTCAGTTTTCGAAACGGATAGCAGAATTAAAAGAATATATGCGGACCATCAATCGAGCAAGGGCCTTGTTCCATCCAGACACAACCCCATTTGCAGCATCGCCGGAAGCCATAGCCTTGGTGGGCAGAATAACCCCAAAGCCATTAGGTGGGGGCGGCGCCGGGGACGGAACGGATACCACAAAAACAAAAGCCGGGCGCGCAGGCAAGCCCACCGGCCCCTTTGCGCATATGGCCAAAGCACGCTTAAATCTGGCCATCCAGGCGGCCAGGGATGAAAACGCTATCGCCATGCAGCGCATCGCCGAAGAAAAGCGACTGGATATGGAGCTTTTTCAATGGAAGATCGAAAAAGCCTCTGAATACGACCAAGCCATTATGTCCGGACACGAGAATATGCTGGCCTATGAAAAGCAGGTCAACGATCAGCGCATCGCCGAAGAAAAGCGCGTCGCAACCATGAAAAAACAGGCCCAATTTGACACCCTCAACAACATGATCATGGCCGGAAAGATGTTCATGCAGGCGACCAGCTCACAAAACAAGACCCTGTTTGAGCTGGTCAAGGCCGCGAGTACCGCAAAAGCCATAATAAACACCTACGAGGGGGTCACCAAGGCCCTAGCCCAGGGCGGATTCTGGGGTATGGCCATGGCCGCCTCAGTATTCACCTTTGGCATGGCTCAGGTGGCTCAGATCCGAGCCCAGACTTTAGCGGGTACCGGCGGCGGGGCAGGCGCGGGCGTACCGGCCACAACCCCCGCAACAGCCCCGACAGTAGCCCCTGGGCAGACGGCAGCAGCCGGGACCGGGGGAAAACCGGTTTTTAATTTTTACATCGATGGCGACGTGGTCGGTGATCAAGCCTGGCTTGAAAAGATTGCCTCTAAACTTTCCGAAGCTGTTCAGACATCCGAAGTTAGGCTTCATGCTTCAGGTGCTAACTTCGCAAATCAAACACTTTAGCCAAGGAGGTTAAGCATGGTTTCAGAATTGGTTGAATTTCCTAACATCAGAAAGTCAGTAGCCGAGGTCATAGATAAGGGATTAGACCAGATACCATTTCAAAACGAGGCTTTGGAAAAATGCGTTAGGGAGCGGGTAAAAGGTTTGATAAGCCGGTATGTGAACATGAAGTGGGGCATTAACCTCTCTTTTGGTTCGGATATCGGGGAGGATGAACGGATCTCGATTACGAACCAGGTGAATGAATATTTTGGAAAATACATGGAGCGGGTGCTTTTTCCAATGATTTCCGATGTGATTGTGCTATCTGCGAGGGTGTGCAGGCTGGAACTTGGCTTGAATGAATACCAACAGCCGGTGGATCCTTAATGACGAGAAATGTTCAATGTCCGCACTATCGGAGATGCTTAAACAACGTGGTGAAAAAGGGCCTTCCGGAATTTGATTGGCGATTTGGGAGAGACAGATTTCACGGAATACTGGCTTTTGCTCTGGGCCGTTTTCAAGCCCAACCTGTATGAAGAGTACAGGAGGAAGGCGACATGATGCTTTGATAATCGTCTAAATATAACGGTATTGGTCACAGTGCCGTTTTTCAATACCAAGGATATAGAAATCATTTTTTAAAAGGAGGTATTAGTTATGTTGTACCCTTTCATTTATGACACCAAAGATTTTCTTGATGCAGTTAAAAAACATTGTACTAATGAGACAAAAATATTTAATGAGACGGGGAAGCCTGAAGACATGCCGGAGCATATGTATGATATTGCGATTGAGATGACAGCATATTTTAAAAAATATCACAGATTTTTAAAGGCCGCTTGCGAAGATCCCAAAAAATACCAGAAATTTTTAAAGGCCGCTTGCGACAATCCCTTTGAATTTCTCTAATTTCTCTGGCTCAAAGGTCCTGCCAAGCGGGTTTGTAGAGGCGGCATATAGTTGCGCCGCTGTAAGGGAAATATACAGCTTCTTCATATCCTCTTGGTGTTGATCAGCGCTTGTTTTTATTGCCTTATTTAATTCGTGCGTTGCCTTAGTGAGCTTCAATGTGTTTTTAGACAAGGCCCTATTCGCACCCGTAAGGAATGCAATGGCAACGGTTGCCATTGCTGTAAAACAAACCGAGGTTGTAATTATTATATCTGCCATTTTGTGTCCTCCATCATTTTTTTATGTGACAACCGGATAGGCATGGTTTGTAGATCTCCGAAATACGGACAATCGCAACACCGATGTATTAAAAAGCAGCGATCGAATCAGAGTCATAGGAACCGGTTTTTAAGCCCATAGGTTCATGGGCTGGTTAGCGGTCAATCGTCCTTGGCCATCATGTGTGAACAAAAACCACAAAAACCGCTTCCGTCTATTTCCCCAGTAAGAGGCTCATTTTTCTATACCGCTAATATGTATCAGCTTGAAGCAAAGAGTTGAACTTTAATACAAAACCCCACCTCTCAAAAAGAAATGGGATTTCGGATGAATCATGGCAACCTCGATTAAAGGTTATTCTTTGGATTCAGATTAGTTTTTTGAGTGTCGTGAGTGAATTTCAGGCTGCACAGGGGATCTGTTGGCAGGTTTGCTGTTTCCGGCAGATACCGTGCCTTGTGGAACCCCCTGTGCGGGTAGTTCTGTAACACATGGATGAAATTTATGCAAATTATGGGGGTGTTATCATGGATTTTATCAGGACCGATTTTGGTGTTCCTATGCTACGTTCGGCGTTTAACGCCATTGCTCCTTAGGCCCGCCTCAAGGTTGTTAAACCGATCCCAAACCCAATGTCTTGTACCTTCTAAAGAAATAGAGGGTTGTTTCCCAGTGCGAAATGCAATTTCAGCATCAACGATTTCTTGTGCTAAGGCAATGCACCAACCGATAGCATCTTCAGCCTCATCCCAAAGCACCTCATCTTTTCTTTTGGATCTAACTGAACTACAAGCCCTATCCCACCATCCCCGTATCTTTAAAAGCTCATCACGCAATTCAGGATTTTTGGGAAGGCTACCCTCAATCGTCACAGTTTCTAGTGCAGTTAGAGCCGCATCGCGTCGGCGGTGCCTTTCTGTCCGTTCCGCATGGTGTTCTTTACAAAGCCCACCAAGGTATGGAGGTGTTGAACATTTATACTCTCGACATTTTAATTTTTTCCTCACAATCTTTTATTATCCGATTTCAGCCTTAAAATCAATACGACTGTTCAAAACAAAAACCTTGACATCCCATGCGATCTTAAGCGGTGGATTTATAGGAGATTAATCTTCTTTGGCGGGTTTTTCGTACTTTTCTAGTAGATCCCGGATGGCCTCTTCGAGGAGGGCATTTTGTCGTTTATCAACCGTAGCGGCAAGAATCTTGAGCTCTCGGATTAAATCCATATCCAAAGTCGTATTGTACATTTTTCTTTCACCCATATGAAATTGATAAACTAGAGGGATAAAGAAATCAATAAAAATAGATTTGTTTTTACTTGACTTTACCTTAATTGTTTTATAGATAACTATGTTACTTTAATCCGATATAAATAGATTTTAATCTAAATCCTTATTTTTAGCGAACGTTTGGTCATGCAGAACCAGCTAAAAATCAAAGCTGGCAACACCGAAAGTCCCGAAGATCCCATAGCCTTGATCGTTGACCTCCTAAACGATGGAAAACGTGAATGGCGCCGCATCATGACCGAAATGAGCAAGATCGGGACCAACCTGGAGGGCCTCAAAGACAATCATGAAAAGCTCACATCCCGCGTTTTTCAAATCGAAGACTGGTCACGCAAACCCTTCCCCCCATCCACGGTAAAAACCTATACCGCAGTCATCAAAAAATATTTCAATGGCGTGTGCCCCTGTTGCGGCGAATGCCAGATCTTAAACGGCGCCGGCATCAAGATGGAAAACTTTGAGATCGATCATTTCAAAGGCCCCAAGTGGAACAAGCTCACGGAGGGTTGGCCGATATGCGCTGAGTGTCATGGCAGGCTCACCCATGGGTATACTTCCCGGGATGGCGGACATGTTGAAGCTGCTTTCCGGCTATTCCAGACACGAATTCAGCAATTCACATCTGCCATGGAGGATGATTCCCAAGCGCAGATGTTCAAATAATAGCCAAAAGTTTTATATTCCCAAAAACCAAAGCATGAACAGATTAATCGAAAAATTAATGCCTGAAGATACCCGCACCGGCGACGTTGCGGGCGGTTCGCTTTGGCCGTGGGAAGTCTTCGGGCATTATTGTTTTTGAAAGGGGGTGATCGATGCATGATAGAAATGATCAGGATCTTTTTAAAGCGGTTAATTATAGCCCCATTCGCATTGTTTCTGTGCTTAATTTCCTACCCTTTTTGGTGGATCATGGGCGGGAAAACGTGCGCCAACGAAGGGTTTAAGAAATTTATGAAAGCAGCATGGGAGAGGAATGGGGATGGCTAAAAGAACAGGCTACCACGCGGAGGGAACCACGAGGTAGCCCTAACCACAACAAATGCTAAAGGGGGCAATCGTTATGGCTGAAAAAGCATTACCACAAAAAGACAAACCAAGGCAAGGTGCCATGGATTTAGTTTTTGATATCCGCATGGCGACCAAAGGGGGTACTGAAAAATATAACCGGGCGTTATTTTGGGGTGATAATGGACCTCGGAGGCTTCTTCGTCAGTATTGCTGCAAGGTAAAGGAACTTTACAACAAGCGGCGAAAATTGAAAGATCCGATGAACAAGCGTACCGGGAAGTTCCTTAAGCCTTCTACATTGGCGGCATATCGATCAAGCCTACCTTCCTGTGAACAATCCGTACAAGATTATAAAATCGCCATCCGATTGTTGATCATTGACGGCTATTTTGGAAATAAAGCCCGGGCCGGGTGGATTCGGAGAATCCGCATCCGAATTGATTTTAATTACACCAAGGGGTTAAAGGGCAAAGAAAAAAAGTTCGTCGAGAAATACAACGGAAACGCAATATGGGCTGCAAGATACGCCGGGTATTCAGGGAATTTTTTTTCGATGAAAAAAATCGGACGTAAAAACATGTCAAAGCCTCGTATCATTTCAGCAATAATGCTCAAAAAGCAAAGCAGGATACCGGGTTTAATGGTGCTCGATGGTAGAGGGCAAGGGGATGGCGTTCCGTTTAATGTTGGTTGGCGCGGTGATTCAAGCGGGGGGTTTGTCTACCTGACTCAATATATGTCTGCCATCAGAAAAAGATTTGACCAAAGAATCGAGAACATCAAGCGTATCCACGATGAGTCTGAAGACAAATATGGAGACCAAAAAGCAAGCAGAGCTTGGGACCTACACCATGAACTCCATAGTTATGTTTGGGGCGGCGATAAGAATGATTATTATAATTCGCGCGAATGTAAAGATATTGATCATGTTTCGGAAATGATAGCCAAGGCAGAAAAGGAACTGGGACTTGCTCCTCGGGGAAACTATAAAGGATGGTAAAGGAGGGCGCATGGATCCAAACCCCGAAGAGATCACCATTAAAGAATGTATTAAATGGTTGCAAGCCTTAAAGGAATGCGCGCCAAAAAATTACCAAGCCGCGGCATTTACGATCTATGTCCATTACAGTGGGGCAAAAAGAAAAGGATGGTTAGCCCATTCTTCTACCCGGCCTAATCAGCAATCGGACCGCATTATCGATATTCACAGCTATTTTGAAGACTCAGAATCAACAATCTCAGATTAATGTGGATTAAACCATTATTCGAACGTGGGGGTAAGCCATGCCAAAACATCCACTTAACGTTATCTACTTTCCCAAAGCGGCAAAGCCGATACCAAAATCAAGGCCGAAACCGAAACCGAAAAAAAAGCAGCTGCCCCAGGGAGAAGCGGCTACAAAACTATTAAGCATGTTTGCTGCTCTCATTAATCTCATAGATGAACCAATCAAACTTAACTGTTATGATCCGGAAGTGAATATGGACGAACTTTATAGCCAAGCCGTAAAGGGGTTTAACGATCTTAAGCATAACGCTTGGGGTTCCAAAAATTGGCACAGGGGATTAGATAATTATTTTGATGCGGAATACAAAATAAAGCTTTGCGTGGCCGTCCACCTCAGCAATCTTAGGAAGAGGGCCGAAAATTGACGGGCACAGAAACCTCAACCAAGCCCGGGATCGTCAACGCGGCGATCCCGGGCAACCAGGTGCCAAAATTATGTGCTTTGGTGCGAGGCGCGGAGGGTCAAACCGCAATGGAAATAACTCTGCATCACGACCGGAATTGGAAAAGTTTTAAGCGGCATTTTCCAGGCGCGAAATTTCTCGGTTTTGAATGTGGCTATTGGGGGCCATGCTTTCGCGTTGACGATCAAGAGTGGAAAAAGAACAAGGCAAAATTGCCGAAATCTTGCACGATCGACAAGGTTGAGCCGGATGGGTCTTAGAAAAATCACGCCGGTTGAGCGTCAAACGGGCGATAATCGTCAAGGCGGCGGTCCTGGGCTAAACAGGGGGGACGCTATGGATAAAGTAAAGAACGAAATAAAAGAACTCAAAAGGCGATATAAAAAAGGTGAAATTACAGGTCAACAATTTGAAGAATTAACAAAGCCCATAATTAGAGAGCTTCAAAACCAGATAGATGATATCAGGGAAGAGGGGGGCTTGCCGAGATATTTTAACACTGGAAAAAGCGAGGAAGCGATTGACTCGTAAGCTATTGATTTGTGGTAAAAGGGAGGGCATGTATATTTGGGAGTTCGTTTAACCTGACATGCAAGCTCCTGGGCTCAAATACCCGGTGAAAGAATGAACCTCGGTATCGCATCGCTAAAAACAACAACGTTGGATCCGATGTTATCTCCTGAAGGAGAATTGACGATCGCACATCGCCAAATCTGCGGTGCCAGCCCGGGCCGCACTCGGGATCCCATCACTAAAGATAGCGGTTCGGTCCGCAAGTCATCACCAACCATCAAGCCCGACGATGCGAACAGCTTTCGTTATCCCGGCGGTAAGGGTGGGGCCGGCGTTTATCAAACCCTTATCAATAACATTCCACCACATGATATCTATATTGAAACTCACCTTGGAGGCGGCGCGGTAATGCGGTACAAAAAACGCGCTCGAGTCAGCATCGGTATTGATGTTGATACTGCAGCGAGCGGCTTGTCCATTCCTGGAATAATCGCAATAAATGGCGATGCAACCAGGTGGTTAGATTCAAATCGTAAAATTCTAAATCAGAAAATCTTCGTTTATGCCGATCCGCCCTATCTGATGGGAACGCGAAAGGGAGGAAAATTATATAACTTTGAGTACACAGTTGATCAGCATATCGACCTATTGAACGTTATAAGATCTCTGCCCTGCAAGGTTATGATCTCCGGTTATTGGTCGGAGCTTTACGCCGAAACCTTGGCGGACTGGAACTGTTTTTCATTTGAGGCACAAACTCGGCGGGGCATGGCGACCGAATGGGTCTGGTTTAACTATCCGGACCCGGTCGAATTGCATGATTACCGCTATTTAGGGCGAGACTTCCGGGAACGCGAGCGGATCAAACGGAAAATCCGGCGTTGGTCGACGAGGTTGGACCGGTTGCCGACCCTCGAGAGGGCCGCGCTTTTTCAGGCGATACAGGCAGCCAGAACCAGATCGCCGATTTTAGCGAGCGGCGCCGGTCGCCCTCGCCGGGCAACCATACGACATATAGACCCGGTTGAGCCGTAAATTTGATTCACCTATATCTTGTGGTCGGATTTGAGCTCTTTACCCCTGGCGCCGAGGGGATCCGGATGAATTTAGCGAAAACCACAAAACCGCCTTGTGGTCACTTGTGGGCTTAAAATTGACGAGATCTCAAACCTTAACAGGGCTGCCAGCATCGCCAGAAATAATGTCGATCGATGAACGTCAATTATAGCGATTGAGGCCTGCAGTATGGGCATAAAAGAGGATGAGCGGCCGGTGGGTTTCCGAGCCGCTCATATGAAAGAAGATAGAATGGAGGTATTTTGGTAAGCTAAATACCTTTTAAACCATTACAATGCCACATTGTGGCATGTCAAGCCTTTTGATTCACTGCCGTAAAAAAACCCCAGAGGGGCTGCAACCTCCAGGGTTCTGAGGAAACTAACAGATGGAGGCTGATTTCAGCCTGTATAAATTTAAATAAATCCGCTATGGTGGCATGTCAAGCAGGTTAAGGGAGGGACCAGTTGTCAAAGCAGCATCCTGAATGCCCACTATATGATCACCGTTCCTGCAAAGAGGCAAACAATCCAAAGCTGTGCGCGATCGTGCGCAAGGACAAAGCCTGTCTTCGGGAACATCCGAAGATGAAAAAGAAAAGATAAGGGCTGCCTGGGGAAATCCGAATACCCAGGCAACCCGGCCATGGCATGTGGGATGCAAATAAAGACCCTTAGCGGAAGTCATCATGCAAATACCATGGATGGTCAACCAATATCACAATTGAACGGGGCGAATCAAGCGGGGCTAAGCTATTGACATCCGGTGAAGGGTAAACCATGAGCCAAAGGGAGATCGTCTCTCCTGGGGGCTCTCCGGCGGCGGCTCCAATCTCCACTTTGGCCTTAAAAATCGGTCGGTTAGGGGTCACCAGCTCCACAAAACAGTGTTAGGCGAAAACGGAAAATATCAGAAAAAACGCATGCAAAAAGTTATAACCATATGAAACCATTGATAAAAGAGCATGTTAAAAGTGTAAAGTATACATAATAAATGTTATCAGACCATAAATAAGCACTTGGTGCATAAGGGTTTGCGGGGAGTTAATAGGATAACATGGCACTGTCTTAGGTGGAGGAGATTTTCGAAGTTTCGCTCCACTTTATGGACCGTACCTTATTGAATTTATTTCCATAAACAACCATGACAAAACCTCTAAATACGAGCTGGCGGAAGGGTATCCGGAAGGAAAAGCCGGTCATTAAAAACGCGCCTGCAGAGAAGCTTTTTAAATCGATTCAGGTCCGGCTATCCGAAGGGCACCAAATCGGGACTTTGCTACATTTGCTTAATCCTTGGATAAAGCTCCAATTAAAATACAAGCGGTCTTTTGATTCGATCGCAGCCGGATTAAATTCGGCCGGCGTTCCCACGATTTCCGGGGTCGGCCAGTGGCGCCCCGATGCGGTTCAATATTTGGTGAGACGGCTTCTATATGGCGAGCAGATTAAACGATCTCCGAAACCTCGAAAGGATAAATCTGGTGAATGACCGATGCGGCCGGAATATGAGCGCGATTTGCACCATTTTCCAGGTAAGCGGACGTCACAGGCCACGTATTTCAAACGATCACGGGCAAGGTCATGGTAACGCCCGAATGCTTTTAAACCCCACGGGATAGGCTACCGGAGCTGAGAGGGGCGACCCTGGCCCCTGTAAATAATAATTGTTATTTTTTGGTGGCTGGTAATTTTTTTTGTTGACAATTCTTTACAACGTTGTTAAAAAATTACAACTGTTAATTATGGTGGATAATTTCTTTTAACAATTTTCCAGGAAGAGAGGAGGTCAAAATGGCGGCCATCAATACTTTTGACCAGTTCTTTAAAGAAATGCGTCACAAAACAGGGCTAACTCTTCGCAATTTCTGTTTTAAATATGGTCTAGATCCTGGGAATATCAGCAAGCTGGAGAGAGGAATTATAGAACCGCCCAAGTCGCGTGAGATACTGGAAAGATATGCAAGTTACCTTCAGATAAAAGAGAGTAGTGATGAGTGGTATGAGTTTTTCGATTTAGCAGCTGCTTATTCTGGAAGAATTCCGCAAGATCTGATGGGTGATCGTGAACTAGTTGAAAGATTGCCTGTTGTTTTCCGAACTCTGAGGGGGCAGAAACTGTCAGAGGAAAAACTTAAAGAATTGGCTGAGACAATCCGGAAAGCATAATGATCCCACTGGATGTTGATTTCTTACCAAATCAAGTAATTGCAGAAAGGGCCCAAGTATTTCTTGCCCAATTTGGCCTCTCAAGGGAAATACCCGTTCCAGTAGAAGAAATCATAGAGCAGAAGTTGAATTATGATATAATCCCCACTCCTAATTTACAGAGAGACTTTGATATAGAAGGTTTTACATCGTTTCACACAAAGTGGATTTACGTGGATGATTTCGTATACAACAATAGGCATTCACGTTACCG
Organism: uncultured Desulfobacteraceae bacterium; assembly: GCA_964530095.1. GTDB lineage: Bacteria > Desulfobacterota > Desulfobacteria > Desulfobacterales > CAZHA01 > CAZHAH01. The sequence continues at coordinate 22,422 of CAZHAH010000028.1, read as the reverse complement.
CTACACCCTTGCCCATGAAGTGGGGCATATTTCACTTCATAAGCATATTCTTGAGCCAATTCGGTTTGAATCAGTAGTTGATTGGGCAAAATTCATTGACCAGATTGATCCAGGGGCTTATTCGAAGTTAGAATATCAAGGTTATAATTTTGGTGGATTAATTCTTGTACCGCAAAATCATTTAAAAACACAAGTTGAATCCCATATAGATGAAGTAACCCCATTAATTGACAAGGCAAAAAGTGCTGGTCTGAATAGAAGCAGTTACCTCAGCTATGCCAAAGACCACCTGTCGTCTATATTAGCCCCACTTTTTGACGTTTCAGCTGATGTGGTAATTCGGCGGCTCGAATTTGATCAGTTAGACAAATTGATTCCTTGATTTGGGGACATTGCCCGCTCAGTGAAAGGCACGGGAAATGTCAGTGGAAAATGCTAAGGGAAAAATCTAATCCGGCCTCCATTCGGGGCCGGGTTTTTTGTTGCTAAAATATGCCAAATTCGCCAAAATCTTAACCAGGGGTTGGAAATAGGGTTGGAAAAACTTATTAACAAAATATTGCCCATCCCAAAAAAGGCCTCTATCCAATTAATAATATGTCTAATAACTGGAATTACTTCGATTCATTGACCTTTGGTCTGGAAACCCAAAGGCCGGAGGCGCCGTAATTTGGGGGGGGTTTATGAAATCGCCGTCGTTCATGGCGACGGTATCGGCCCTGAAGTCTGCCGGGCCGCCGTCGATGTCCTCAAGGCGGCCTTTGGAGATCGGCGAACACTGAAATTCGTCGAATATCCGGGCGGTTCCCGGCAGTACGAGAAAAGCGGCCAGGCCCTGCCGGAAGATACCCTTGCAGGCTGCCGCAGTGCGGACGCCATTTTACATGGAGCCGTAGGAGATCCCAACGTGGTCCTTCCCGACGGGACCGAGGCGGGACAGGATTTTGGCCTCCAAATGAGATTCAAGTTAGATCTTTATGTCAACGTACGCTACATCAAACTGTTCGACGGTGTCGCGTCGCATCTTAAACATGGCCGTCCCGGAACGATCGATTATGTCATTGTACGCGAAAACGTCGAGGGGCTATATGCCTCCCGGGGCAGCGGAATTCTCTTGCGCGATAAGGTGGCTTCGGATGCCCTGGTCATCACCAGAGAAGGAACCGAACGCGTCGCCCGCATTGCTTTTGAGTTGGCTCGCAAAAGAGACGGTGCGCCGATTGACGGCAAACGCCGGGTCACCGTGTGCGACAAGGCCAATGTCCTCAGATCGTATGCCTTTTTTCGAAAGATATGTACCGAAGTGGCTCATGATTTTCCCGATGTGGAACTGGAATATGCGATGGTGGACGCCCTGGCTTCCTATCTGGTTACACGCCCCAATCACTATGACGTGATCGTTACCGAGAACATGTTCGGCGATATTCTCTCCGATTTGGGGGCCGCCACCGTAGGCGGCCTGGGGATTTCTCCAACGGCTGAGATCGGCGACAGGCATGGTTACTTCCAGGCCGCCCATGGATCTGCACCGGATATTGCCGGGCTGGGCATAGCCAATCCCGCCGGAACCATTCTGTCAGGTACGTTGATGCTAAACTGGCTTGCGGATCGAAACCAGGATCAGTTCCTGTCAGAAACCGCCCGGCGCATCCAACGAGTCGTTGAAAGACTGTTTGCCGAAAAGCGCATTTTGACACGTGATCCGGGTGGTACGGCATCCACGGCAGACGTTACCGATGCGATCTGTCGGGCCATCGCTCAATTAGGGTGAGAATTAATGCAACATTATGCATCGTTCAGGGAAAATAATCATTAATAAGGGAACCAGTTAACCAGAAAATTAAATAATTGTCATTCCGGCCGTAGCATAGCGGAGAGCCGGAATCCATAATCCATTGTTTTGATTGGATTCCCGCTTTCGCGGGAATGACAAGAGCAGATAACATGATTTATATGATTAATTGCCGGTTTAAAGGGAACCCTGTTACATGAAAGGAGAGCATTTATGATCATCGATGTCCACTATCACCTCATGCCTATCATTAATGAGCAGCGGGTGGCCGTAACGGCGAAACACGCCATCCGGGCGGCCGAAATTATGGGGATAAAAATAAATCCCGAAGAACTGATAAAAAAGGCCCTGGAAACATGGCCGGATCCCACCGGCGAACGGTTGATCGCCTCCATGGATGAGGCCGGAATTGATATGACCCTGATCTGTGCGGTCGACAATTCCGATATGGAGGGACTTACGCCGGAAACGATGCAATACATCAATAAGCAAATGGGTGATATCAGGCAGAAATATCCGGATCGAGTCATGGCGCTGGCCGGTATCGATCCGAGGAGGCCCAATGCACCCGATATGCTCAAACAATGTTTTGAGGAGTTTGGAGTGAGCGGGCTCAAATATCATCCGGATTACGGATATGATCCCAGCGGGCCTGAATCCTATAAGGTGCTGGAAGTTTTGATCGACAATGGCGGCATCCTTTTAACTCATACAGGACCGTTAATGCCGCCGGCACGCTGTAAATTTGCGGATCCTGCGCTTCTGGCCGACCTGGCGGTAGATTTCCCGGAGCTTAAGGTGATCGCCGCCCATATGGGGGCGATTAATTGGCGCTCGTGGGCCACGCTGGCGGCTCATCAGCCAAATCTTTATGGTGATTTGGCTATGTGGGATGCCTACGCCTTTGGCCGTTATGAACTCTTTTGCCGCGAGCTGCGCGATATTCTCGACTACGCCGGAGCCTCAAAAGTTTTATTTGGAACCGACAATCCCATCTTCAACACGGTTCAGCCAACCAAAAACTGGATCCAGCTGATCAAAGATCTGCCGCAGAATGCACCTAGGGGAATCGTTTTTACGGATGCGGAAGTGATAGCGATTCTCGGCGCAAACGCCGCCGCCCTTCTTAATTTAAACGGATAGGATTTTGGAGACAATGAACCCATTGCACATATCCAAAATCGCGGCTGAACTGGCGCTCGCGCCCTGGCAGATTCAGGCAACGGCTGAATTGCTGGCCGACAGCGCGACGGTCCCCTTTATTGCAAGATATAGAAAAGAAGCCACCGGCTCTTTGGACGAAGTGGCCATAGCAGGTATCCGGGATCGGCTTTTGCAGCTTCAGGAATTGGACAAACGTCGCGAGAGCATATTGAAGTCGCTTCAGGAGAGGGACTTGCTGACAGCCGATCTGGAAGCGCAGATCCTTGCGGCCGAGACTCTGCCGACCCTCGAAGATGTCTATCTGCCGTATCGTCCCAAAAGACGCACGCGGGCGACAATGGCCAAGGAGAAGGGGCTTGAACCCTTGGCAAAGCGCCTCTTTGAACAGGATGACAACACCGATCCGGCAATTGAAGCAGCAGCTTTTATTGATCTGGAAAAGGGTGTCGAATCGACCGAAGACGCCCTGGCCGGTGCCCGCGATATTATTGCCGAATGGGTGAGCGAAAACCCGGAAATTCGGGCCCGGATGCGCGTTCTCTACGCCCAAAAAGGTGTCTTGCGGACCACCGTGATCCCCGGAAAAGAGACGCAAGGTGCCAAATACAGAGATTACTTTGACTGGCAGGAACCGGTAGCCACGGCACCGTCGCACCGGATATTGGCGATGCGCCGCGGCGAAAAAGAGACCTTCTTGAGCCTGCAGGTGGCCCCTCCGGAGGAGCACGCATTGGCGTTGATCGAAACGTTGTTTGTCAAGACGGACAATGCCGCCTCGCAGCAAGTCAAGCAAGCCGTCCATGACGCTTATAGACGGCTTCTGTCGAATGCAATGGCGACCGAAATGCGCCTGGAAACCAAAGAAAGGGCCGACGAAGAGGCGGTCAGAATCTTTGCCGACAACATTCGTGAGTTGCTCCTGGCCGCACCGCTGGGTCAAAGAAACGTATTGGCCATAGATCCGGGTATCCGCACCGGTTGTAAAGCCGTCTGTTTGGACCGTCAGGGGAAACTTCTTCATACCGACACCCTGTATCTCTTTAAATCAGAATCAGACAAGGCGACTGCGGCGGCAACGCTGATGCGATTGTGCAAGGTCTATGCGATCGAAGCCATCGCCGTTGGAAACGGCACCGCAGGCAGAGAAACAGAGGCGTTTGTCAAAGATATGCCGGGCTCGGGGCTGCCCGCGGCCATACCGGTGGTGATGGTCAACGAAAGCGGAGCGTCCATCTATTCAGCCTCGGAAGTCGCTCGGGAGGAATTTCCGGATCTGGATGTAACCTATCGCGGGGCGGTGTCTATCGGACGTCGGCTCATGGATCCGCTGGCCGAATTGGTGAAAATCGACCCTAAATCGATCGGTGTCGGTCAGTATCAGCATGACGTTAACCAACAGGCCCTGAAGGCCAGCCTGGACGATGTGGTCATGAGCTGTGTGAATGCCGTTGGGGTCGAGGTCAATACGGCCAGCGAACAGCTCTTGAGTTATGTCTCAGGTTTTGGCCCCCAGCTTGCCAAAAACGTCGTGTCCTACCGCAACGAGAATGGTCCCTTTTTTTCCCGAAAAGGATTGAAGCGAGTTCCGCGGCTGGGTCCCAAGGCCTTTGAGCAGGCGGCCGGCTTTCTGCGAATCAGGGATGGGGAAAACCCCCTTGATGCCAGCGCCGTGCATCCCGAGTCCTATTCCGTTGTCAACGCCATGGCCGCGGATCTGGGTTGCGAAATAAAGGATATGCTCGAAAGTGAAACACTCCGACGGCAGATCGATCTTTGCGCCTATGTTACGGATAAAGTCGGACTTCCCACCCTGACAGACATCCTGGCCGAGCTGGACAAACCCGGCCGTGACCCCCGCAAAGGGTTCGAGACATTTTCTTTTGCCGAGGGGGTGAACCGTATCGACGATCTGCACCCGGGTATGAAACTGCCCGGGGTAATCACAAATGTCACCGCTTTTGGCGCTTTCGTGGATGTTGGGGTTCACCAGGATGGGTTGGTTCACATCAGTCAAATGGCGGACTATTTTGTCAAGGACCCGCGAAAGGAGGTCAGGGTTCAACAGAAAGTTGCCGTGACGGTGCTTGAGGTCGACCTGGAAAGAAAGCGCATCTCCCTGTCCATGAAAAGCAAAACTGTTCGTGGAGAAAAACGCACAAAGGGAAACCCGCGCCGGTGGAACAATAAAAGGGCAATTCTCAAAAAATGAACGTCCGACATCGAACGCCCAACATCGAATGTCGAATCAAAGGCACAAACAAGGGCAAAGTCACCATAAGACCTGTCTGCGTGCGAAGCACAGGCAGGAAAATAACCCAGAACGGTGAACGTTAAACCTTTGAACGCCTACGTTTGTTTTTCATTCGACGTTGGATGTCCGATGTTCCATGTTCGATGTTCATCTTTTAAAACAACTTAGCGCTTATGGGGCTTTCCGCCATGCACCCAGGCTTGATTCTTTTTTTGGCACTGATACTCATTATTCTGCCGGCTGATAGCATATCTGCGGGCGGTGCCCCTGATAATAGGAGAACCACCATGACCGTATACTCAAAGACCGCCGAACGTCTTCGGGAACACCTTCAAGCGTTGACGGTAACCATCGGCGAACGCAGCGTCCGCTTTCCGCAAAACCTCAAAAAAACCTCCCAATACATTCAGTCATTTTATCGGGAAATCGGACTGGTGGCCCACAGTGAACCTTACACCTACAATGGTCTTACGGTCACCAATGTCGTGTCCGAGATTTTATTTAATTCCAATCCCTCACATCATCTCCTGCTCGGTGCCCACTATGACTCGGTTTCCGGCAGCCCCGGCGCGGACGACAACGCCAGCGCCGTGGCCGTCCAGCTGGAAACCGCCAGAAGTCTCCAGGCCATGCTCGGCCGGGAGGAACTTGATCTGGCAGTAAAGTTTGTCTCGTTTGCCCTGGAGGAGCCACCGGCATACGGCACATCTTACATGGGCAGCCGGGTATATGCCGCCGCCGCTCGCAAAAAAAAAGAAAAAATTGATGGTATGATTTGTCTGGAGATGGTGGGGTATGCCTGCCATGAGCCCGGATGTCAGGAATATCCGTTTCCCTTGATGTTTTTCGGCTACCCCAAGGAAGGCAATTTTATCGGTATTGTGGGCAATGTAAAATCGAGGGGATTCTCAAAGGCCCTGTTTAAGGCGTTTAAAAAAAATTCCCGGCTTCCTGCGGTGAAACTCACGCTGCCCTTCAACGGCTGGATTCTTCCTTCGGTAAGACTCAGCGACCACGCCTCCTTTTGGGATAAGGGGTTCAAGGCGGTCATGGTTACGGACTCTGCTTTTTATCGTAATCCCCATTATCATACGCCAACCGATACGATGGAAAAACTGGACTACGGTTTTATGACCGAGCTGGTACAGAGCTTGCTCCATTTTTTCCTGACTTATCAAGAATAAAAAAAATCGGGATTATATCCTAGACCTAACTTTCCAGGAATTATTTGTCCAATTCATTTCTGACAGCCATGCCAATCTTCTCTAATTCATAAGGTTTTTTGACGTAGGTGCCAGCGCCCAATTTTTGTGCTTGGGCGACCCGTTCCGTTTCAGAAAAACCACTGGCTATGATTGCCTTTTGGTGGGGATGCTTCTTAAGGATTTGTTGATAGGTCTTCAGACCATCAATACCGGGATCCATTATCATATCGAGCACCAGAAGATCGGCTCGGCTATTTTCAAGATAGGCCAGGCCCTCTTCACCACTGGAAGCACAGCTCACCTCGTAACCCAGTTTTGCCAGCAGGCTGGAGGCGATTTCTCTTTGTTCCTTGACATCATCGATAACTAAAATCGATTCACCGCTTCCCATGTAGGCTTCAATCGAAATCAAGGAATTGTCCTGGGGCAGCGGCTCGCGGGTGATCGGAAAATATAGCGTAAACGTTGTTCCATTTCCTTCGATGCTCTCTACATCAATATATCCGTGGTGGTCTTTGATTGTTCCCCAGACCACTGCCATTCCCAATCCGGTTCCACTGCGCCCCATCACTTTTTTGGTGTAAAACGGCTCAAATATTCGATCCACATCTTTGGCGCAAATGCCCAGCCCTTCATCCGACACGATCAGCCGCACATAATCGCCCTCTATCACATGATCATATCCCCTGATGGGGCTATCGACATACCGATTCTCCGCACCGATGCGAATATGGCCGCCGTCGGGCATGGCCTCGGCGGCGTTTGAAACTAAATTCATAACCACTTTCGACAGATGTACCGGTGAACCCATCATATTCATCAAATCTTTTTTGAGATCGACCGCAATTTTAACCTGGGGATGAAATTCTCTTAGTTTTTCATGCTCCGGAGACATGAGATACTCCGACACAACCGCGTTTAAATTGATCACATTTGTGACCGCCACACCCCTGCGGGCCATGGTCAGCAAATCCTGTGCAATTGCCGCCGCTTTTAGCCCCGATTTGTGTATGGCTTGAATCGGTTCTCTTAGCTGACTATCTTGGGGCAAATCCATCAAAATCAATTCCGGATAGGATACCAGCCCAGACAAAACATTATTCAGATCGTGTGCCACCCCACCTGCCATAGTCCCGATGGCCTGCATTTTTTCAGCTCGCTGGAGTTGGGATTGGAGTCGCATCTTTTCTTTCTCGGCCCGTTTGAGCTCTGAAATATCACGGTTGTAAACAATTGAACCGACCAATACATTGCTTTCATTATAGATGGCTTTTTCTTTGCGCCAAATCGGAATTTTGGATCCATCTTTGTGGACTAGTTCGATCTCCCGCTCGGCATATCCGGTGCTCTGCAGTTCCTGGATGCTCTTTGCATGTTGCCTTTGACTCCTTTTGGAAAAAAATGCAGTCGTATGTTTTCCGGCCATTTCATTGCGACGGAATCCAACCAAAAGCTCGTGGCTTTGATTGCAATCGACAATGTTCCCGCGCGTATCCAGAACCACCACACCATCCGGGGCGGTTTCAAATAGGGTGCGGTAATTCTCCCTTTTCGCAAGACTGGCGTTGATTTCGCGTATCGTTTTATACAGTTCAAAGCTTTCCAGCGCATTGGAGCTGTTTAATAAGACAATCGACAGCAGGGAATATGATATCTGGGAAATAATACTGCGTTCTTTCGGTAATAAACCGACAAACATACCCCTGATCCTGGAGTTGGTGGCCATGGTGTGAAGGATGAGTTTCTTTTTTAGGTTTTTGGTGGAAACGGTAACCGGCTTTCTCTCCCTCAGGGTCCAGGCAAACGTTCCATCATCGATCAGGGCGTCCAATTCTTGTTCTAAGGACTGATTGTACGCCTCAGGTTTGCAGCTCGTAGGATAAAAATTGCAGTCCGTTTCATCGATCAAAAAGAAAGCGATGGCTTGAAACGGGATCAAACGCAAGATGCGTGATCGGGTTTCCTCTAGAATCAGCGAAGGCTCATCGAGTTTGTTGATGCTGGCCTGAAAATCTCCCAGGGAGGCTGCCATCTCCAGGGCATCCAACGTAAATCGATTGCTTTCTTCTAAGTATTGGATGCGATCATCCAAGTATTTTTGGCTTGGCTTTAGCACTTTTTATTGCTCATTTGAAAAAAGAAACTGTCTGATTTCTTCGATCTGCCGATCGATTTGGTTTGCAGTCAATTCCAATATATTGGAAGACATATCGAGGCATTGCCAGGTCCCCTGACTTAAGGGCGGCACAAAGTGCTCACCGCTGGTTCCCATCCCCACGGCGTTGGTTATGATATCGGATAGATGTATAATTGCGGCTTCCAAGGGATCGTTGGATAATTGCGGTGCATGATGATATTTAACCATATTTTCCAAAGAAAGTGGCAGCTGCCATTTTTTTAAAACGAGTCCGCCGATCTGGGCATGATCAAAGCCTAATATTTCACTTTCCACAGCACATAGCAGATTATTATCCATCCTGGCCCTCAACAGGACATTTTTGGCATGAATTGGTTTATAACTGTATAAAATCAAACGGCCAATGTCATGCAGCAGGCCGGCCACAAATAATCGCTCCGAATTTTGATGGTTTTGATAACTGCCGATGATTCGGGCACAAATACCGCACGCAATACTGTGCTCCCAGAAAGACTGCATGTCGATAAGGTGGGAGGGAATATTTTTAAACACACTCATGATACTCGCCCCAAGGGCCAAAGTGCTCAATTGCTTTATCCCGACGATGGTCACGGCACGGGACAGGGTGTCTATTTTAGAAGGGAATCCATAAAAAGAACTGTTTACCAATTTTAAAAGGCGCACCGACAGACTGATATCTTTACTGATAATCCTCCCAATGTCTTTGGCGGAGCTGGTCGGATTATTAACAGCCTCATTGATCTGCCCGTATATGATCGGCAAGGAGGGTAGGTTGACCTCGTCCTTTAAAAGCTGATGGGGTTCTATTTTCCCAACCAGCCTTTCGGGATCGGGTTCGACCGGGATGGTGTCGGTATCTTCGGGGTTCCATAAATGCGCTTGATCGGATTCAGATATTTTTTCAGCCTGGCGTATCGAACACATATCAAACAGTTTTTTGATGAAGGGATGGGTTAAATCCGTATAATAGAATCGTTGGCGCAGATAGTTCTTCACCTTTTGGATGATTTCGGGATCCAGGTTGGCGGTTTTCTTTTGGTCAACATCATCCTGGGACACCCCTGTAATGTTGACTTCGATAACACCCCACATCTTAAAAATACGCAGATGCTTGGAAGAGAGTTTAGTGCCCTTGGCCAATAGAAAACGGCCATAGGGATTTCGCAAATCATCGGCCAGAATCATATCCGGCTCTAACGCGGCAACATTGAGAACACCCATAGCGCAATACTCAAATACTTAAATCAGAATTAATAATTGGAAATTCGTCTTGGATACCTACCTTTTTATCGGCGGTTTTTAAAAATTCTTAATAAAAAAATGAAGACCAGGCCGGAAAATTCGGTCCCTTTGGTATTTTTGCCGATGTGTTAGCAATCTGACGGCAAATTTCCCCCCGATTTTAACAGTTCCGTCATAATTTTGGATACCAGCCGAATTTGGGCATCTCCGACATATAACCCAACCGATTGAAATTTATTGGTTTTCAGTTTTTATTGATTTTCACTTAAATCGTGCACGGTTCTTGCATATAATAATGAGTAAAATGAGGTGAAATTGTGTCATCTAAATACATGAGTAAAAAACAATATTCTGATTTTGTAACGACGATAGCCATTGAGCATGGGTGCAGACTGGTGGCTATCGCTTATCCCGAAAGGGTCATCACGCTCGCCGGACCATTTGAATCGGTGCGTGCCTGCGCCACAACGCTTGAAGATTTGCGAGAGCATCTGAAGACGGCTTGAAGGTCGTGGGGCTATCATTACAAAATGGTGACCTGCGGATATCGGGTTTTAGCCGCCTGGTTATACCTCAATGAAGGGTTCAAACAATTTGCTTCAAAAAAGGCTAAACATTTGAGTGGAACATACCGATAATAGGAATAAAGACTTCTAAGGTGTACGTGCATCTTTTTTGTTCGAGCCACAATCAAACGATAAAAGAAATAAAAAATCGCATAAAAGTTGGCATCGAAAGAAAACAACGGCATTCATGGAAGTCACCCATACAAACGGTCGCATGAATCGGCCGCAGATGGGCACTATAAATATGGCTAGGGCCTATCTGTAAAATCAAAGACCTTCGGGCGACTCCTCATTTCAAGCAAATGACGGCTCAACCGAGGGAGAATCAAGCCTTGAATAACGCACAAGGCCAAAAAAGCAGGGTCAATTTCGACCCTGCTTTTTTTTTAATTGACCATTGTTTAGTTGCGTTGAAAGATTGAAAGCTGAATATCGTTGTCAATTTCGGTGTGACGCGCTAAACAAAATGGTCTGTTTCATATGATAACGGCAGGGCCGGCAGTGTTCCGCTACCGGCTGGGTCGCAAAATCGAAGCGCGAGGGAAACAAATGATAGGCGCGATCGCGGGAGATATGCTTGGAGCCCGTTTCGAAAGATACCCGATCAAGCGGATGGACTTTGATTTAATCCCCGCAACGCCTTCATTTACGGACGATACCGTTTTAACGGTGGCGGTTGCCGACGCCATCCTAAAGGGGACTGGGTTTGTCGCCTCGTTAAGGCAATATGCCCAAAAATACGATCATCTTCCGTATGGAAGTGCGTTCCGAAAATGGATCTGGTCACAGGATGATGGACCATATAAGAGCTGGGGCAATGGTTCGGCCATGCGGGTTTCCCCGGTTGGGTATGCCTACGAAACAGTCGATGATGTTCTGCTTTTTTCAAAAAAGAGTGCCGAAGTTACACACAACCACCCTGAGGGGATAAAAGGGGCTCAGGCCACGGCGCTGTCGATTTTTCTGGCCAGGAAAGGCGAAAGCAAAAAAACAATTCGCAGGCAGATTGAAAAACAATTTTCATACGATCTAACCAGAACTGTTGACGAGATTAGACCTGAATACAAATTTGACCTATCCTGCCAGGGCTCGGTTCCTGAATCGATAATTGCCTTTCTTGATTCCGAGAACTATGAAGATGCCGTTAGAAGAGTGATTTCGCTCGGGGGAGACAGCGATACAATGGCCTGTATCACCGGGGGGATTTCTCAAGCCTACTACAAAAAAATCCCCCAAGAGATCGTCGCGCATGTGGAATGCGGTTTGCCCAAAGATTTGTTAGAGATCGTCGATCGGTTTAATGAGACGTATAAATGTGAATATCAGTGACCATCTATAAATGGTCTGACAAAAAAAGACTCTTGCGGTCGCCAATAGCGTGGTTATTCTAAGTTTATTGACCATCGGCTCCAAAAAAAGGAGTATGAGTGAATAACCGCGGAGGATTGCTTTACATTCACCAACCATGCGTGTTAAGGATAAAATCATCCCAATGATGGCAATCTAGAATCGCTAATGTAAGGAGAAATGAAATGAGCTCGAAAAAATTGTTGGAAGGAAAAAAAATTCTGATTGTAGATGATGAGCCGGATGTACTCGAATCGTTAATTGAGCTTTTAGACATGTGTAAAATAGACACCGCTTCCACTTTTGAGGAGGGCAAGCGGTTGCTTGAGGATCAAGATTATGACATTACTATCCTGGACATCATGGGGGTGCAGGGATTCGAACTGCTAAAAGTTGCAAGCGACCAAAAAATACCTGCACTTATGCTCACCGCGCACGCTCTATCGGAAGAGAGCCTTAAAAAATCCGCTGAAGATGGGGCCGCTTATTTTGCTCCTAAAGATAAGATGCCTGAAATTGAGTCTTTCGTCGCAGATGTGCTTGAGGCGATGGAGAAGAAAAAGAGCCCTTGGGTAAAATGGTTTGAGCGGCTCGGGGCGTTTTATGATAACCGATTTCAGGGTACGGACTGGAGAGAAAAAGAACGCGAGTTTTGGGAAAAAAAGCTAAAAAGACTTCCAACAATTTAATCTTCCCAAGCGTGAAAAGCGTAGCGTATAAACCCATTGTTGATTCGGGGATCCACCCACTAGGATCACCTATGGTCATGTTTTGCAGCCGTTCGATGTCCTTTTTTTGATTTTTAGCAAGCTCAGGGTGTTCAAAAAGCATCCCTCCGCATCCTCAACTCTTTCCTGATTTTTTTCAGCAATTAGAACGCCACAACCCGCGAAGGTCCGAAGGGAGGAGACATTTGGATTTTGAAGGTGCGTTTTCTCAAGTTTTTACTTTGTGGCGAATGGTTTTACCGGCCATGTTTTTGGGCTGTCTGATTGGCACCTGGATCCAGGGAACGCGTATTTGGCAAATGTGCGGCCGGTTGATGGCGCCCTTGGCCGCTTTGGCACGGTTACCCCATAATTGCGGGGTGTATTTTGTCATGTGCTTTTTGAATCACTATGCTGCCAATGCCTATTTAGGGAGCGAATTCCAAAAAGGGAGGGTCCGAAAGCGTGAATTGTTGGCGGCGTTTTTAATGGGGGGATTTCCAAACGGATTTCATTTCGCTCTCTTTTATATTGCGCCGATTCTCATTGGGGGCGTCGGATGGGCGTTGGGTGCATCCTATACGGCCCTCTATTTAACGATCGGATTGTTGACCGCGGGTGTCGGAATTTTAATCGGGTTAAAAGGCGAAAAAAGGGTCGTTTCCCAAGAAGAGGCCGCTTGCGGTAATGCGTCATCCATTGCAGCCGACCAGAAAGACTTTCCCACTATCTTGTTTGAATCCGGGAAGCAATTCGGCCAGATGGCATTGATCTTTGTCCCGGTCACGTTGCTTTTTGCTCTTGGGATGCACCATGAAAAGATCAGACAACTGCTGGCCTCATCGGATTGGCTGGCCGGAGTTATCGGGTTTTCAGGCCCGGTCATGATGGTGGTGGCGGCGGGATTGCCGAGTTCCATCAGCGGCCTGGCCGCTGCCGCCGCGCTTTTTCAAAGCAGGCTTCTGGGTCCCACGGAGGTCGTGTACGCACTATTGATTGCCTATGCCCTGCATATCATCTATGAATTTTTCGCCAATTACCTCCCCTCGACCATGGCCTTTTTCGGTCCTAGAGCCGGATTGCGCGTTGCGGTCTTACACCTTTTCACCCGGTTGAGCGCTATTTTACTAGTCTTGTCGACTATTCTTTTAGTGAAAACGTAAAATAGGAGTCAAAATTTGATCAATTGCCTTGCTTTTAGGGCTTCATTTTGATTACCCTTAGCTTCAACTTAGCAAGACTGGCACGTATATGAGGAAAGAATTGGACTGGCCAAGTAAAATACTCACCGTGTTGAAAGCCAATGATATTTGTTCGCTTTCTTTTGTACCGGACACCGTAATTGGCAAAATTCTCAAAGCGGCCGAGAAGGATCGATATTTTCACTTAACCACACTGGCCCGAGAGGAAGAGGGCATCGGAATCATAACCGGAGAATATTTCGGGGGTCGCTATGGTGCACTTATGATGCAAAGCGCGGGATTTGGCAACTGCGCCAATGCGCTGGCTTCCTTGGCAATCCCTTACCAGATTCCGTTCCTGATACTTATCAGTCAGCGCGGCGAGCTGGGAGAGTTTAACGCCTGCCATGTAGTAATGGGCAAAGCCATTCGAAGCATGCTGGATGCACTCGGCATTCAACACTATACGCTGGATCGTGAAGAGAACCTGGAAATAATTCTAAATGGTGCGATTAAAACCGCCTATGCTGCAGAACAACCGGTAGTGGTTTTGTTGTCCACGACCTTGGTGGGGTGGAAGGGTGAAAAATGATTAATCGATTGGAGGCAACTCGATACCTTGTTCAGCATCTTTCCGATGAGCCGATTATTGCCTCATGCGGCAATCCGAAATTTGATCTTTTCAGTGCTGCCGGTGAAAGGAAGGCGAACTTTTACATGTGGAACTCAATGGGTATGGCCTCCTCGATTGGGCTGGGTCTGGCGCTTTCACGGCCGAAAAAGAAAGTGATTGTGCTGGATGGAGATGGGGCGATTCTCATGAATTTAAATTCGCTTACGACTGCCGCCAGTAAAGCTCCGCCTAACCTTGTTCACGTTATCTGGGATAATGAACAGTATCAAATTACCGGCGGGCAACACACCCATACGAGTGAAAAGGCCAATATCGGTGAGATAGCCAAAGGCGCCGGTTTCAAGAAGGTTTTAACGATCCAAACGATGGACGTCTTTAAAGACGCATTCTCTCAAGTTTGCTCCCAACCAGGCCCGTGGATTCTAGTGGTTAAGACAGATTCCTCGGGGGCCCCCGGGCGCCCGCCAAAGAGTCCCGTGTATATCAAAAACCGGTTTATGGCAGCTCTGTCGAAGTCAGAAGACATACCCTAAAGATAGGCGTTTAGAGGTTCAGCGTTCACCGTTCAGCCTGCGACGACCCGTTCGACCCTGAGCTCACGGCCGAAGGGCCCAGCCGAATCGGGTTGTTTTTTTTGTTAACCTTTACCAACTATCCCCGAATCTTGAACCTATGAACTCTGAACCTGTGAACGGTTACGAATTGAGATATGACATGAGTGCCGGGAATCATGACGCTATGTCAGATTTCGGCTGCATTCTAATCCGACCCGGTACAATGCGCACCTTCCGTGGTGCTGCCAACCAGATAGCGGCACAGCCAACCGCGTACAGCAAAAGTGTCACAATGAAGGCAGCCTGATAGGTTTGGGTGGATTCGAAAATCCAGCCGCCAAGCCAGGGCCCGATACAACCCCCGATGGCAAAACTAAACCAGACACAACCGATAACGGCGCCAACCCTTGGTCCTTGGAAAATATCGGTAACCGTAGCGGCAATGACAGGTCCGGTCATCCCCATGCCAAATCCAAAGGTTATGGCATAATAGTATAACATCCAGGCTTGGGAGGTATCATTCATGAACATCAGGGCCAATATTCCGGAGATGCCGATGAGGGTGCTCGTTGTCATGGCGGACTCACGCCCAATCCAGTCAGACATAACCCCCGACAGTGAGCCGCAGGCAAACAGTGCTCCGAACAGAGATAGAACCGAGGACGCGTTGATTTTTGAGTAACCCAGATCCATGGCAAAAGCGATATGATGGGTTACCATAATATGTTGTACGATTCCCCACAGACAGAAAGTTGACAGGCATAACATCCAAAAACGGCCGGTTCTAACGGCTTTTGGCAAAGTCCAGTTTATGGCTGTCCACTCGCGATTTGTGACCTGGGGAGATGCCTTTTCGATTGGCGCGAAAGTCTCATTGACATCTCTTGCACCGTCGACAAATAGACCTTTTTCGCGGGGGTGATACCGGACGGTGAGGATTAGCACCGGGAGCAGAACTCCGGTGATAATAAGGGCCTCAATCAGAAACGTGTTGCGCCAATTAAAGTGATTAATTAAAAAAGCGATACCCGGGTAGCTGGCAAATCCCCCGCCAACACCGAAGAACAAGAGCGAAAAGGCCAACCCCCGTTTTCTTTCAAACCAATTCCTTAATACGGTCGTAAAAGGCACGGCACCGATGAGACAAAGGCCGGCACCGGTCAGGACACCGAAACTCAAATAGAAATGCCAAGGGGTGGTACCCAACCCCGAAAAGGCCAAACCCAGGCTCAACAACATCGCCCCAAAAGCCATGGTCTTGCGCGGGCCTATCCGATCCACCAGGCTGCCGGCCACGGGTGCAACCAATCCATAAACAAGCATGTGACTGGATAATACGGATGCCGTCAAGTCTCTAGGCCACTGGAACTCTGATAGAAGCGAGGGAAAGATGACTGAGAAGGAATACCGTGTTCCGTAGCCAAGGGCATATGATAAAATGCCGGCGGCCACAATAATCCATCCATAGAAAATAAAATGGTCTTTCTTCATTTGATTGTCAATTCAGCTGGTTCGTCATTAATCGGTTGAAACGATTATTTGAAAAGCAGCGGAACATAGCATGAACATGCAAGCCTTTCAACACGCACGCCCAATAATGCAAGGACACGTCATTTAAAAACAAAAGAGGGGGTTGGATTTAATGCATTGACCCGTCCTGCCGGATGTGGTTGATTGCGAAAGATCAAAATCCATCGAAAAAAAGAGGGAAAGACGTTATGACTATCACCGCCAATTCACCTGAAAGCCGTGATATCGCCCACTGCATCCATCCGTACACAAACCTCAAGGTCCACCTTGAGAAAGGTCCGCTCATCCTAAGCCACGGCAAAGGCATTTATGTCTATGACGAGGATAACAAAGAATATATCGAGGGATTGGCTGGTCTTTGGTGTACCGCCCTCGGTTTCGGTGAGGAGGAGTTGATAGAAGCAGCGGTTCGACAGATGCGCACACTTCCCTACTATCACACTTTCGCCCACAAGGCGACCAATCCAAGCATTGATCTGGCCGAGAAACTGAAGGAAATCGCGCCGGTGCCTATATCGAAGGTCTTTTTTGCAAACTCCGGTTCTGAAGCCAACGACTCGCTCATCAAACTGGTCTGGTACTTTAACAATGCCAAAGGCCGAACCCAAAAAAAGAAGATTATCTCACGTCTGAGAGGATACCACGGCGTTACTGTGGCAAGTGGAAGCCTCACCGGCTTGCCCTATGTACAGCGCGATTTTGATCTGCCGATAGCGAACATACTGCACACCGATTGCCCCCATTACTACCGTGGTGCCGAGGAAGGGGAGCTGGAGGAGGAATTTGCGGCCCGCATGGCGGATAACCTCGAAAAACTCATTCAGGCTGAAGGCCCCGATACGATTGCCGCCTTCATCGCCGAACCGGTAATGGGTGCCGGTGGGGTTATCGTGCCCCCGAAGACCTATTTTCAGAAGATCCAGGAAGTTTTAAAGCGTTATGACATTCTCATGATCGCCGATGAGGTCATTTGCGGGTTTGGGAGAACCGGCAACATGTTTGGCTGTGAAACTTTCGATATCAAACCCGATGCCATCACCATCGCAAAGGCATTATCTTCAGCCTACCTCCCGATTTCGGGGATTATGCTTTCGGATGAGATCTTCGAGGCCATGGTCAAGGAGAGTGAGAAGATTGGGCTCTTCGGACATGGTTTTACCTATTCGGGTCATCCTGTTCCGGCAGCCGTGGCGGTTAGGACGCTAGAATTGTTGGAACAACGCAACATCCTGGACCATGTGCGCAGGGTCGCGGTCAGCTTTCAGGAACGGCTGAAGTCTTTTTCTGACCATCCGCTGGTAGGCGAAACGCGCGGCGTGGGTCTAATGGGTGCCGTCGAAATGGTTGCAGACAAAACCTCCAAACGGGCTTTTGTTCCGACCCAGGGCGTGGGGTCATTTTGCAGAACGAGGGCCGAGGAGCATGGGCTCATTGTACGCGACCTGACGGATTCGATTGCCTTCTGTCCGCCCTTGATCATAACAGAATCCGAAATAGAAGAGATGTTCGACCGCTTTGCCAAAGCCATGGAAGAAACTGAGGCGTGGGTTCAAGATAATAACCTGCGCGAGGCTTCATAAACAGCCCCTATTCCAAAGCAACTCACATCCAGCCGTAGGCCATATTTTTCAAGTGTTGTGGAATCGAAAAGCAATGGTATCTTCCGATTCTTGGCAATCAAAGACTCTGGGGGTCGTGTTGGTCAATTTGGCGACTCTCGCCTGGGCTACCAACGCCGTTCTGGGCCGCTGGCTGCGTGATGATATCGGCCCCCTGACCTTAACCACGCTGCGTTTTACGGTGGCAACGGGTTTTTTCAGCTTCCTGCTTCGAGGCCAGCCATCTGCGGACCGGCGGTACGGAGAGGATAAGTGGTGGATTCTGGCTATGGGCCTCGCCGGAGTAGTTGTATTCAGCCCACTGTTGTATCTCGGACTTCGGTATTCAACCGCGGTGAATTCATCTTTGATTCAAGGCTTTTCACCGCTTATTACGGCTCTCATTGCCGGCTTGATCATCAAAGAGCCCGTCACCAGACGTCAGACGGCAGGTGCGGTATTGGGCCTTTTGGGGGTCATGGGGCTGATTTCGGGCGGTTCATTCGCTTTTTTGTTCCGGCTTCAGTTCAATCCCGGAGATCTGATCTTTCTGGCTGCGGCAGTTGCATGGGCGCTATATTCCGTATTTGGCCGGCGGGTTATGCGCAACCGCTCGCCGGTTGCGGCCACAACTCTTTCAAACTATTTAGGTTTGCCCCTTCTGGCTGTCGCAACCATTTTCGAGCTCCAGCACATCCCCGTGACCCTAAGGATGGAGACGATCGCCGCCATCGCACATATTTGTGTCGTTCCAACCCTCATCGGCTACTGGTCTTGGAACCGATCGGTCAGAATTCTGGGGGCGGGCGGTGCGATGGTATTCTACAATACCCTTCCCTTTTATGGTGTTATTCTGGGGGCGGGTTTATTGGGCGAGCCTTTGGGAGTGGTCCATTTAACATTTGGGGCGTTGATCCTGGGCGGTGGACTTTGGGCCACTTTGGGTAGTGTGATCCGCCGGTAACCTTTGAATCCGTGAATGGATACGAAAGGAGTCTACATGGAGAGTTCGGAAATATGTTTCATGGCTGCCACAGATTTAGTCCTTCAAATACGGGCCGGAAAACTTTCCTGTAAGGAGGTAATGGAAGAACACCTGGCCCAGATCGAGCGGGTAAATCCCAAAGTCAACGCCATCGTTACACAGGTGCCCCCCGAACAGGTCCTTGCCGAAGCCCGGGCCGCCGACGAATCCCTGGCTCGTGGGCAAAAGGTGGGTCTGCTGCACGGTTTGCCAACGGCCCACAAAGACCTGGTACCGACAGAAGGTTTGCGAACCACGCAGGGATCGCGTATCTTTAAGGACCAGGTGCCGGATTGTGATGCGCTGATCGTGGAACGTCTCAAACAGGCCGGGGCCATCACCGTCGGCAAAACCAACACGCCTGAATTCGGTGCCGGTTCCCAGACCTTTAACGAGGTTTTTGGAGAGACCTTAAACCCATATGATACCACTAAAACGTGTGGGGGCAGCAGCGGCGGTGCGGCGGTGGCTCTGGCCTGCGGGATGCTTCCCATCGCCGATGGGAGCGACATGGGTGGTTCGCTTCGTAATCCTGCAAATTTCTGCAATGTGGTGGGATTTCGGACGTCTCCCGGAAGAGTCCCCATATGGCCCGGCATTCTGGGATGGTTTCCCATATCCGTGCAGGGACCCATGGCGCGCACGGTGCAGGATGTAGCGCTGATGCTGAGTGTTATGGCCGGTCCGGACCCACGCGCACCGATCTCCATTGCGGAGCCGGGGACACGGTTTACCCGTCCGCTGGAGCGGGCTTTTAAGGGGGCTCGCATCGCATGGAGCAGAGACCTGGGCGGATTACCGGTGGATCCGCAGGTTACCCAGGTGCTGGATGGTCAACGTCACGTATTCGAGGATATGGGCTGCACCGTCGAAGATAGCAGCCCGGATTTCAGCGATGCGGATGAAATTTTCAAAGTATGGCGCGCCTGGGCCTTTGAACTGCGTTACGGCGAGCTGTTAAAGGATCATCGCGAGCTGATGAAGGATACTGTGATCTGGAATATCGAGGAGGGCCAAAAGCTTACCGGACCTCAGATCGGCCAAGCCGAAGTGAAGCGTACGGAGCTTTACCATCGTATACGTCAGTTTATGGAAACATATGAATTTCTGATATGTCCGGTAAACCAGGTGCCGTCGTTTAACGTCAAGCAGCGCTGGGTGCAGGAAATAGACGGCGAAAAGATGAACTCCTACATCGACTGGATGAAAAGCTATTATTACATCACCATTACCGGTCTGCCGGCCATATCCGTGCCTTGCGGATTTACGCCGCAGGGACTACCGGTGGGTATCCAAATCGTGGGACGGCATAACGATGATTTCGGCGTGCTCCAGTTGGCGCATTCGTTTGAAAAAGCGACCCAGGTGTGGAAGCATCGCCCGACAAGAGGAGATGACTCTAAAAGCCCCTTGATGGATATGTTTTCGGTTTAAAGCCGGGAATGTGTACGGGTGAAGAATAGGAAAAAAGAAAAATAAGGGAAATCATGGCAAAAGAGGAAAATTCTTAATGGAATCGGGGCCGATCCCGGATTAAGAATAAAAACGAATCTGGCAAACGTGAGCGTTGCAGGTCGCTGCGGCCAGATTTCGAAGAGAGGGCGGATATGAATTTGAATCTTGATCACCGAGAACAAAAGCTTGTCGATGTCGCAAAAGAATTTTCAAAAGAAATGGTTGCTCCCTATGCTGCCCAATGGGAACTGGAACGAAAAGTGCCCCTGGATACCATCAGGGTGGCGGCGTCCGCGGATCTGCTGGGGCTACTCGTACCCAGGGATCTCGGGGGGCAGGGCTTAAGCACTACCGCCGTTTGCCGGATTATGGAAGAATTGGCCGCCGGGTGCATGTTTTTTGCCTTCAGCCTTGTGGTTCACAACAATCTGGCCAACAACATTTCCCGTAACGGTACACCGGCACAGATTGACCAATTCATTCCAGCTCTAATCAAGGGTGAGCAAATCGGCGCATTCTGCCTTACTGAACCGGGAGCCGGTAGCGATGCCGCCGCAATTGAGACAGAAGCAAAGACCTCGGATGGCGAATGGATTTTAAATGGACACAAGGCATGGATAACCAACGGAGCGGTAGCAAACCTGTTCAGTGTGTATGCCCAGACAGATCCGGTTTCCGGATGGAGAGGCATCGTCTGCATTTTGGTTGAGGATGATGCACCGGGACTTGAACGCGGGGATATCTACCAAATGCTCGGTGGCCACGCGATGGGAACCGCTGAATTGAAATTAAAAGATTGTAAAGTTCCGCAGGGGAATCTTCTGATCGGTCATGGGGAAGCCTTTAAGGCGGCCATGCGTGGCATCGGCGCCGCACGCGCTTTTGTGGGGGCGATGTGTTGCGGTATGATGCAAGCCAGTTTAGACCATGCCGTGGACTATGCTTCCAAACGGCGAGTGTTTGGCCGTCGGGTAACAGACTTTCAAGGGGTGCGGTGGCAGTTGGCCGATGTGGCCACGGACCTCGAAGCATCCCGGTTGCTTGCCTATCAAGCCGCCAGGACTATCGACAAGGGTGAGGATGCGACCCTGAAAGCGGCGCATGCCAAAAAATTTGCCACCCGGGTTGCACTAACCGGGATCAGCAATTGCATGCAGGCAATGGGGGCAGAGGGGTTTCGACTCGATCACCCCTTGGCCCGGCACATGGCCGGGGCAAAGATGGCGCAATATCTCGATGGTACGACCGAGATACAAAATGTGGTTATCAGCCGGTCGATGTTTCCGTGAACGGGTTACGATGGAAAAGGAATAATTGAAAAAAATACTCTATATTGTGGTGGGTGCCCTGTTTCTGATCATAGGGTACCGATTCATCTTTTCTGGGCCGCAGGCCAAAAAAGATGTGCTTCCGTCCGGCCCATTGATCTGTTTCGGAGACAGCCTGACCTATGGGACGGGCACCGAAAAGGGGATGGATTATCCTTCGCAGCTGTCTAAGATGGTTTCCAAACCGGTTGTAAATGCGGGTATCCCGGGGAATCCGACGGCCCAAGCCTTAAAACGGCTTGAGCAGGATGTATTGTCCAAATCTCCCGCTTTGGTTTTGATCACTCTGGGAGGCAATGATTTGAAAAATGGTGTGGCCAAAGAAATTGCCTTTGGTAACTTGAAAATAATAGTTGAAACTATCCAGGAGCACGGGGCACGGGTTGTGATTGGCGGCATTAAATTTCCTTTAAGGGATCGTGGTTTCGGAAAGGGATACCGAAAGCTTGCCGATCAGACTGGGGCATTTCTGATTCCGAACATCCTAAAGGGAATTATGGGAAATCGCAAATTGATGAGCGATCCGATTCATCCCAACGCCGAAGGTTATCAAATAATGGCGGAGAGGTTTTATGAGGCTGTATTGCAGATCGACTGAGTCATTTTGGGTCGGAATGGAGTTGTTATTGCCTAAGTGTAATAGGTCAATAAAAATCCGAACAAAATTACAAAGAGTGGGTAACACT
>CAZHAH010000027.1:0-45279 GCA_964530095.1 uncultured Desulfobacteraceae bacterium | reverse complement strand
TCGCTCGCTAACCCCGCGGCAAGCCACGGGGAATGCGCTCGCTGTTGCGGTTCAATGCGCTAAACAAGCCATACGAGCGGGCTTTCATCTATCCTAAACAGGCATACAGCGCAAGAAAAAAGGGCTCATTTCCCATTGTATCCTGTGGAATGAAGGGCTCCGTTATTTCTAAGGCTTGTTCATTGTTGAGAGAGAGGGCGGAAGCCCAAGCCCTCCCCGGTAAGGTTTAGTCAGCCTCCTATTAGCGTATCTTCAAGATTACAATATGGAGGTATGCGAGTCAAGCGAGGTGAAGGGTGTATGTCCTGAATTCGCCCTTGCATTCGCGAGAAGAGATATAAAATTTTATGTAAAGACTGAATGTACCAAGCGTTTTTAACATTCTGCAACGTTTCTTCACATTGTTTGCGCTCATTTAATTATACAACATACAACTAATAACGAGCACTCGATTTAGCGCCCAATTGAAACTAAAATAGTCCTGCGGTCTAATAAAAATCATCCGATTGACGCTTGTAATCAATTTAGATATTGTTTATAAGCTGGACGGAGTTGATTTGGGGAGGGAATTTTCATTCCTGCGGTTATTCGGGCAAAAGTTTGACCATAAAGGTTAAATTCAAAAAAGGCGGCCGGTAGTACCGTTTTTCTGAACCAGAGGCGGCTTACATTCTATGAAAGGAGGTGAAATTAATGTCTGAAAAGGAAATGTTTGAACGTTTGAAGAATAGCGTTCTTGAAATGGACGAGGAGGCGGCCAAGGCGGCGGCCAATGATGCGATCGCACAAAAGATTGATCCCCTTGCCTGCATTGAAGAAGGGTTGTCCGAAGCCATGAAGATAATCAGCGAAAAGTTTGACAATGCAGAAATTTATGTACCGCAGATCATTCTTTCGGCCGAGGCTTTTACGACTGCCGTGGAAACTCTGGCGCCACACATAGAGGGAGGTTACTCCGCCAAGGGTAAAATCATCCTTCACACGGTCGAAGGGGATATCCACGACATTGGCAAAAACATTGTAGGGATACTGTTACAGGCCAACGGTTATGAAATCATCGATTTGGGTCGAGACGTGGCTGTCGGTGATGTGGTTGATGCAGCCGTTGAGAAGGACGTTGATATTATTGCCGGTTCTGCTCTCATGACAACCACCATGCCTGCTCAACGGGAGATTATCGCTGAACTGAAAGATCGCGGTATCAAAGATAAGTTCAAATGCCTATTTGGCGGAGCGCCAACGAGTCAGGAATGGACGGATCAGATCGGCGCCGATGGATGGGCCGAAAACGCAGCCGCAGCAGTGGATGTGGTCAACGAATTAACGAGCTAGACGTTAAAGTGAAAGGAGGGATATAATGGCTTTCAAAGAGAAAGTGGGCGTGTTCGAGACCTATGATCGAGCACGCACCGGTCCCAGAGTGGATGAAAAGGAATGGGATCGAAAGATCACATTTCAAACGGCAAGCAAGTTAAAAGAAAAATACAAGCTTAAATTCGACAGATCCAAGATCATACCTACGGACACCGACATCATAGATCGATTATTCCAGGCCGGTCTTGAAATGCTTGTGGAAATGGGTGTTTATTGTATGGATACGGGTCGTGTCATAAAGTACACTGAAGATGAAGTCATGATGGCTGTCGCCGGTGCACCTCGAGAACTCACGCTGGGTGAAGGTCGTGATGCGCGACAACTGGCAGCCAGAAGTTTCGATGATCCCCGTCCACCCCTTAACCAAGGTGGTCCTACCGGGGCTCCTGTGTCGGAAAATATTTTTATTCCCATGCATGAAGCCTACGCGCGCGAGCCTTTGGTAGATGCCATCGTTAACGGGGTCTTGTCCACCATCAACGGTCGGGAGCCCAAGCCCGGTTCGCCGTGGGAGATTGCAGCCGTCAAAGGAGAAGTTTCAATGATCCGGATGGCGATGACCCGGGCCGGCCGTCCCGGCATGGCCATGTAGGGAAGCGAAACTTCACTTACCGCCGCCGGAGTGATTGCGGCTGATTTTCCAGAGGGAATGAGACCCTGTGACAGTCATGAAGTGAGCCAATTGAACGAGCTTAAAATTGATATCAATGCGCTTGCTTTCACCGCACATTACAAATTGGCGGGCGACATCATCATGAGCGAACAGATGCCCATCATCGGGGGCTGGGCCGGGGGGGTCGAGGAGACCTCTATCGTGGACGTAGCCACCCATTTGGCCGCTTTTATCATGGTGGGAGCCGACTGGCATCTGGACGGACCCATTCACGTGCGCTGGGGGAACACAACGGCCAGGGAGCCGTTGATGGTCGCCGGCCATGCGTGTCGGGCCGTGGATCGTAACACCCACCTGCTTTTGGGAAATCAGTACTACACCTCTGCGGGCCCCTGCACCGAAATGTGCTTGATCGAGGCGGCGGCCCAGGCCATCACCGACACGGCCAGCGGCCGTGAGATCATGAGTGGAAATGCTTCGGCCAAGGGGGTGGCTCTGGATTATACCACCGCTATGGAAGCACGATTCATGGCCTATGCTGCCAGGGCGGTTGCGGGCGTAGAGACTGAGAAGGTCAATGGGATGCTGGATAAACTGGTTAGCCTTTACGAGGGCGATTTTAAAACCGCACCGAAAGGCAAAACTTTCCAAGAATGCTATGATGTGACCACGTTGACTCCTACGGACGAATATCTGCAAGTGTTTGATAAAGCGATAAAAACCATGGAGGAAATCGGGTTCGAGTTTAAAATTTAAAACGACGGCTCTCCGTGATTTCAAATTGTAATTCGTGCCGGAGACACCTGTTCTCCGGCACTGAATTTATTTCCAAACGACACATCAACGATCCGCATTAAGGGTGCTAAAAATAGTCCTGCATCCTTATTAAAATCATCCCATGGACGATTGTAATGTCATTAACGATTGATTTATTGATCCGATTATCATTACACTGGCAAGGTGTCTCCTTTTGCAGGCAAGGTGGAACAATGGGTAACAGTTGGTGCTTTTTTTAATGTAAGCGATCTTTATTCATTGCTCCAATCCATTAATTAAAAGAAAAATAAGGAGGTTGAGTTATGAGACTTACACGCAGAGATTTTCTGAAGGCGGCCGCTGCAGGCACCGTACTAACGGGAATTGGGCTCCCAGGCGTGGCCTTTGGGGCCAAGAAAACGGTGAAAATCGGCTTTTTGGCACCGCTCACAGGCGAGGTTGCAGGGTGGGGCCTGCCAGGTCTGTATGGATGCCAGATCTGGGGAGAATGGATCAACGCCGCCGGCGGGATTGAGATAGGCGGTGACAACTATATGGTGGAATTCGTCTCATATGACAATGAGTATCTGCCGGACAAAGCCCTGCAAGGTGGCAAGAAACTGGTCGCAGAAGAGGATGTCAAATTCGTCATGATGCTCGGCGGGTCTACCTGGCCGGGAGTGCAGAAATTTTTCACCAGGAGAAAAATGCTTAGCAGCACCCTGCTGCCGAGCGACATCAATCCCGAATCCCCGTATCACCTGGCGCCATGCGAAGTGCACCCCATTTATAACGTTACGGGAGTGGAATGGTTGGCAGAGAACTTCCCGAAACTAAAAAAAGCCGTCATCTGTGCCCAGGACGATGAGCTGGGGATTCCGTCGGTGGCGACATACCGGGCAGCGTTTGAGGTGGCCGGGATTGAGGTGGTGGGAGAAAACATCTTCGATATAGCAACAACCGACTTTGCCCCTATCGTGACGTCGTTGCTGGCAAAAAAACCGGACATCGTCTGCTTTGATACAGCCTATCCTGATTATGTCAACCTGATCTGTGAGCAACTTTATCAGCAGGGATACAAAGGCAAGATGATATCCTGTACGCTTGACAACTATCCGGCGATCCTCGAGAAAACGAGCAAGGACTTTATGGAAGGCTTTATCTACCAGTTTCCGGATTTCGATGACCCTGCCTTAAATGCCCCGCACATCAGCTTCAAGAACACGAATAAATTTTTTGATGAGTATAATAAGCGCTGGCCAGCTTCATGGACTGCTGTTTCATATGAGTATGCCGCCATTATGGACCTGTGGTTGACGGGAGCCAAAAAGGCGGGCAGCGTAGAGCCTATGGCCGTGTACAAGGCGATGAAGAGCATGCCGACATTGCCTCATATTTTCGGACCGGCACAGTGGTGGGGCGAAGAGCTTTGGGGTTTGAATAATGCGCTTGTGGGCAATTGGCCCGTGGTTACCATTCAGAACGGCAGAGGAAGGATTGTGGAATACAAGAGCATTCCCAAGTGGTGGGCAAAAAATAAAGATGTGTATATTAAGCACATGGAAAAACTGAATCAAATGTGGTATCAGCAGAAGTGATGCCATTACCAAGCAAGGTGTCAATCTATTACTAACCCATGGGATCGGGGCAATGCCTCGATCCCAAATATTTGTGGAGGAGTGAGACAACTTGGAAGTCGTACTCCAGACCTGCATAAACGCCCTGGTAGCCAGCAGCTTTTTTGCACTTACAGCCGTGGGACTGGTATTGATATTTGGCGTGATGGGGATCGTGAACTTCGCACATGGAGAGTTTTTCATGGTCGGGGCTTACTCTGTGTGGTATTTTTACTCGAAACTTGGATGGCCATTTTTCACGGCAGTGGTGGCTGCCATAGTAATTGTCACGCTGATCGGCTTGCTGATGGAACGGTGGCTTTTCAGGCCCATGCGCGCGAATCCCCTTGGCGGGCTCATTAATTCCATTGGCGTATTATTCATTCTCCAGGTGCTGGCCGTGAAAATCGGGGGGTTGGGATTGATGAAACATGTTCCCTCGGCCTTCCCCGGTGTCGTGCAGATTGTTGAGGGTGTCGCGCTCCCAAAACAACGGTTGGTGGCCCTCATCGTGGCTGCCGCTGTATTACTTTTCATCTGGTTATTCCTTACCCGCACGAAACTCGGGTGGGCGTTGCGCGCAACTGCTCAGGATAGTGAGGCAGCTGCGCTGCAAGGAATTAGCATTAATAAAATCTCAGCGCTTGCCATGGCGTTAGGTGCCGGCGCTGCAGGCATAGCAGGGGCGCTCATAGCCCCCCTGACCCGCGTGCAGCCCTATATGGGTCATTCCGTCATCATTACCGCATTTATTGTGACCATCGTCGGAGGCCTGGGAAGCCTGTCCGGGGCGATACTGGCGGCGATCCTTTATGCGTTTTTTCATACCTTTGTAACCACGTATTACGGAGGTATCATTGCCACTATTCTAGGACTCTTAATCATGCTGGTCGTCCTTATTATTAAACCTACCGGGCTGATGGGAAGTCGAACAACTGAGTAATTCTTAGTGAACATCAAATATGTCGAATAAACAAGTCTACAAAGTGCTAGGGTTGGTTACACTGTTCGCCTTTCTTGCGGTGCTCCCATTCAACCTGAAATTCCACCAACAGGATTTTATGATTTTCCTGCTCATAAACGTCCTGGTGGTGGCCAGTTATCGCCTGATGACCCTTACCGGAGAGTGGTCACTCATACATATTGTTATGATGGGTGTTGGCGCATATTCAAGCGTATTGTTGGCAAAAAAAGCCGGACTGTCTTTCTGGCTCACGATGCCCTTATCGGGGATAGTCTGTGCCTTGATCGCATTTATCCTCAGCTTTCCCCTCTTTCGTATGAAGCAGTTCTATTTCCTCATTGGTTCCTTTGCGGCCGGTGAAGCCATTCGCCTTGCGTGGATCTATTTCAAGGTGCCTTTCGGGGGACCGAAAGGGATGAGGAACGTTCCTTCGCCCAGGCTTTGGATTCCGGGCCTCGAGACAATCGAGATCTGGGAGCCTATTCCTTACTATTTCCTCACACTCGTCATAGTGACCATCTGTTTATGGATCCTTTATCGCTTGGAAAACTCGCGTATGGGGCTGACGCTGCATTCAATTCATTGGCGTGATGTTTTGGCAGAATCAGTAGGGGTCAATATCTGGCGATATAAAACCGCTGCATTTGGAGTTGCCTCTTTTTTTGTCGGTATCGCCGGGGCACTATTGGCGCACTATTTGGGTTCAATAAATCCAAATCAGTTTGCAATAGGCATAATGGTCTATGTACTTATATGGGTGATTGTTGGAGGCACAGCAACGTTTTATGGCCCTATCATCGGGGTAACGGCCTTATCACTGGTCAATGAATGGTTCCGTGCCTTTGAAATATGGCGTCCGCTCGTTTACGGCTGTATCCTGATCGCCTCCATCATGTTCCTGCCGGACGGATTGGAGAGCCTTCCAAACAGATTGCGCCGTGGTATCAACCGGTTGCGCGGCAAAGAAGATGTGCCAATTGATTAACCAAAGGCAGTCGCACGAGATATATAAAGGAGGACCGGAGGAGAGGGGCTATGGCGCTTCTTGAAGTTAAGGGGATAACCAAACGGTTCGGTGGCCTGGTTGCCCTCGACGAAGTAAGCTTCGCCGTCGAAGAGGGCGAGATTCGCGGGCTCATCGGTCCAAATGGCGCCGGCAAGAGCGTTATGTTCAAAACCATTGCCGGCTTTTACGAGCCATCCCGAGGTCTTGTACTTTACCAGGGAGAAGATATTACCGGCAAGGGAGCCAGCGCTGTAGCGGAGCGTGGACTGGTGCGCACCTTTCAGGAGACGACCCTATTCCAAGAATTCAGCGTGTATGAGAACATACTGGTGGGCTGCCACTTGCGGGCCCGATCCAATCTGTTTAGCGCGCTTTTTCGAACTGACCGCCAAAGGCAGAAAGAGGCCGAGGCCAAGACGCTCGAGGTCCTTGAATTCATGGGCCTGACGGATCGCAAGGAGCAATTGGCGCTCAACCTACCGCTTGGATCGCAGCGAACCTTGGCCGTGGCCATTGCATTGGCCGCCGAGCCTAAACTTTTGTTGTTGGACGAGCCGTTTGCCGGTATGAATCCGGAAGAAACTTCCCAAATGATGCAGATGGTAAGGAAGGTCCATGAATCCGGTGTTTCGATCGTATTGGTGGAACACGATATGAAGGCGGTGATGGGCCTTTGCCACAAGCTTATGGTATTGAACTTTGGACAACTGCTGGCCGAAGGCTCACCAGAAGAGATACGATCCAATGATCAGGTAATTGAAGCTTACTTGGGGTCTGCCTAAAATGTTATTAAGGCTAAGCGATATCGTTATCCATTATCAAAAGGTTGCCGCGGTTCAAGGGATTTCGCTTCAGATCCAAGAAGGGCAACTTATTACCATTATCGGTTCCAACGGCGCCGGCAAAAGCACAACGCTACGGACGATTTCCGGTCTTGTCCGTCCAAGTGCGGGAGAGATTTCATTCGATGGACAACGGATAGAGACACTTTCGCCGGACAAAATTCTCAAAATGGGTATCGCCCATGTTCCCGAAGGGAGGCGCGTGTTCCCGGGGCTCACAGCCCTCGAGAATCTCTATATCGGTGCATTTGTCCGGTCCGACAAGGAGGAAGTTCAAAGGGATCTGGAAGAGGTTTTCGCACATTTCCCGGTTCTTAAGACGAGAAGCAAGCAGGTGGCAAAGACCATGAGTGGCGGTGAGCAGCAAATGCTTTCTATCGGTCGAGCATTGATGGCAAATCCGAGGCTGCTCATGTTGGATGAACCTTCCTTGGGACTTGCACCCCTGATAGTTCAGGAAATAGCTCGAATTCTTAGGGAGATTAACACGAAAGGTGTTTCCGTGATCCTGGTTGAGCAAAACGCGGAACTCGCCCTCGATCTGGCTCATTATGGATACGTGTTGGAAACCGGTCGTATTGCACTGCACGGAGAGGCTCGTGGACTAAAGAACAATGATCATGTCCGCAAGGCCTACCTTGGTATCTGACGGTTTACTGGAAACGGGTCATTTGTCACTGGTCATTGGTCACAGACATTGGTCATTGATGACAGATAACGAATGCTAAATGACAATAATATCCGCAAAAGAACCGGCTGACCCGGAGTTGTTATGGGCGCAACTCAGCGAAACGGCGGCTTCGGATTTTAACGGTGGACGGTTTGCCGCGGCGGCCGAAGGGTGGGAAAACGCCTATGCCGTTGCACAAGCCTTTGACGAATATGATCCACGGCTGGCCGCCGGCATGAATAATTTGGCGATTACTTCTCGAATCAAACAAAATTTCGAGGATGCCGAAAAAATTTACCGCCGTGCCATGGAAGGTTGGGAGTCGGCGGCACCTTGGATCGACGGGATGCGGCTTAAGCAGCGGGCACGCAGTTCGCTTTTCCATCTCAGGATGGAAAGCAAGCACCGCAAGAGATACGATGATATTGCGCGACGAAAATATCATGAACTGCTCACGGCAGGTCATGCCGGTACCCTCAATAACCTTGCTGAACTATTTCACAGCAGCAACCGCTTTCATGATGCAGAGCAACTTTATCGTCAGGCGCTCCGGAAACGTATGGATTCCATGGGCGAGCAGGAGGCCGGAGTGGCGATAATTAATGCTAATTTGGCCAGTCTATCTGACGTGTCTATGAAATCGTCTGATTCGATGAATGTTGCCCCATCTACGCCGAAGGAAACTGCCGGATTTATTTCAATGGCGCAAAAACATGGATGGGTTGTAGATAAGCCCGTTGAATTTACGGATGAGGGCAGGTTTATGGCGGCGATTTATTTGACCCACCTCATCGATCACACCCGTTTAAACCTGTTGAAGTTAAAATCGAATCGATAGTTAGTCTTTACTTTTTCCAACAACAGCTTCTTCAAACTCCTTGAAAAACTGATCCTTTTCTTTCCAATCGGGACCAAACCGTCTGCTAAAATAATCACCGAAGCGACTAAAAAGTTTCGACCAGATCGGTTTTCCCTCCGCTAGGACCACATGCCTCAGAAAATCATCAAGCTCCGCCATTTTTTCTTTGGGCAGGAATGAAACGGCTCCAAGTTTCATGGATTTTTTCAGGGCTTCCGGAGTCAGCGCATGGGCAGTTAGCATCAAAGTTGGAAATCCCCTTTCGACGGACTTTTTCAGGAGTTCAAAACCGTTAACTCCCATGATGTCAAGGATGACAACATCATAGGTATACATCGTGAGAGACTGAAGCGCAGTATTATAATCCTGTGCCTTATGTACTATACACATGTCCAGCTCATCCTCTAACGCTTCCAGCACGTCAGGCTCGTCATCAACTATCAGGATCACTTTATCTTTCAAAGGGCTATCTGAACGCATGCTTTTATTATCCTCCTGTTTCAATATTTCCGCAAATCGAAATTTGCTATAGCAGAGAATTTTTTTTCGGTCAAAAGCTATTTCAATGGTGGGAAATAGAGCGAAAAGATGGTTCTCCCTGAACGATAACAGCCTTCTTTGTGAAGGTATCATTTTTGGTGATAGCGAAAATCCATTCATATTCCTTAATTATCGCTTAATTGAACTTAAAATAGTCCTGCATCATAAAAAAAATCAACCAATAGACCATTGTAAACGTCTTAGACAGTGTTTATAAGTATGACCAAACTTGTTTGCGGATGGTAGCTCAAATTCCCAAATGCACTCTAACAAGGAAATTCATATCATTCTTTAACTTTCATTGAGGGAGGGTTATATATGTTTAAATTAGAAACCGAGCAAAAAGTTTGTGAGGTAGGAGGGGTGAAGTTTGGAGGGCAACCGGGAGAGTACCCGACGGTGGTCTGTTCTTCCATCTTCCAAAAAGGAGACAAGGTCTTTGAAGGAAAGCGTAAGGAAGGGTTTGACCAAAAGCGGGCCGAGGAACTGCTGAAAACCCAGGACCGATTGACAGAAGAAACCGGCATCCCCGGAATGGCCGACATCGTCGCCAATACGGGGCAGGAATTTGAAACATACATTGATTTCGTTGCCTCCGTCAGCGACATGCCGTTTTGCATCGACGCCTGGGTCATGAAGCCCAAATTGGCAGGGGCGGCTTACTGTGCGGAAAAGGGTCTATTAGACCGCATGTTCTACAACAGCCTGACGGTTTGGGAAAAAGACCTTGAAACGGAAATCCGCGAAATATCTCAACTGGGTGTCAAGCACGTGCTTTTGGTGGCCTTTGATCAGGAAGACCAAATGCCCAGTGGCCGCATCAGCGGTACGCAGAGGATTCTGGACGCTATCGAAAAGGTAGGGACCGAATTTGAAAGCATTTTTGTCGACACTTCCGTGATGAACGGGCCGGCCACGGCCTTTTGCGGTATTGCAAACCGGATGATCAAGGAAAAATGGGGTTTTCCGGGTGCCAGCGCACCAAGCAACGGCTCGTATATGTGGCAAAAAGCCCGGGAACTGTGGGGTTTTAAAGGCTGGTCTGCTGCCGATGCCGGTTTGGAGGCCCTGTCTGCGTTCATGTACCACGACATGATATTTTCCGGGCCTATGGCCGGCGCAACCAGGATCTTTCCGGCGGTGGCGATGGCGGATGCATTTCTGGCCACGGCGGCCTTCGCCGAGACAAAAAAATTGCCCCAGGACCAAGATCACCCGCTTTACAAGTTGTTCCCCGATTTTGTTGAACAACTTAAGTCGATCACTTAGAAAAGGTTCAATGTTCAGGGGTTCATAGGTTCAAAGGTTAACATCGGGCCCATAACTTTAACCAAAAACCCTGAACCCACAACCCTGAACCCAGAACGCAAAAATAAATACATAAGGAGGTTTGAAATGGCTACAGAAGAAAGAACACAGGAAATCATAAACGAGATTCGCCAGGCCCTGATAAACTATGACGAGGACGGAGTTCCGGAGTGGTGCAAAACTGCCCTGGAGGAAGGTGTGGATCCATTTCGCGCAACCATGGAAGGGATTGCCGATGGGATGATAGAGGTGGGAGATCTGTACAATAAAAAGGAGTACTTTGTCCCTGAACTCCTGCTTTGCTCGGATGCGCTCTATGCCGGGCTGGATGTTTTAAGGCCGGCCATCAAGGCCTCGGGAAGAACATCCGAGGCAAAAGGCTCGATCGTCCTGGGTGTGGTTGAGGGTGATGTGCATGACATCGGTAAAAACCTGATCAAGATGATGTTCGATGTGGCCGGATGGACCGTGCATGACCTTGGAAAGGATGTGCCGCTGGAAAAATTTTTAGAAGAGCAGATGAAGACCGATTGTGACATCGTGGGTCTCTCAGCGTTGATGACCACCAGTATGGTGGCTATGCCGGAAATTGTAAAGAAACTGAAAGAGAAAAACCCCAACGTCCGCATCATGCTGGGTGGTGCACCCATAACCCCGGAACTTGTAGAAACGTACGGCGCTGACGGCTATGCAGACAGTGCCGGAACTGCGGTTGATGAAGCGATCAAGCTGATTAAGATGCTGAAAGAAGAAGAAGCTAAATCGAGTTAAAGGCTCAAAACGGTGATTGTATCCATACTGAAAAGCCGGCATGGGATTCATCAACCGGTAACGATACTCAACCACAATATATCGAAAGGGAATGAAGTATGTCAGGAAATGAGGAAGAAAAATATTTGGTCATTTTTCAGCCATCGGGGTGCAGAGGCTACATCGGCAAAGGGATGAGCCTTAAAGAGGCCTCGGTGGCGCTGGGTGTCGACATTGAAGGCGTATGCGGCGAAAAGGCCATCTGCGGCACATGCAAAGTCAGGATCGAAGAAGGGAATTTTGAAAAGTACGGGATCACCTCAACAAGAGAAAATCTTTCACCCATGGGGCCGACGGAAAGAAAGTTTTTTAACCTCCAGCAGGAGGAAGAAGGCTACCGTCTGGCCTGCCAGACAAAGATACTGGGTGATGTGGTCCTCTTCGTTCCCGAGGAGAGCCGGATGGGTAAACAGGTCGTTCGCAAAGCGGCCACCGACAGACCCATGACGCTGAACCCGGCCGTAAAGAAGTATTATGTGGAGCTTGTAAAGGCGACCCTGGAGGATACGCTTGGCGACCTGGAGCGAGTTAAAAACGAACTTGAAAAAAAGTATAACCTGAGTAACCTTTCTATCGATTATCACGCGCTCATGGATCTCCAAAACGCCGTGCGTGAAGGTGAGTGGAAGATAACCGTAACCGTTTGGCATAATAAGGAGATCATCAAAGTTGAGCCCGGGCGTGTCGACAAAGTCTATGGTCTTGCGGTGGATGTGGGTACATCCACAGTTGCCGGCTATCTTTGTGATTTGACGGACGGCAAAGTTCTGACGACCGGCTCCATGATGAACCCGCAGGTGGTATATGGCGAAGACGTCATGTCGCGCATCAGTTTCACCATGACCAACCCAAACGGTCTTGAGATCCTAAACGGCGCCATCATTGACGGTCTCAACGGAGTTGCGGAAGAGGTCGCATCCGCAGTGGGTATAAAACGACAGGATATCGTCGATATGTCCATCGTGGGCAATACCTGCATGCACCATATTTACCTGAATACCGATCCCAAATATATCGGTCGTTCCCCTTTCCCACCCGCACTGCATCACTCAATCGATATTAAAGCCCGGGACTTTGGACTCAAGATAGCACCGGAGGCCGAAGTCACAGGCAAAGGTATCTACCCGCCCTGCCAGGTCGCATGTCCGGCAGGGGTCAATGGACAGGACTTCCTGTACCTCATCGCCCAGGGCAAGCACAAGGAAGCCCTCGAGCTGGTTAGAATGGCTATTCCCTTTGCCGGAGCGCTTGGGCGTATCTGTAACCATCCCTGTGAAACGGAATGCGAAAGGAAACTTGTGGAAGATCCGCTTTCCATCCGCTCTCTGCATCGTTTTGTGGCCGATTACGAGTTCAAGCAAGGCCGACAAAAAGCGACGCCCATCGAGAAGACAAAAGCGGAAAAGATAGCTGTCGTCGGTTCCGGGCCGGCCGGGCTTGCCTGCGCCTATGAACTGGTCAAAAACGGATATCCGGTGACGGTTTTTGAGGCGGCACCCGAGTGCGGCGGAATGATGCGTTATGGCATACCCGAATACCGGCTACCCAAGGAGATACTGGATGACGAGATCAGCTATATTGAGGAATTGGGTGTTGAGATAAAGACGAATACCCGAGTGGAAAGCATTGAGAGTATTTTCAAACAGGGGTACAAGGCGATCTTTTTAGGTACGGGCGCCTGGACAAGCTTGAAACTGGAAATTCCTGATGAAGACGCTCAGGGTATCATCCATGCGCTTGATTTTCTTAAAAAGGCGAATACCGGTCAAAAGGTCGATCTGGGTGAAAAGGTGGCGGTCATCGGAGGTGGAAGCGTGGCCATCGATTCCGCCAGGCTGGCCCTACGGCTTGGCGCCGGCCAAGTCAACCTGATTTGTCTGGAATCCACCGACCTGACCTGCGCGGACCGAATGCCGGCCCAGGATCTGGAAATCGCACAGGCCGCGGAAGAAGGCGTGATAGTGCATCCGGATCTCGGAGTCGCCCGGATCGTGGCTGAAGATGGCCGGGTCACCGCCTTGGAAACTTCAAGTTGCGTCTCCGTGCTCGATTCGGAAGGAAGGTTTGCGCCTCAATTTTCCGACGATCCTTCCCCCACCATACAGGCGGACACTGTGATTGTTGCCATTGGTCAGAAACCGGACGAGAAAGACTTTGCCGGACTGGAAAAATACCCCTCCGGTATTATCAAAGCAGACAAGACCACCCTGGAGACAAACATTGAAGGGGTCTTTGTCGGCGGTGATGTGGCTTCCGGGCCGGCTGACGTCATCGGTGCCGTGGCAAGCGGCAAGGAAGCCGCCATTTCGGTTGAACTTTATCTGGCCGGAATGGATGTTAAGGAATCCAGGCCGGCTCCCCTGCAACGAATTGAAGAGGTGCCAAAGGATGGTGTGGTGAAAGAGGTGAGACAGGCGACACCCTTGCTTGAACTGGAGAAGCGCAAAGGGCTGGCCGAGGTCGAGCTGGGCTATGAGGAGCCGATGGGCAAACAGGAATCACAGCGCTGTCTTCACTGCGGCGTTTTTGCTCAGAAGGAATCCTCCGATGTGGCCCAAGCCCGGGGCGTGGGGATTAAGATTTCCCCGGGGGCCTATATCCATGTGCTTCCCATCGAGGCCGGCTTTGTCGGAGCCGATAATGTGGGAGTGCTCATTGCCGAAGAACCTTACAAACAGGATAAAATAAAGCTTATTATTGATATCGGAACCAACGGTGAGATCATCTTCGGCAATAAAAAGATGCTTATCTCGGCATCTTGCGCCACCGGTCCTGCCTTTGAGGGTGCCGAGTTGAAGTTCGGTATGCGCGCGGCGCCGGGAGCCATTGAAAAGGTGGAAATTAATCCGGAAACCAAGGATGTCCGCTACAAGATTATTGATGAAAACAGATGGAATACCGAGATGGAACCGGAGGACGTGGGCGCCAAGGGGCTGTGTGGATCAGGGATAATCGATGCCATCCCCCAGCTTTTCCTGGCGGGTGTTATCGATAAAACAGGGCGGTTTTTAAAGGATGAATCCAAGCCTCGCCTGCGTCAGGCGGACGACCAGTATGAGTATGTTATCGCCTGGGCCAAGGAGACTTCAATCGGTCAGGATGTGGTCGTTTGTCAGGACGACATCAGGGCCATCCAGTTGGGTAAGGGGGCAATGTATGCCGGGAGTAAGATCCTGCTGGAAACCCTGGGAGTGGAGAAGGTAGACGAGGTCGTTTTGGCCGGCGCCTTTGGAAGTTACATCGACAAGCAATCGGCAGCGGTACTGGGGATGTTCCCCGACTGTGAACCGGAGAATGTCTATTCCGTGGGGAATGCCGCGGGTGATGGGGCGCGCATGGCCCTCCTTGACGTTGATAAACGCAAGGAGGCTGATGAGTTTGCCCGGAAGGTGGAATACATAGAGCTTACGGTGAATCCGGACTTTGAAAAGACGTTTGCCAAGTCTATGTGGATCCCCCATATGAAGGATAAGTTTCCAAATTTAAATCACATTCTACCGCAAAAGAAGTAGACCAAACCGCAATGAAATTGTCCGCCCAAAAGGGCAGAACTTTCACAAAACAGGAGGGAAATAAAATATGAACACAGAACTCAGCTCTAAAGAGAGAGTCCTTAAGTTTTTTGCGCGGGAAGAGATCGATCGTCTTCCTGTCTTCAGTGGCTATGGGAATGTAACCGTACACGGACTCGAAAAATATGGCTGGAATTTTGCCGAGATACACGTGGACGCCAATAAAATGGCCAGTATGGCTGCGTCCACACCGCAACTCTTCGGCCTTGAATGTGCCGTGGTCCCATTTGATATGGGGGTCGAGGCCGAAGCCTTGGGGGCCGGTGTCAACTTTTACTCCCATCACACGGATATCGTTTATCCGACAATAACCAAAAAGGTGTCGGAAACAGTAGCGGATCTGGACCTCCAGATCCCCTCGGATTTGGCAAAGGCAGGACGGATTCCATTAGTGGTAGATGCCATTCGCCAGTTAAAAGAAGAGATCGGCGAGCAGGTGGCAATCGGCGCATGGGTGCTGGGGCCTTATACCCTGGCCGGACAGCTTGTCGATATCGGAGATTTGGCCAAGACGGCATTCAAGAAGAAAGCCCTGGTAGATGAAGTGCTGAGCACCCTATCGGAGGTGCTCGTCGCAATAGCGAAGATCTACAGAGAAGCGGGGGCAGACTATATTACCGTCCGCGAGATGGGGGCAGGACCTGATATATTGAGCCCGCGTATTTTTAAAACCCTTATTCGGCCCCACCTGGAGGAAGTTTTCAATGGCTTGGAATCGCCCAAAATCCTGCACATATGTGGAGATACCAATACGATTGTTGAGGAGATGGCCCTGTGCGGGGCAGATGCCGTCAGCGTAGACCAGGTGAACGACGTGGCTGAATCACGCCAAAAGCTGGGCCCCGATGTATGTATCCTGGGGAATATTGATCCATATAAGGTGATTGTAACCGGAAAGCCGGAGGATGTGGACAATGCCGTGAAAGAGGCTGTCGCCAACGGTGTCAACGCCATCTGGCCGGGGTGTGACATTTTCCCCAGTGCACCTCAAGAAAATATGAAGGCCCTCATGGCCGCGACGCACAAATATGGTAAGTTGGGGTAATAGCTGCCGAAAATTTTATATGGACTCAAACAGGCACCGGAAATTACGATCAATGGTATGGATCGTTTGATTTAAAGGGGCCTGGCCGGTATGTTAAAATAAGCGGCTAGGCCCCTTTATTTTTAGGAGTAAAAGGAGGTTGGGTGGAAAAAGTAAAAGTCATTTTTCAACCATCGGGTACCAGGGGTGACGTCAAAAAAGGCGTGACGATCGTTGAGGCCTCCCGAGAGCTTGGCGTGGATCTTGAAAATCTCTGTGGCGAGAAAGGGATTTGCGGAAAATGCAAGGTGCGCATAGAGGAAGGCCATTTCCAGAAACTCGGGATCCATTCATCCGCTAAGAACGTGTCTTCCATGATGGAAGAAGAAGCAAAATTTATAAACGAGGCACAAAAAAGAGAAGGTTACCGCCTGGGCTGTTGCACCCGGCTTCAAGGGGATGTGCTCATCTTCGTACCTGAGGAATCCATGGCCGGCAAGCCGGTGGTCAGCAAGGCTGCTAGGGAGATACACATCGACCATAATCCTGCGGTTAAGCTTTACCATGTCAAGGTTAAAGCACCCACATTTGAAGATACGACGGATGACTTTGAGCGTGTTTGTGTAGAACTTAAGAAGGGATTTGGCTTGGATAATCTTGAAATAGATTTCCACGCCCTGAGGAAACTCCCCAATGTTCTACGACAAGGGAAATGGGAGATAACGGTAAGTGTATGGATGGATAAGGAGATCATTCGCGTGAGACCGGGTAAGGCCAAGGACCATTATGGGATGGCCATTGATATCGGGACCACGACCGTTGCCGGTTATCTTTGTAATCTTAGTACAATGGAGGTCCTGGATACCCAGTTGCTCATGAATCCCCAGTGCAAGTACGGCGAGGATGTGATGAGCCGAATTACCTATCATACCATGAACCCTGAGGGACTCCGCAAAATGAGTGATGACATTATCGACGGATTGAATAGCATTCTCGATAAAGCGGTCAAATCTACTCATCCTCCCCCTAAAAAAGATAGCAAAAGAGATCGATCCGGTGAGGAAGGGATCGCCAGCCCGGAAGAGAGCAAGGAATACTTTTGCCTAAAGATTGAAGACATTGAGGATTTGACGATTGTCGGTAACACGGCCATGCATCATATCCTTCTTCAGCTTGATCCCGAGCATATGGGTGTTTCTCCGTTTCCTCCGGTTGTTTGCCGGGGCCTTAATATCAAAACCCGTGATCTGGGCCTTAAGGCCAGCAGCGGGTCTTATGTCCACCAACTGCCCAATGAGGCAGGCTTTGTGGGTGCTGATAACGTGGGTGTGCTTATTACGGAAGAGCCTTACACTAAGGAGGAAGTTCAGCTCATTATCGATATCGGAACCAATGGGGAATTGGTTTTGGGCAACAAAGATAAGCTTATCTCCTCGTCATGTGCCACCGGACCTGCCCTGGAGGGGGCTCAGCTTACCTTTGGAATGCGGGCCGCTCCGGGAGCCATTGAACGGATCATGATCGATCCTGAAACACACGAGGTAGACTACAAGGTCATCGGCCGAAAGGTCTGGCGCATGTATTCAGAACCTGAGGAAATGCAAGTCAAAGGTATCTGTGGCTCCGGTGTACTTGATCTGTTTGCGGAGCTCTTTCGTACCGGCGTTATATCCAAAAGCGGGGCCTTCAGCAAAAATCATAAATCAAAGCGATTCAGGAGAAATGCGGACAGTAATATTCTTGAATTCGTGGTGGCCTGGAAAAAAGAGACATCAATAGGCAAAGACGTCGTGATTACCCAAAAAGATATTCGGCAGATTCAACTCGCCAAGGCTGCTCTCTATGCCGGCTGTAAACTCATGATGCGTCGTATGGGCATGGATAAGGTGGACAAACTGAAGATCGCAGGAGCCTTCGGGACACACGTGGATCCGCAAAAAGCGCTGATCATGGGACTATTTCCAGACTGCGAACTAGAAAAGGTCACCTCCGTGGGGAATGCGGCCGGAGACGGGGCCAGGGCAGCGCTCCTCAACCGAGAGAAAAGGGAGGAGGCCAATTGGGTCTCCCGGAACGTAGAGTATGTCGAACTCACGCTGGAAAAGGACTTCCAGGAGCAATTCCTTCAGGCCATGTACCTGCCTCATATGACGGACGAATTCCCGCATTTAGAGGGGGTTGTGCGCGATGAAATTCTCCATCAGGAGTAGTTCAATTATTGAAGTTCCCCGCAGCAAGCTACGGGGAATGCGCTCGCTATTGCGGTTCAGCAAGGTTTATTACAAGTCGATTCCGATGAGAATCGTTCCCAATCCTTTTTGGTTGATTCCATTGAAATATTGTTTTTTTAAAAAAGAATCGCCAAGTGTACTCGGGTTTGCATAGATAATGGAATTGTATTTAAAATTCTCATCTTCTACCTGGCACCAATCCGCCAAAAGGCCCGGAATTTCAAAATGACAGATTTTTTTCATTAAATCTTGGGGAAAAGAGATTCTATTTTTATAAATAACAAAATTTTGGTGCATAAACCAGACATCTTTCCGATTGGACAATTCAGTAAGGCGTTCTTTGTCCCGAACCTCCTCACCCACCAGCTCGGGTCCTTTTTTTATAACCAAACTGGGTTGGCAGCCCCAATCAAAATCCATATTGGTCAGGGCGACATAAATCAACTTGCAAGTCAAAACTTCCCGCACACCGGCATTGAGAACATTACCGAACCCCATAAACGCATTTTTTTCCGCTTCCTGTTCAATGTCCAATATTTTTTGGTGGTCGTCTTTTGGAAGAGGGCTTGCTTTTACAAGCCCCGCTACCTTGCTAAAGGCTTTGGCCATCACATCATCTATGGTTTGTCGATCCACCAGTTTTTTACCTTTGTTGGGTAACCGTTCACGGGTTCTGGGTTCAACGTTCAGGGTTAGGGACAAGAACAAAATTGAAGACTCGAGGTTCTCGTAAAAATTTCTGGTTTGCCTCAATATGAATATACTATCGCTACTCCCCTAAATCAAGCTGTCGTTTTAGCGAATTGCATTCCGGCCCCTTGGAAATCGAACGGAATCCTATATGCCTACAGAAATTGAATTTCACGGCGTTATCGGTCGTCGCAGTATTACAATACGGCTTCCTCCCTCTAGCCTTGTGAAATTTAATTTCTGAAAGCCTATATGTTTTTCCTTGTTTTTATTCAGGTATTTATCAAAATGAATGGTCTTGCAAAAATCAAACTTGGAACAGCTCACTTTTGGTGCTATAGAAGTTCAGACTTCCCACAATGTTGCAAACAACCTGTGGCTGCCAGAACAGTCTTTAAAGAATTGATAAATTGAGGGGGTAAGATGAAAATTATTGTAGTTGGAACCGGATATGTCGGACTCGTGCATGCCGCCGTATGTTCCGAGTACGGGCATGAGGTGTATGCCTATGATAATGATACTGATAAGATTGAGGAATTTTCAAGCGGTCAATCGGAAAAAATTGAAAAGTATGTCAATGAACCGGGCCTGGTAAACATTATCCGCGAAACCATCGATAGCCATCTTTATTTTACAGCCGAGCTTGAGCCGATATTTGAGGGCACGGATGCGGTCTTTATGTGTTTGCCGACGCCATCCAACTTGGATGGATCCACAAACCTGACATATTTTGATGCAGCCGCGGAGTATCTGGCTCAGATTGCCACCCAACGTAAAGATCTGCGCAGGATCGTGTTTGTGAATAAAAGTACCGTCCCGATCGGGACGGCACGGCACATGGACCAAATCATGCAACGTCACGGCGTAAACAATTTTGGCGTTGCTTCGAATCCGGAGTTCCTGGCGGAGGGTTCGGCTGTTTCACAAGCAAGGCGGCCGGATCGGGTGGTCGTCGGGTGCGACCATGCAGAGGATTTTAATATTCTCCAGAGAGTCTATTCACAATTCGTCCATCATGTCCGTATTAAATATATCGAAACCACTCCGGAAACGGCGGAGGCCATAAAATATGTGGCCAACACGATGCTCCTGACATACATATCCTTTTGGAACGGAGTCGGCGCCAAAATCGGCGAAAAATTTCCGAACATCAAAATCGATGATCTGCGGCTGGGTGTCACCGCAGACGATCGAATCAGTACCTGGGGGTCTTTTGTCAGCAACGGTGCGGGGGGAAGCTGTTTTGGAAAAGATATTGCGTCCCTTATCAATCAGCTTCGTGGCGTTAATGTGAGCACCAAGATGCTGGAAGCTTCATACGAAGTGAACGAATACCAAAAGGTATACCTTATCGATCGAGCCATCACGGAAGCCGATTTTGAGTTCAACAACAAGACTGTAGCGGTTTTGGGATTGGCGTTTAAAAAACACACCAATGATATGCGCGACGCTTCTTCTATCAAAGTGGTGGAGTCGCTGCTGGGGAAAGGCGTGGCTCAAATAAAGGCCTACGACCCCCTGGCCAACGAAACGGCGAAGGCCGTATTTAACCCATCTAAGAATATTCTTTTTAAGAAGATTGAATACATGCATACCGCCAGGAAGGCCCTCAAGAACTCTGACGCCCTTTTTATTTCTTCGGATTGTGAAGAATTCAGGGGCCTGTCCCGAACCATCGAAGAGACCACCGAGCCGCCATATTTAGTGATGGACGGGCGGCGCATGATCCCGGATTTCGAAGATCTGACAGATAAGAAATATAGCTATCTGGCGGTCGGTTCAATGGCTTTATGAGCCCAGGCGGGTCAGGCTGCAAAAGGAGCCCGGTGAGTCCAATATAATAAGGATTACTGGAAAAGGAAAATCATACATGAAGGGAATTATTCTGGCCGGAGGAGAGGGAACACGGCTCTACCCCATTACCCGGGTTGTCAGCAAACAACTTTTGCCTGTCTATGACAAACCGATGATCTATTATCCTCTGTCGGTCCTTATGCTGGCCGGTATTCGCGAGATTCTGATTATATCTACTCCGGAGGATTTGCCCAAATTCGAATCGCTGCTGGGTGATGGCTCGCATCTGGGGCTTTCCTTTACCTATGTGGAACAACCGCGCCCCGAAGGGCTGGCGCAAGCGTTTATTCTCGGGAAATCCTTTATTGCCGATGACCGGGTGTGCTTGATTTTGGGAGACAATATTTTTTACGGACACCAGCTGACCGATACCATAAGGAGGGCGGCGTCACTCACACAAGGCGGAATGATCTTTGGCTATCTGGTACGGGACCCGCAGCGCTACGGCGTGGTCGAATT
The DNA here is from genome assembly GCA_964530095.1 of uncultured Desulfobacteraceae bacterium. Lineage (GTDB taxonomy): Bacteria > Desulfobacterota > Desulfobacteria > Desulfobacterales > CAZHA01 > CAZHAH01. Next base: position 24,091 of record CAZHAH010000027.1, on the reverse strand, counting down.
TGATTCGGAAGGCCGGGTCATCGGAATTGAGGAAAAGCCAAAGCAGCCCAAATCGAATTACGCCGTGCCGGGGCTTTATGTCTATGACAACGGCGTTATCGAGGTTGCCGAAAGTCTCAAACCTTCGGCGCGGGGGGAATTGGAAATTACCGACTTGAATTTGATCTATTTAAAGCGTCGTCAACTGAGAGTGGAGCTTTTGGGGAGAGGTTTTGCCTGGCTTGACACGGGAACCCATGAAGCCCTGGCGCAGGCTTCCAGTTTCGTTCAGGCCATCCAGGAGCGACAGGGACTGAGGATCGCTTGTGTAGAGGAAATTGCCTATCGTCTGGGCTACATCGGACGTGAAGAGTTGCAGGCGCAGGCATCGGATATGAAAGGCAATGGGTACGGCCGCTACTTGATAGAAATTTCAAAAGAGGAAGACCCGGGCGCAATGTAAGGTTGATTTTTTCGCGCTTGACAGATTCCTCAATTAAGCATAGTTCTCACTGTTTAAAATGTGATTCTGGAGGATTCGAATGAATTATAAAAAAACGCTAAATCTCCCTTCGACGACCTTCCCCATGAAAGCGAACCTGGCACAGCGGGAACCGGAACGTCTGCAAGCATGGGAAGAAATGTCTTTATATGAAAATATTCGATCGACATCAAAAGGGCTTAAGCGGTTTATTCTGCATGACGGCCCCCCCTATGCCAATGGGAATATTCATATCGGTACCGCCTTCAATAAAGTCTTGAAAGATTTCATCGTTCGTTCAAGACAAATGGCGGGATTTGATTCCATATATGTTCCGGGCTGGGACTGTCACGGTCTGCCCATCGAACACAACGTGGATAAGGAGCTCGGATCAAAGAAGCAAAATCTTTCCCAGGCGCAGGTCCGACGCCTTTGCCGCCAATATGCCGAAAAATACATCGATATTCAACGCGATGAGTTTAAACGGTTGGGCGTCGGGGGCGAGTGGGACAATCCCTATCTGACCATGAATTACAAATACGAAGCGATTATCGCTCGGGAATGCTGGAAATTCGCGCAGGACGGCAGCCTGTACCGGAGCCAAAAGCCGATCTACTGGTGTTCCAAATGCCGAACCGCACTGGCCGAGGCGGAGATTGAATATCACGATGAATCGTCACCTTCGATTTCGGTCAAATTTTTATTAAAAGACGATTTGGGCGGTCTGATTCCGAATTTAGGTCAAAAAAAGGTCTATGTGGTCATTTGGACGACGACTCCCTGGACCATTCCGGCCAACCTGGCAATTGCCTTTCATCCTGATTTTGTCTATGCCGCCGTCGATGTGGGGGACGAAGAGGTTTTCATTCTGGCCCGGGATTTGGTCCAGACGGCGATGCAGTCATTTGGGATTTCCGATTATGCGATTCTGACCGAAATCAGGGCCGCGGATCTGGAACACAAGCGTTGCTTGCATCCGCTTTATGACCGGGATTCTTTAGTTATCCTTGGAGATCACGTGACCCTCGAGGCCGGAACCGGATGTGTGCACACGGCTCCCGGCCACGGGCGCGAGGATTATGAGGTAGGACTCGCCTATGATATCGATGTCTATTCACCGGTCGATGATGATGGGTGTTTTACCGATGATGTCGGCCTTTTCGGGGGCCAATTCGTGTTTGATGCCAACCCTGAAATCACCGCCAAACTGAAGGAAACGGGGGCTCTTGTGGGCGAGACGGCTATCGAACATTCTTACCCTCACTGCTGGCGCTGTCGGGAGCCGGTTATCTTCCGGGCAACACCGCAGTGGTTTATATCTATGGACAAGACGCAATTAAGAAAAAAATCACTGGCCGAAATCGATCAAGTCCAATGGATTCCTCACTGGGGTCGGGAGCGCATTTACGGAATGATCGAAAGCCGACCGGACTGGTGCGTTTCACGGCAGCGGGCCTGGGGCGTTCCCATCGCGGTGTTCTACTGTGAGAAATGTGAGACCGTTCTGATGGATCCGGAATTAAATGACCGCATTTTTGCACTTTTTGAAAGCCATGGCGCAGATGCGTGGTTCGAAGGTGAGTCCCAAGACCTTCTTCCGTCAAATGCGGCCTGCGCGCAGTGCGGACATACCACATTCATCAAAGAGGATGACATCCTCGATGTTTGGTTCGATTCGGGTGTGAGCCATGCGGCCGTGCTGGAAGAACGCGACTACCTCAGATGGCCGGCCGATTTGTATTTGGAAGGCAGTGACCAGCATCGGGGGTGGTTTCACAGTGCCCTCCTGACGGCGGTGGGAACACGGGATAAAGCACCCTATCGGGCGGTGCTGACCCATGGATTCACGGTGGATGAAGCGGGCAAGAAAATGTCCAAATCGGTGGGGAATATCGTGTTGCCGGGTGAAGTGATTGATCGTTATGGGGCCGAGATCTTGAGACTGTGGGTATCGGCCACCGACTATCGCGATGACGTGCGCATTTCTGAAAACATCTTGAAGCAATTGAGCGACGCCTACCGGAGGATTCGGAACACCTGCCGGTTTATGCTTGGAAATATAAATGACTTTGATCCGCAAAACGATGCGCTGGCCTATGAGGCGATGCTTGAAATTGACCGGTACGCCCTGCATCGATTCCAGGAATTGTGCACCCGTATTCTGGACGCCTATGACAACTATGAGTATCATGTCGTCTATCACTCCCTGTATAATTATTGCACCCTCGATCTTTCGGCCTTTTACCTGGATGTTTTAAAAGACCGACTTTACACATCTCCGGCGCACTCACAACCCAGACGAAGTGCTCAAACGGCCCTCTACCACCTGCTCGACGGCATGACCAGGCTCATGGCTCCGATTCTAACGTTTACGGCCGATGAAATCTGGCAGCATATGCCGGCAGGCAACCATAAAGGGATGAGTGTCCATCTTGCGTTGTTTCCGAACGCAAATGAAAAATGGCACGATCAGAACCTGGGTAAGCGATGGCATTTCCTTTTAGAGGTGCGCAGCGAAGTGACCAAGGCGCTTGAGATTGCAAGAAGCCAAAAGCTGATCGGCCATCCGCTGGATGCGGCCGTCATCATTTCCGCTTCAGAATCGATATATGATCGAATTCAGCCTTATGCAGAGAATCTAAGCACCCTTTTCATCGTTTCGGAAGCCAGCCTCAAAAAGGGAGAACTCCTGCAAGACGCCTATATCAGTGAAGAGCTCAGGGGCCTTTCGATCAGGATTGAACCTGCCGGGGGAGAGAAATGTGAACGCTGCTGGAAACATTCAGCGAATGTCGGAGAAAGCACCGCATATGCGACCATCTGCGGCCGCTGTCGTGATGCACTTGAAACAATGAAAACTGGCGACCAGGGTTGTTGAAAAACAAATATATAAAACTTGCCGTTATCGCCGGTCTGGTCATTTTTTGTGATCAGATAGCCAAAGCCGTCATTTTACACCGACTTCCACTTTATCAATCGATTGAGGTCCTGCCGGGTATGTTTAACCTGACGCACATCCAGAACCCGGGCGGTGCCTTTGGGTTTTTGGCAAATTACAGCCCCCTATGGAGGTATTCCATTTTTATCGTTGCCGCATCTTTGGCAACCGGTTTGATACTCTACTTTTACCTCGATACGCCAAAGTCAAAACCCCTACTCGCTTCCGGATTAGCCCTAATTTTCGGAGGTGCGATCGGCAACATGATCGACAGGATCCGTTACGGCAAGGTGATCGATTTTCTCGATTTTTATATTAAGGATCTGCATTGGCCTGCCTTTAACATTGCCGACAGCGCGGTTTCTATCGGGGTAATTATTTTTATCTATCATCTGATCCTAAAAAGAGAACGGGTCTAGGTGCACCGATACCAAAGATGTCTAAAATTCACTACCGTGAACTTGAGCGCTGCTTCAGCCAACCCGCTTCCGAATGGCGGGTTCCCGCATATCTGATTTACGGAGAAGAGATGCTCTGTAAAACAGCCCGGGAACAACTCCTTAATGCCTTAGTACCCGATGCCTTAAATCGAAACCTCCAATATGAGGTTGTGGAAGGAGGCGATGAGAATATTTATGGGGCCATCGAAAGGCTGAATACCTTTTCACTCTTGTCTCTTCCCAAAATCGTCGCTATTCAGGATGCACGGATTTTCTATTCCAGCCAGGATAAAGGAATTCTTCTGTCCAAATCGAAGGAAGCCCGTGCGAATGATGATATGCGCCGGGCAGGGCGGTATTTTCTGAGTTTTTTGGGTTTAGCTGGAATCGCGCTCGAAGAGTGCATGGGAACTGATTGGAAAATGCTATCTAAGGCAGAAACGGATCTGTTGCAACCGGACGAATGGATAAAAGAAGTGGTCGATTATTGCATTGATAACGACCAGAAGGTGCCGGAACGTGAAGGTCCTCTAAAAGCGCTCGAAAATGCAATCGTCAAAGGATTCCCAAAAGACAACACCCTCATTATTGCAACCGAAAGCGTCGATAAACGGCGAAATCTGTATAAAATAATGACCCAAAAAGGATTGGTCATTGACTGTGCCGTTCCTCAGGGGGGACGCAAGGCGGAGCGTGCGGTTCAGGAAGAGGTATTAAAAGATCAGGCGCGTCAAATTCTTTCCAAAGCCGGCAAAACCATGGACAAGGCCACCTATCATGCCGTGGCTGAAAAAACCGGATTTGATCTGTTCACCTTTACGAACAACCTCGATAAGCTGGTAAATTATGTCGGTGATCGAAAGCAAATAACGGTTGCTGATACCGAAGCGGTTTTGACGCGAACGAAATTGGATCCGATCTATGCATTCACCAATGCCATTGCAGATCGTGATCTCGAAAAAGCGCTGTATCGATTAAAATCTCTTTTTGCCGGCGGCGTTCATCCCCTCCAAGCCCTCGCCGCCATAATGAATCAAACCCGAAAACTCCTTCGTATCAAAGGCTTGACCGAGCGTCTCGAAAAGCGTATGTGGCATGCGGGCACAACATTTGCTCAGTTTAAAACCAAGGTGGTGCCTGTGGTTCAAAAAGATGATGCCGATCTGAAAAAGGTGTTTTCCGATTGGCAAATTTTAACGAATACCGCATCCAATGGCGGTAATGAAAAGAAATCCGGCCGAGGGAAGAGAGAATCCGCCGCAAAGGACACGGATTTGCAGATACTCAAAAGTCCGGGTAATCCTTACCCTGTTTATCGTTCGTTTTTACAATCTGAGAATTTTTCCAAGGAAGATCTCATCCGCGGCCTCGAGCGGCTGGCCGAAGCCGATTTACGGCTCAAATCCACAGGGCAAAATCCCACGCTGATTCTGGAAAGGGTGGTATTTGAAATTTGTCAGCCATAGGATAGAGAGAGTCGAACACGATCAAAAATGAAACCCCTAACATCTAAACGAGTTTTGACTCTCAGGGGTTCAAGGTAAGGAGGGATAATGATAAACGTGGGTGTTATCGGAGCAACCGGCTATGCGGGTGCTGAACTGGTTCGGATTCTGGCCGGGCATCCTGAGGTTGAACTGTCAATTCTGACATCGCGTAACTATGCCGGAGAAAATTTTGCGAGCGTTTATCCGGCCATGGCGGGGATTGTTAATCTTGAGTGCGAGGCATATGATGTAGAGCGCGTATGTGAGCGGGCAGATATGATTTTCACGGCACTGCCCCACAAGCTCCCGATGTCGCTGATCCCCGAGCTCCTGCGGCGCAATAAAAAGATCATTGATCTTTCGGCTGACTTCCGGTTTCAAGATGCCGCCGCCTATGAAGCCGCCTATCAACCCCACACGGCCAAGTCACTCCTTGCCCAATCGGTTTACGGTCTTTGCGAAATTAATTTTGGCAAAATCCAGGCGACTCATCTGGTTGGAAACCCCGGTTGTTACCCTACCAGTTCACTTTTGCCGCTTATACCCCTGCTGAAAGAAGGGGTTGTTGATCAACATTTTATCATCATCGATTCCAAGTCCGGAGTGAGCGGAGCGGGCCGCTCCCCGTCGCTTACGACGGCTTTCTGTGAAGTCAACGAATCGTTTAAAGCCTATAAAATAGCCACCCATCGCCATATTCCCGAGATGGAGGCGGTGTTGAGCCAGGTAACCGGTCGATCCCAGAGGGTTTCATTCGCGCCCCACCTGGTTCCCATGTCCCGGGGAATGCTTACGACCATTTATTTATCTGTAAGGAAGACGCTCGGTGGGGATAACGTTCGCCATATTTTTAAATCGTTTTATCAAAATGCGCCGTTTATACGCATCCTTCCCGAAGGTACATCGCCGGATACGCTGCATGTTCGGGGAACCAATTTTTGTGATATTGGATATAAATTGGATGAGCGAAATAAGCGACTGATTCTCCTTTCGGCCATTGATAACCTGGTCAAGGGCGCGGCGGGTCAAGCCGTTCAGAACATGAACATCATGCTCGGGCTGGATGAACGAACCGGTCTGGCCGGCATACCGTATCCGGTTTAGGGTTGGCTGGATTTAATGCATCGGGGCGTAGGTGTTTGCTTGACATCCCCCAACAATTGCAATAGAAAACCAAAACATTTTAATCGTCCTCAAAAGATGGCAAAATATCGCTTAAAAAAGGTATTGCAGCAGGTTTTATTTTTTATAGTTTAGACATATTTAACGTTTAAGAAAGGAGAATGGAAATGTCAGCGAAACTGATAAAAGGCACCGAAATCCGGGAACAGATTCTGGAAGAGGTTGCAGCCGAAGTCAAAGAGATCAAAGAAAAACATGGGGTAGTTCCCGGATTGGTAACCATTTTGGTCGGCCAAAACCCGGCCTCGATCTCGTATGTGACATTGAAGGTGAAAACCGCCAATCGTCTCGATTTCAAAGAGATCCAGGACAACCAACCCGATGATATCTCGGAGGAGACCCTGCTGGGACTCATCGATCAATACAATAATGACGATTCGATTCACGGCATTTTAGTTCAACTTCCCCTACCCAAGCACATCGATGAAAAAAAAGTTCTCAATGCCATTGATCCTGACAAAGATGTCGACGGGTTTCATCCGGTTAATGTTGGGCGGTTGATGATCGGGGGTTCGGAAGTCAAATTTCCACCCTGCACCCCGGCCGGCATTCAAGAAATGATCGTGCGGGCGGGCGTTGAAACCAGCGGGGCCGAAGTGGTTGTCGTCGGAAGATCGAATATCGTCGGTAAACCGATCGCCAATATGATGCTTCAAAAGGGACCCGGGGCTAATTCAACGGTTACCATTGTTCATACGCGCACAAAGGATCTGGCGGCGCATTGCCAGCGGGCAGATGTGCTTGTCGTGGCGGCGGGTGTTCCAGGGCTTGTAAAACCGGAATGGATAAAACCGGGTGCGTGCGTAATCGATGTGGGCGTCAATCGGGTCGGCGAGAAAATCAGCGAAAAGACAGGCAAAAAAGTGGCCATTTTAAAAGGCGATGTTGACTTTGATGCGGCCAAGGAAATTGCCGGGTCGATTACGCCGGTGCCCGGCGGGGTTGGACCCATGACCATTACCATGCTGATGAAAAACACATTGAAGTCCCTTAGATTTAAGCTTGGAATCGAATAACACCATTGTATCCGTTCACAGGTTCAATGGTTCAGGGTTTAAAGGTTCAGCGATTTGCATATTCATTCAGGATGCGAAAGTGCTGTCATTCCAGGTTTCATCACGTATTTGTTTACCACTGAACAAGGCCAAGGAAGAAAACACAACCCTGAACCTCTGAACCGTGAACCCGTGAACGGTTATCCCGACACATTCAAACATAACATTCTAATAATTATCGCAGATTACCCCCTTGACAAGCCGGGCGGGTTCATGTTAGGTAAATTCAAATTGTGCTCTTGCCCGAATAACAATCTGAAATTATAGAGTTTATTTTAGGGAGGCGCAAAAGTCTGCAAGCGTCTTTCTCTACACTTTAGGGACATCCCGACAGTTAATATCGATGCGCAAAAAAGTTTCTTTCTTTATTTTCAACTATTCAGGATCGCCGGTTAAGCAAATATCGGCGACCAAACCCTTTTTGTGGGTATTAAGCCTGTTTTTAATCTCTGGCATTGCGCTGACCGGGTACATTCTGTCCGACTATTACGATGCCAAAACCGAGTTGTTAAAAATTCAGATCCTGGAAAAAAGAGTTGCCGATCAGTTCGAAGAGATTAAGTTCCAGCGCAAGCAGGTTCGAAAATTTGCCGGCGAGGTCAATACATTAAAATCAAAACTGGTCGATCTGAATAGCTTTGAAAAGAAGATTCGCGTCATCGCAGGGATCGGCGAGCGGGCAGACCAAAAAGGGCTATTTGGCATCGGCGGATCGATTCCGGAAGATTTAAGAGCGCATTCTGACTTAACTAAAAAAGACAGTGGTTTGATTCGCGAAATGAACACCCAGGTGAATCAACTCAAACAAGCCTCCACCAATCAAAAAAGTGAATTTGAGACCGTTTTAAAGCTTTTAGAGAATCAAGTCAATCTTCTGGCGCATACGCCTTCGATTCGGCCCACCCGCGGCTATACCACATCCCGGTTTGGATGGCGCAAATCGCCCTTCACCGGATTGCGTGAATTTCATAAAGGTCTCGACATCGCGACCCGCTTCAAGACACCCATCGTTGCCACGGCAGCGGGTAAGATCACATTTATCGGGCGTAAAGGCGGCCTCGGAAAGCTCCTCATTATCGATCACGGCTATGGGATGATGACTCGCTATGGCCATATATACAAGGCCTTAAAGAAGCGCGGCGAAAAAGTAAAACGAGGTGATGTGATTGCATTGATTGGTAAAACAGGGCGTGTTACGGGATCTCACGTGCATTACGAAATACTTCTAAACGGGATTCAGATAAATCCTGCCAAGTATATCCTGAACTGATCCATCAGAATCTTATTTCCTTCCTCTTTTGTACCCATGTTCGAACGGTTAATCTACCCTCAGGTCTTCGTCAATAAATCCATTGGCTTTTTGTGTATATTAGGATAAAATTAAGCAGAACAATTGAAAAGGAATTTTGCTATGCTAGGGCTTTTAACCAAGGTTTTTGGAAGCAAAAACGAGCGGGAGCTTAAAAAACTACAACCCGCGGTGGAAAAGATTAATTCATTCGAATCCGGTTTTCAGGCGATGAGTGATGCACAGCTCAAAGCGCAGACACCGATTTTTAAAGAGCGCCTGGAAAAAGGGTCGGCATTGGATGATCTCCTTCCCGAAGCGTTTGCAACGGTACGCGAGGCATCGGTGCGAACCTTGAAAATGCGGCATTTTGACGCTCAGCTCATTGGCGGATTAGTCCTGCATCTTGGGAAAATTGCTGAGATGAAGACCGGTGAAGGAAAAACCCTGGCCGCAACGCTTCCGGCTTACCTTAACGCGTTGACCGGCAAAGGTGTGCATATCGTGACCGTTAATGATTATCTGGCACGGCGCGACACCGAATGGATGGGACATATTTATCGATTTCTGGGGCTATCGGTGGGGACCATTCTTCAGGGAATGGATGACGCAGAGCGGCAGAAGGCTTACAGGGCTGATATTGCTTACGGTACCAACAATGAGTTCGGATTTGATTATCTGAGAGACAATATGAAATTTGAAAACGATTCGCTCGTCCAGCCTCAGCTAAACTTTGCTATCGTGGATGAGGTCGACAGTATTTTAATTGACGAAGCCCGAACGCCATTGATCATTTCCGGTCCGGCGGAACAGTCGACCCATCTCTATTACCACGTCAACGGCCTTATTCCCAAACTGATAAAAGAAGAAGATTACACGGTGGATGAAAAGGCTCGAGCCAGCATTTTAACCGATGAGGGGGTTGCCAAAGCCGAAAGGATTCTAAAAGTCGACAATTTATACGATCATAAACATATCGACCTGCTGCACCATATCAATCAGGCGCTTAAAGCACACACGCTTTTCAAACGGGATGTCGACTATATCGTTAAAAACGGGGAAGTGATTATCGTGGATGAGTTCACCGGGCGGCTGATGCCGGGCCGTCGTTACAGCGAAGGTCTGCATCAGGCCCTGGAGGCCAAAGAGAACGCCAAAATCGAAAACGAAAACCAGACGCTGGCCACGATCACTTTTCAGAATTATTTTCGGATGTACAACAAATTATCCGGCATGACCGGTACGGCAGATACAGAAGCGGCTGAATTTAAAAAGATTTATGATCTCGATGTGATGGTGGTTCCCACAAACGAACCCATGATCCGCACGGATAATCCGGATTGCATTTACAAAACCCGCACAGAAAAATTTGCCGCCGCGTTAGACGAAATCGACGAACTCCACCGCAAAGGCCAACCAATTCTGGTCGGTACCGTATCGATTGATGTTTCCGAAGGCTTGAGCAAACAGCTTAAAAAGCGGGGTATAAAACACGCGGTCCTGAATGCCAAAAATCATGAAAAGGAAGCCGAAATTATTTCCATGGCCGGGCAGAGAGGGGCGGTGACAATTTCGACCAATATGGCCGGGCGCGGAACCGATATCGTGCTTGGAGAGGGTGTCAGCGAACTGGGGGGCCTCCATGTCCTGGGGACCGAGCGGCATGAAAGCCGACGAATCGACAATCAGCTGCGAGGACGATCGGGACGGCAGGGCGATCAGGGGTCGTCGCGTTTCTACCTGGCATTGGAAGATGATCTGCTACGGATCTTCGGAGGGGAACGAATCACCGGAATCATGGAAAAACTGGGGATGGAAGAAGGTGAGCCCATCGAGCACAATATGATCAGCAAAGCGATCGAAAACGCGCAAAGAAGGGTGGAAGGGCACAATTTTGATATCCGCAAACAGCTGCTGGAATACGACGATGTCATGAACCAGCAGCGAGAGGTCATCTACCAACAACGCAGGGAAGCCTTAGACGGGAAGAGTCTCAAACCGACAACCGAAAATATGATCGTTGAAAAGGGAAGTGAAATCGTCGCTCTTTATGCGGATGAACGGATACCGCCCGCCGAATGGGATCTTAAGGGCCTGAAGGAGGCCGTCTTAAAGCAATATAATTTTCGCCTCGATTCACTCGATGATGACAGCCTGGATGGATTAACGTCCGAGGGACTGACCCAACTCATCCAGGACGCTTCTCTGCGGATCTATAACGATAGAGAGGCTGCCATCAGCCAGGAAAACATGCGTGAACTGGAACGGTTTGTAATGCTGCAAACGGTGGACAGCATGTGGAAGGATCATCTTTTGAGCATGGATCATCTAAAAGAGGGGATCGGACTCAGGGGCTATGCGCAACAGGATCCTTTGGTCGTTTATAAGCGGGAAGGATTCGAAATGTTTGAAGGTATGATTTCCCGCATCAAAGAAGAAACGCTGGAGATCTTGTTCCGAATTCAAATCGGTGAGTCCGAACGTATCGATGATTTACGACGTCCACAGGAACAAAAGCTCGTGTTCTCCGGTGGTGAGGAGGAGGCGCCAAGTCGTAAGCCGGTTAAAAGAGGCCAAAAAAAAGTTGGCCGCAACGCCCCCTGCCCCTGCGGTAGCGGTAAAAAATATAAAAAATGTTGTGGGAGGTAAGTTTGTGCGCACAACGCCTTAGCCTTGATTTTCCCACAGAGAAATCTTAGATTGGTGTTATAGGGTTTTGACCACGGGGGAGTTAAATGGGCCCAACCGGCACCGAAATAGAAGAAAGTGTTTCGTCAGATATTCGGGATGAATTGCTCGAACCCCCGATGTATAAGGTTTTTCTATTAAATGATGACTACACGACGATGGATTTTGTGGTTGAAGTCCTTATGTTTGTGTTTCAAAAATCTCTGGAAGAAGCGACGCAAATCATGCTGAATATTCACAAAAGGGGTATGGGGCTGTGTGGAATTTACAGCTTTGAGATAGCTGAGACTAAGGTCGATACGGTGCATATGCTAGCCCGCGAAAGAGATTTTCCCCTTAAATGCGCGATGGAGAGGGAATAAGGAATGATTAGCAAGGAATTAAGCCAAACGCTCGGTTTTGCGGTGGCCGATGCCAAGAAACGGAGACATGAATATGTGAGTATCGAACATGTCCTTTTCGCAATTCTGCACGATGATGAAGGAATCGAGATCGTTGAGAATTGCACGGGAAATGTTGAAAACCTAAAACAGGTCCTGGAAGATTTTTTCAACGAACGCATGGAACCGATTCCTGAAGGAAATGAATATGTGCTGCAACAAACCATCGGTTTTCAGCGCGTCATCCAAAGAGCCGTAAACCACGCCCGCTATTCTGAAAAAAGAGAGGTTTCGGTCAGTGATGTTTTGGCATCCATTTTTCAAGAAAAAGAGTCTCACGCCGAATATTTCCTCCGCAGTGAAGGGATCACGCGTCTCGATGTATTAGAGTATATTTCGCATAACATTTCAAAAGCGCCGCCGGCCGAAGGGGCGAGTGGTTTTGTCAAAACGGACACAGCAAAACGAAAGAAAAAGGATCCGCTCAAAGATTTTACAATCGATTTGGGGCGCCTGGTTTCAGAAGGGAGGCTTGATCCGGTGATCGGCCGGCAAGCGGAATTGGAAAGGACCATGCAGATTCTGTGCCGCCGCAGAAAAAATAATCCTGTCTTTGTGGGAGATCCCGGGGTAGGCAAGACAGCCATGGTCGAAGGTCTGGCGCAGATCATCTATAATGGTCGAGTTCCGGATATCCTAAAAAATGTGCGTATCTTTTCGCTCGACCTGGGGGCGCTTTTAGCCGGTACCAAGTTTCGAGGTGATTTCGAACAACGCTTAAAAGGGGTTTTGACCGAACTCAAAAAGAAAAAGGACGCCGTTCTGTTTATCGATGAAATCCACACCATCGTGGGCGCAGGGGCGACCAGCGGCGGTTCCATGGACGCGTCCAATATTCTAAAACCCGCACTGGCTGTGGGTGAGTTGCGCTGTATCGGTTCCACCACATATGAAGAGCACAAGAATTATTTTGAAAAAGATCGTGCGCTGGCGCGCCGTTTTGAAAAGATTGAAATCCGAGAACCGAGTATCGATGAGTCTATTAAGATTCTCAAAGGGCTCAAATCCCGTTATGAGGAACACCACGGGATTACCTTTACGGAAGGGTCTTTGAAGGCTGCCTCAGAACTTTCCGCCAAATTCCTGAATGATCGCTTTTTGCCGGACAAGGCCATTGACGTCTTGGATGAAACCGGTGCTTTTATCAGGCTCAAGGGTCCATCTCACCGCAAACGAATCCATCCGGCCGATATCGAAAAGGTGGTTTCCCGCATGGCGGGAATACCGGCCATCAAAGTTTCGACACCAGACCGGCTGAAGCTGGAATCCATCGAGGACGAACTGAGGTGTGTGGTTTTTGGTCAGGACGACGCCCTGAAATCCCTTGTTACCGCAATCAAACGTTCTCGTGCCGGACTTCGAACTCCGGGTAGACCGGTAGGCTCCTTTTTGTTCTCGGGGCCCACCGGAGTCGGCAAAACCGAGGTGGCACGCCAGATCGCGATGATTCTGGGAATTCATTTCATGCGCTACGATATGAGTGAGTATATGGAAAAACATGCCGTGGCGCGTTTAATCGGTGCCCCTCCGGGATATATCGGATTTGACCAGGGCGGATTGCTTACCGACGGTATCCGCAAACACCCCTACAGTGTGCTTTTGCTGGATGAAATCGATAAAGCCCACCCGGATCTTTTCAATATTTTGCTGCAGGTCCTGGATCACGCCACCCTGACGGACAATAATGGGAAACAAGCGGATTTCAGAAATGTGATTGTGATGATGACTTCCAACGCCGGGTCACGAGAAATGACCGCCCAAACGATCGGATTTGGCGACGTGCATAAGGATCAGGCGAGCAAAAGTCAGAAAGCGATCGAAAAATTTTTTACACCTGAATTCAGAAATCGTCTGGATGCCATCATAACCTTTAATTCCCTGACCATTGAAATAATGGAGAAAATTGTCGACAAATTCATGGCCGAACTGAATCAACAGCTCGATGCAAAGAAGGTAAACCTGACGCTTGATCCGGATGCGCGAAGCTGGCTAGCCCGGAAGGGCTATGATCCCTTGTATGGCGCCCGGCCTCTTTTACGACTGATTCAAGAAGAAATAAAAGATGCTTTATCGGATGAGATTCTTTTCGGTCACCTGGAGAAGGGCGGATGCGTCCGGGTTGGTCTCGAGGATGATCAACTCTCCTTTGATTACAACTGATCGTTCCCAGCGGGCAGATGTTTCCGAAATCTATGCCGGTTTATTTGTTGACGGATGAGCTCGTATTCCCTCCCCCGCACATGGCCGCCGAAGGCGGTTTGGTTGCCGTAGGTGGCGATCTTCGACTAAAGCGTCTCCTGCTTGCCTATCGAATGGGGATCTTCCCCTGGTTTTCAAACGGTGAACCCATCCTGTGGTGGTCGCCCGATCCCCGGCTGGTTCTTTATCCGAATCAGCTTCATGTCTCCCGAAGTCTCCAAAAAATAATTAACAGGGCGCAATTTAAGGTGACACTCGATCTGGCCTTCGAAGAGGTGATAAAGACCTGCGCTTCAACGCGCAAGAAACACAACCAGGGAACCTGGATCGGAGAAGAGATGATCAAAGCCTACTGCCGGCTGCATGAATCCGGTTTGGCACACTCGGTCGAATCTTGGTACGAGGATCGCTTGGTGGGGGGACTATATGGCGTTTCGCTTGGAAAATGTTTTTTCGGGGAATCGATGTTTGCCAAAAGCAACAATGCCTCCAAGGTGGCCTTGGTGGCCTTGGTGCGCTATTTGCAAGGACAATCTTTCGATCTAATCGACTGCCAGATCACAACTTCCCACCTGATGCGTTTTGGGGCCCGTGAGATACCCCGCAGTCAATTTTTGGTGCAAATCAAAAAAGCGCTGGCATCGCCGACACTTCAGGGGAAATGGCATATTTAGGATTGATGATTTTCGATTGTTGATTGTCGGAGCGAAGCGTAGATCCCGATTTATCGGGGATGATTAAAAGAAACCAGAAGCCATCTCAAAATTAGGATTTTGGCTTAAGGTCAAGACGGGATTGAATTTCAACCCGGAGGAATACTGTAGTATTTCGAGGAGTTGAAAAAAAGCCCAACGCAGAGATTAGGCCAAAAGTCTTTTTTGAGATGACTTCTAGGCTCGGTTGATGATGGACGCCATATACCCGGCCCCGAAGCCGTTGTCGATATTCACAACGGCAATGTTTGAACTACAGCTGTTTAGCATGGCAAAGAGTGGGGTTAACCCTCCCAGATTGACCCCATATCCCACACTGGTCGGCACCGCTATGACTGGACGGCTGACCAAACCGCCAACAACACTGGGAAGCGCCCCCTCCATCCCCGCCACAACGACCAAGACCGCGGCACGATCCAAGGCCTCTTGGTGTCTAAAAAGCCTGTGAATTCCGGCCACACCGACATCAAAAACCGATTCGACGACATTGCCCATGGCCTTGGCAGTTAGAAGCGCTTCTTTGGCGACCGGGATGTCCGAGGTGCCGGCGGAAATGACCAGGATCGTGCCCCGCCCCTGTTTCGGGATGGGCGCCTTTTCCCAAATCAACATTTTAGCGTCGTCATGATAGGCCGCATCCGGAAATCGGGTCATGACCCGGGCGGCTTTTTCCGAATCGATCCGTGTCACCAGAACAACGTTTTCTTGAAGCACCATTTTTTCCATGATACCGGTGATTTGGCCGACGGTTTTGCCGGGCCCGAAGATGACTTCAGGGAACCCCTTACGTAACGATCGATGATGATCGATATGAGCATAATCGATATCTTCAGAGGTGATATGCATGAGTTTTTGAGAGGCATCTGCAACCGTCGTTTTTCCGGAGGCCACCGTCTGCAGAAGCTGGGTCAATGATTCTATATCCATAAGGTGAATTACTCTGTCAGTTCCTGCTCAAGGATTTTTCCAGGTTTTGGTGTTCCCAGCTCAGGCAAAGATTCGGGGGCCGGTTTGGGAGCCGGTTCGGGCGGGATTTCCGGGATCACCTTTTTGGCCGGCTGCGGTGCGGGCTTCTTGACGGGCGGCGTCACTTTCGGGGAGGGAGCTTTGGGAATTGTTTTGGGCGCCGATTTCACGACCGGTTGTTTTTTTTTTGGCTTTGATGGGGAAGTCGGTGACTTTTTCGGTTTAGAGGCCTTTTTTACAGGTGTCGCCTTTTTTGTTTTTTCAAGAACAGCGATTTTTTTCTGAAGTGATCCGATACTATCTTCAAGCGATTCGATTTGCTTTTGAATTTTTTGAGTCGTTTCAGCTAATTGGGTGTCATAGCCAATCTTTTCTCTTTTTTGGGCCAAAGCCAACTCTTTGGCGCCAACCTTCTCTGATGATAGAGAAGCAACACCGGTTTTTAACTTGCCAAAATCCTTTTTTAATTTACCCAATTCATTTTTAGTTTTCCCAATGGTTCCTCCGATATCGGCCAGTTCCTGGGTGACCCGTTTGTCAAGAATCTCGATGTCAGATGAAATTGTGTTCAGCCCATCCTGAAAGGGTCCCAACGATTTCTTATTTTTAGCAACGGTGCCCTGAAGCTGTTGAATCTGTTTCTGAATTTGTTTTTGGATTTGTTGTATATCGGATTTATTCGTTGTCTGCAGCTGACTAATCTCGGTTTTAAAACCTGATTTGACCTGCTCAAGGCTGGCTTTTAATGCAGCACTCGATTTTTCTAAAGCAGTCGTTTTTTGAGAAAGGGTTTCTTCAAGCTTGGCTTGTTTAAGCGAAAGTGAAGAGAAACGGGACTCAAGATCTTGGGAAAGTTTTTCGAAGCCATGGGCCCCGGAGCTGCTGGTCTGGGTTACCCTGCCTTTGATATCGATGTAGGCCACAAAAAAAATGATCCCGACCAGGCAGGGCAATAGGACAAAGAAAAGCGTCATGCGTTGACTCAGTTTTTCAATCCGGTAGTCATCTCTTTCAGACCGGTAACCGACATCAGGATCATCGTCAAATTGGACTCTGAAATTAGAAGATTTTCGAGCTGCCATAAATTCCTACTCTAAATGTTCCTTTATTTTGTTTTCGCTCGTTTAGGGTCTTATTCCCATTCAATCGTACTGGGTGGTTTGGAACTGATGTCATAAACAACCCGGTTGACGCCCCTGACTTCGTTGATAATTCGATTGGCAATTTGACCAAGGAGTTTATGGGGAAGTTTGGCCCAATCAGCCGTCATCGCGTCTTTGCTGGTAACGGCTCGAATGGCAACAATATTTTCATAGGTCCGCATATCGCCCATGATACCGACGCTTTTCAAGGGGAGCAAAACCGCAAATGATTGCCACAACTTGGTATAATAGCCATTATTTCTAATTTCTTCAAGCAAAACCTCATCGGCAGCTCTTAAGATAGAGAGTCGGCGGCGGGTAACTTCACCGATAATTCGTACGGCCAGACCCGGACCTGGAAATGGCTGGCGCCAAATAAGTTTTTCCGGTAAATTCAATGTCTTGCCCAGCTTGCGGACCTCATCCTTAAAGAGATATTTCAAAGGCTCGACGAGTTTTAGCTTCATCCTTTTGGGCAGACCGCCCACATTGTGGTGAGATTTGATCACTGCGGTCGGGCCGCCAAAAGCAGAGATCGATTCGATAACGTCGGGGTACAAAGTGCCTTGAGCAAAAAATTTGGCCCCTTTGACCTTTTTGGCTTCAGCTTCAAAGACTTCCAGAAAGACCCGGCCGATGATTTTGCGCTTTTTTTCGGGATCGGTTACTTTGGACAGGGGGTCCAAAAAGCGCTTTTTGGCGCTGACAAACCGAATGTTTAGGCCCAGGTGAAGTTTTAACGTCTTTTTAAGATTAGCCGTTTCATTTTTTCTGAGCAGTCCATTGTCCACAAAGATGCAAATAAGATTCTTACCGATGGCTTTGTGAATCAACATGGCGCTGACCGATGAATCGACCCCGCCGCTTAATCCCAGGATGACTTTATGGTCCTTAACCGTTTCCTTAATCTGATGGATGGCATTTTTGGCAAATGATTTCATATTCCAGGTCGGCTTGCAGTGACAAATATCGAACAGGAAATTACGAAGCATTTTTTTGCCCTGGGGCGTATGATACACTTCGGGGTGAAACTGAAGCCCATAAAGTTTTTTTTGCTTATACTCCATGGCGGCCAGAGGTGCGTTGCGTGTTTTTGCGGTGGATTTAAAACCTGCCGGCAGTTTCGTGATCGAATCTCCATGGCTCATCCAGCACTGAGTGGTCTCGGGAACGTTTTTAAATAGGACTCCGGACTTTTTTAGGTCAAGTTCGGCAAAACCATACTCCCTTTTGGCGGCTTTTTCCACCTTACCACCGAGGGCATGAACCATGAACTGCATTCCATAGCAGATTCCGAGCACCGGCACATTCAATTGAAAAATGCCTTCGTCCGCCTTGGGGCTGTTTGTTTCGTAAATGCTCGACGGTCCGCCGGAAAGGATGATCCCTTCAGGTTGGAGCTTTCGGATTGATTCTATGTCGATGGTGGGCGGTTCGATTTGACAGTATATGCGCAGTTCGCGCACCCGCCGTGCGATCAGTTGGTTGAACTGAGATCCAAAGTCGATAATTAATATCATGTGGCTGCCCGATAGTTGAAATTACGGTGTATATGTTTTAGACGGCTCAAATTGTCAACTCAATTCCTTGCTGTTGCTGCGATCATCCCCAAAGCCTATTTAGACGGTTTGGTTAATTTTCAAGCCCTCATTATTAAGCATACAATGTAACTCTTAAAGATTCGCCTCTTAGCTCAAAGTCAGGTTCCTTGCCATTATGCTCCATCATGCCGCGGATGATTTTACGCGATACTCCTCTGCCACTGCCCTCGATATATTCCATATCGCGCAGATAATCGACAATCATTTGATTACGGTGACGGCCTGCCACCTCAGCATCAGGTGTATCGTATTCCACGGCGGTAATACCACTTTGAGGGATTAATTTTTTCACCCGATCCTTTTTACCGAATAAAATAAGCCCGGCTAAAGTGGCGTTAACAGCACCGAGTCTTCGGTAAGTATCTGATTGTCCATCAGAAGCCAAAACCATTTTGACTTATCGTCATAACCGATATTTCTGACTTGCCTGAAATACTCCATAAGCATGGTTTCATTCAAATCATCCGGTTTTGACCTTGAAACAGGTGTCACCTCAAAAGGCATCATAGCCGCCTTCCAATACGTCTTCCGTAGGATTTACCTGTTTTTAGCCTATGGCAAGAAATTTTGCAAACAGCCACTTTGATTCGTATACTGTTCCTTTACGATCCAGCATGCGTCATTGCTTGGCAATAAACTTGGTTTTTTTCTTTTCAATTCGACCAAAAAATCAGTGCAGGACTTAATTAATATACATTGTATCCACCCTGTCCTGACGTTTTAAAAATTCAATTTGTTCATCTATCGTCGAAAACCCGGAAAGATCCAATTCCTCAAACTCATCGGGACGGGTATTCGTTTGTCTCATAACAATTTGAACAATTTGATCCAGTTGTCCTTTTGGAATTTTGGAAACTCTGGTGATCGAGTTTTTCTGTGGAAGGCCATTTTCGATCTTGAAATTATAGCTTACCATTTCTAACATGCCATTACCTTTTTCCTTTGCCAAAATACGGTACTCAAAATGATAATGACGCCCGGCCACAGGACGAAAATAATAGAATTTATACAGTAGTTCACCCGGTTTTATTCGCATCAAAAAGTGATCCTGTTCAGGGTGTGACTTTTTGGGCCTCACGTTTTTACGCTGCTTTTTCATGTCTATGAGCACCTTGGTTTCATCTTTATTCCCCAGGAGAGTATGTCGGCAAATTTATTTTGGATACTTAACCGTGCGTAGCTTGGGACCTATATACCCGATTTGCATCATCCCAGGGCCTATCGTGGGATCAAAATATATTCGCCATGCTCCGGGCGTCATGCGCCCGTGCCATGTAAATGTAATACGGTTGCCATTCGGACAAGTGGACACCCTCTCCTTCCCGTATTTCTGCATGGTTGATTCGCTTTCAACCGTCGCTTTAAAGGGAAGCTGATCGGCTGAAAAGTTGCCGCTTTGCCAGACCACGCAATAGGTTTCAAGTTCAAAAAGTCGTTTTACAATTTGGCGAAATATCGGGTTGCCTTTTTGAAGTGGGAGAAGTTGTGCGGCGGCATGATTGCAAAATATCAGATGCGGAAACAGTGCCGCTTTTCGATCCCACAGGTCTTTGCCGTCCCCGATACCGGTGGCCAAACGCCAAGAGATCCATTCGGATAATCGATCTATATGGGCGAAATGTGATGCATGCGAAACCTTCACATCTTTAGAAAACAACTCCCCATTATCCTCGATCCATTGGGTTTTGATTCTTATCCGATGTTCATTCCAAATGTCATCGGACGGCAGACTTATAGCGAGACTTTCAAGAAGATAGGCGATACCAAAGCCATAAGATCTTTTATCATCGAAGAAAAAATCCCGCCCCAGCACGTCATTGCCGATTTTAGGAAGATCTTCCAGAGGTGGATATTGTGATATTAGAGATCTGAAATATCGTCTGGCTTCGATATCGACGGAATTGTCATTTCGCCACTTTGCCATAGGATATTCAGGGGCAAGAAGCGTATGATTCATGTCGATATATGTCCGCAATACACGATTAATACCCGCTGTTCTTGCGGACACAACCGTCCCGATAAATCCTTCCATCCATTGCCTGGCTTCGAGGACATCGATTGCGGGAGATTCAATGGAGAGCTCGTTGAATACCATATCAAGATCCATTTGAATTCCTTTTCAGCTTTTCGGTGTTAACAGGGCTTCGAGACATTGATCCCAAATATCGAAAAATCCTTCCGGCCACCGGTCGATCCTACCGTTCGGGTCAATGACGGGCGTAACAATAGAGACCATCCCCTGATCAACTTCCTTCCGCGCAAAATAGTGAAGCTTTACGTTATCAGGTGATATTCCCCCGTTATATACAGCCAATCGGATGCCGTTCAGGATATGATCGCTGTGCGACTCCACGATTACCTGTATCCCGCAGGCTGCCGCTATTGACATCAGCTCGCCAATGCGTACCTGACCTTTGGGGTGAAGGTGCGCCTCGGGATTTTCGATCATGATCAGCGATCCCGGTCCGGATGATAGCAGGGCAACAATAACCGGAAGCGTATAGGTCAGTCCGAATCCCACATTGGTTGAGCGAAAATTGCTACTGATATGCTTCCCGGTTACAAACGAGTATTCTAAATTGACGAGATCCATGGCTTTATGCAAATCAATATGGATACGCGTCCCGGGACTGATCTCTTCCATCCACGCCTCGACCTGGTCTCTCAGTTTCAAAGATTCGGCATCCGGATAGGCTAAAGACTCGTTGATAATTTTTTCAGAACCGTATGTGTCAAGCAGGTGGGCTGTAAATTCTCCCCGGGTGCCGATCTGCCTGTGCTGTTTAACCTGATAATCGGATATCTCAAAAAACCTGCGAGGCCCGAGTCGCTCGGCCTGAAGGTAATGAAAATCGTCTTTAAAAAGACTGGTTTGATAAATGCCATCTTCAACATCCGCGTGATCAAGATCCAGAACATCCGCTTCCTTAGTGTAGTTAAAACGCCACTTTCCCCGGCTGTTATCCTTCAGTTCCAGTTCAAAACCGATCTTTTCCTCTTTGGCATCTTCAAATAGAGCATCCTGAGCCGTCCCGATCTTAATCAGGTCGCCATTTAATGCCAATCCGGTTTTGTGAAGCAGCTCTTGTTGGTACGACTGGCGTAGCAACAAAAGGGCCTGCAATACCGAAGATTTGCCCATGCCGTTTAATCCCGAAAGCAGGGTCAACGCCCCTAATTCCAGTTCCTGCGCCTCAAAACATTTGAAATTTTCCAAACGCACTATTCGAATCATGACAATACCTCTTTAATAAGTTCCGAAATTTTCGAAAACCGAAGCCGGACCTTTGCCACATTGCCGGTGCCCTGGGAAACGGCACTATCAAATCCGCTGGTGTCGTTCATCAATGTAATAAAATGGTCAATCAGTTCATCCTTTTTTATCTTCAATTCCTCAAGCTGATCCTCATTAAGAGCGCTGAGATTAACGGTCCATGTTTCAAACAGAGCCTTATTGATCGGATTTCGCCCGGCATTCTTCATATACTGTTTTCGGAAAGCATAAGTTCCAAAAATCTCCCGTGATGCCTCTAATGCCCGCATAAAAGATGCCGTAAGCCCCTCTATTTTGGAATCATGCATCCTGTTTAATGCCGCCATCGCATCGTTTAAAAAACCGTCGAAATCGGAAGTTCTATAGTCAGTGTATGGCCTTAAAGTAAATGCCAGAAAACGAAGGACACACTCCTGGGCGCCCATGCGATGGTCACGAATTCCATAAAAGGTAGCCTTCTTGAACGTATCGGATTCCGCAAGTTTTTTTAATGTTTGAGTTGCAACTCCCTGGTTCAGCGTATGTCTGATTTCCTGGAAGGAAAGGGGCAGCCCACCGGTATTAATCCGTTTGAATATGTTAAACTTTACTTCAGGCGGCGTATCTTTCTCAATGAGGTACACCGTCACCTGTGTCTCGTTGATACGACGTTTAAAATTTCGTGGCAACTCATCGAAACCCATGCCGCTAAGGTGGTGTAGAAATTCCATGCCGGTGAGTTTCAAGTTTTTTTTGATCACAAAACGATTTACCGTGGTCAGTCTCTGAAGCCCATCCACAACCAGCCATCTATCTTCGTTGGAGGCATCCATATAAAAGGCCGGCAGGGGTATGCGAATCAGCATAGATTCAATCAGGCGACTTTGTGCCGCATCGCTCCAGATGCCGGCTTTACGCTGGAAATCCGGCATCAGATTGAGCTCCCCCTCACGAATTCTGGAAATCAATAGATCCATTGAAAGCGGTTTCGTTTCCACGCGAATGAGCGTGGGATCGAATGGCTCAGTAATCTGATCTTCGCTTTCCGTTATTTCCGGTTCAATGCCGGAGCCGTCGTCAAAGCATTCAGGTCCATTGCTTTGCAAAGATTCATTTTGCTCAGTACTATCTGCCATTTTAATTTTCCTCCGGCAATGTCACGGCAGAAATTCAGCGCTGATTTGCAGAACTGATCCGTGCATTTTGTTTCATTTAAAATCGGCGAGTATTCTTCAGTCAGAATCAAAAGACGCATATCTTTTTTAAATACATTTCCAAAACCCAACAGCTACTTTAATTCGTATTCGGCCTGGTCTTCACGAATTTCGATTTGATCAGCAGGTATTTTTACAACTTTTCCATCCCGCCAGATAACAATAGAATCACCGAAACGTTTGTGATCTGCAATTGCATCGGCAACAGCCTTTTTCAGCGCTTTTTCAGCCCGTATTCCAATGGGAATGTCCTTTAAATTCTTTTTTTTCATCTTTACTCCGTATGTTGAACAATCAGTTCAAACAATTCATTATCAAGAATTTTAAGCTTGCCTGATTCTTCAAACACAATCATTGAAGGCAAATCTCCAGAATTATCGAAAACAGACCAGTAAACATTTAACGCTGCCACACGGAACGGGTCCGGGCAGTTCGTTTCTTTTAAAAGCAGTGCGTATTTTTCTCCGGCTACCATTCATTTAATAGTATTTTTTCTTTTATCATCAGCATTAATAACATTCGAACATGAATCCCAGTCTATTTCGGTTATCTGGTTGTATCTTTCATCAAAAGGGTGTTTCGGCTTAACCGAATCTATTAACTTCTTTGCATTTTCTATTTCACCATTGGCGACATCTATCCAAACATCCTCTATTACGTCTGGAATTTGGCCAAAAAGATCATAAAGACCCTCTAAACGATCCGATAGTAACTCGTGAACGCGGTCTTCAACAGAGTCACGATATCTCATGTTATAAACATACACTTCATCTCGTATCTGGCCTATTCGTTGAATACGCCCTTTTCTTTGCTCAAGACGCGTTGGATTCCAAGGCAAGTCAAGATTAATAAGAGTTCCCAACTGCTGAAGGTTCAATCCTTCGCTGGCTGCGTCTGTTCCAAGGAGAAGCCGTAATTCTTCTTTTCCTACTTTCTGTTTCAGATCATCCCTTGACACTTTTTTATATTCACCGGAAAGGATAATACCTGAATTATTACCTCCTGCATAAATACCAATTGGTTCA
>CAZHAH010000026.1:0-46253 GCA_964530095.1 uncultured Desulfobacteraceae bacterium | reverse complement strand
ATAAATAAATCGATATACTTTCTTGTTGAATGCTCAGCCCTTTATATGATTATCAGGACTGTATCGTTTTGAATTACGCGACCTTTTGTATGTACTGGACCGGTGACAACGGCTGCCGCTTCTGTAACATTGTGCCGAACATGAAGTGGACCAAGGATGATCTTCAGGTATCCAAACGATCCTATGATCAGATTCTCAAAACCACCAAGGCGGCCTTTGATGAAGGGTGTGTCAAGCATATATTGCTGACAGGCGGTTATTTGACCCGGGGCCAGAACAAAGACGGAGCGATTGTCGACCGTGAAGATGAGATGGTTTTGAGCGTGATCCGAGCAATGCAGGAGGCCCTGCAAAGAGATGACATCCCGGTCAATGTGATTCGCACAGCCCCGGAAGACAAGGATCTCAAAAGCATCGAGGAACATAAAGCCAAGGGAGCGTTTTCGGTGGCCTATAATTTGGAGATCTGGGATCCGGTTCTTTTTGAAAAATATTGTCCGGGCAAAGCCCAGATCCAAGGCCGCGAGCATTGGTTGCGGGCGCTTGAAGTGGCAGCCGAGGTCTATGGCCCAGGGCGGGTAAGCACCCATTTTGTGACCGGGTTTATGGAACCGTCCGAAAGCCTTCTGGAAGGGGTCGAGTGGATGTCGGAGCGGGGCATCGGCAGTATTCCCTTGATTTGGAGTCCGGTTGAGGGGACCAAATATTCCAATTTTCGGGCACCCAATGCGGAATGGTTCGTGGAGATGGTCAAAAAGATTGCCGACATCCGTTTAAAGCACGGGGTAGATGCCTTTGATCCGGCGGGACTTCCCAATGACGATCCCCTTTGCGGCATGCCGTCGTTGATTGCCGAAGAACTCCGTCTGCGTAAAGTGCAACGAGAATTTGAAGACCAAAAAAGAGTGGCAGCGTAATGGCCCCGAACCCGAATATATCGGAAAGATCAAATTGGATGCATCAAATAATAAATAAATACCAAACTCCAAGCATCAAATTCCAAATAAATTTCAAATTCCAATGACCAAACATTTCAATCTTGTGTTGGTTGTGCTGCTTTCACGCTATTTGTTTTGAATTTTGTATTTCGGTCATTGAGATTTGTTTGTTAATTGTTTTTTGATTATTGAGATTCATTTGTTATGCGTTTAGCGATATTTAAATAGGGAGAGCGCGCATGAAACATATCAACTATCTGGATGAACCATCGGAAGAGGTAACGGTCGCCGGGGCCAAAGGCGTATCGCTACGGACGGTTATCGGCGAGAAAGATGGTGCTCCGAATTTCAATATGCGAATCATCAGTTTTGAACCGGATGGGCAAAGTCCCAGCCACAGCCACAGCCACGATTATGAGCATGAAATCTATGTCGTTAAAGGAGTCGGCAGTGTGGAAGTGGATGGGAAGAAGCACGATATCAAGCCTGGCGATGTTGTCTACATACCTGCCAATGCCGATCACCACTTCAAGGCCGACGAGGGGATAGAAATGGTCTGAGTCGTTCCAAAGCAATAGACGGACATCTGGATGATGTCCCGGATCATTTCGATTAAATGTATTAATTCGTAGATTTGATAACGTACTTAAAAAATTCTTTCACCGCAAAGACGCAAAGGCCGCAAAGATTCATTCAGATCAATGCACCTTTTCGGGTAGCGAAAAGCTGCATACTGTATCGCCTTCGGCGAGTATTAGCACTTGCTGAAGTTTGGTTTGTTATGCCCGAAGGGCGTGCTGTTTTTCCTGATCGGTCGCCCCGATCAGGAAAAGGCATTTGTAAAACTTTGCGAACTTTGCGCCTTTGCGGTGAGGTAAAAAAAAATTAACCGAAAGGAGTTAAGTCATGGACATACCTGTCACTCTTGTTCGCCCGGGGATGGCCCGCACAAAGCCCAGTGATGAGTCCAAATTGGGTTTTGGGGTTTATTTGTCAAACCATATGTTCCTCCTGGACTACAAAACGGAGAAGGGTTGGCACGATCCCAGAATTGCTCCCTATGGGCCTTTTCTAATGGATCCGGCTGCGGTTGTCCTCCATTACGGCCAGGAGGTTTTTGACGGTCATAAGGCCTACCGTCACCCGGACAACAAAATTGCGCTTTTTAGAGCCGGAGATAATATAAAACGTCTGAGCCGGTCCTGTGAGCGGCTGTGTATCCCTGCTTTTCCGGAAGATCTGGTCTATGAGGGGATGAAGAAGCTCATCCAGGTGGACAAGGAATGGGTTCCATCTGCACCGCAAACCTCTCTCTATGTTCGTCCGACCATTATTGCGACCGAACCGTTTCTGGGGGTTAGGCCGGCAGAACAATACCTGCTGTATGTGATCACCGGACCGGTCGGGGCCTATTATCCCGAAGGGTTCAATCCGGTGAAGATTCTGGTTGAGGAGGGTTATGTCAGGGCGGCACCGGGCGGGGTGGGAGAAGCCAAAACCGCCGGTAATTATGCGGCCAGCCTCAAGGCCCAGGTGGAGGCGCATGACAAGGGATACACGCAGGTATTGTGGCTGGACGCGGTAGAGCGGCGCTATGTGGAGGAGGTGGGAACCATGAACATCTGCTTCAAATTCGCTGATGAGATAGCCACACCGCCGCTGAAGGGCACCATTTTGCCGGGTGTTACCCGTGATTCGATACTGAGCATGTGCCGCGCAAGGGGACTCAATGTCAACGAACGAGCCGTCGCCATTGATGAGGTTGTCGACAAGGCCAAGTCCGGAGAGCTTGAAGAGATCTTTGGTGTGGGGACGGCCGCAGTGATTTCACCGGTGGGAAGTTTAGGATACAAGGGTGAGGAAATCACAATTGCAGATGGCAGGACGGGGGCGCTTTCTGAGTCACTTTTTAAAGAATTGACCGATCTCCAATACGGATTGGCGCCTGATCCGTATGGGTGGATCGAGGTAGTGGCCTAACTAGAGTGACATTATTTAGCCGTGGATGGGCACTAACTAACGGTGTGTGATGGATCTATTTTTCCAACTTGTAATGAATTCTATTATTGCCGGAAGCATATATACCCTCGTGGCCATCGGCTATACCACTTGTGCAAATTTGTTTGGGAGGGAGAACGATTCAGAGTGTATGCGAGGGAAAATAGATGAAGGAAATTAAGATATTAGGCCGTGGCGGCCAGGGGGCTGTGACCGGCGCCCAGGTATTGGCGACCGCCGCCTTTCTGGAAGGATATTGGGCCCAAACTTTTCCCCAGTTCGGTGCGGAGCGGCGCGGTGCACCCGTCACCGCCTATGTGAGATTGGCCGATGAAGTGATACCGATACGGAGTAAGGTATATACGCCGGATACGGTTGTTGTGATGGATTTCAATCTTTTTAAAATGATCCGACCGCTGGATGGTCTAAAAGCGGATGGCACCGCTATCATAAATTGTCACACAAAACAATTGAACACCCTGTATGCCCTACCCGACAAACCCAATCGTCTTTTTACCATTGATGCGACCGAGATTGCGCATGCGATTTACGGCCGGACGACGATTCCGATCACCAATATCATCATTATGGGCGCGTACTGTGCCGCGACCGGCGAAGTGGCCCTGGAATCGATTTACAAGGCCCTGCCCGATTATTTTTCTGAAGACAAATTGGAGATCAACCGCAAGGCTGCTCAGATTGGATTTGAAAGCATTAAAGCGTCATCGTAGCCTGTGGACAGACGGGCATTAGATAAGACTCCGAGATATGTTTACCTCCACCATAGACTGTGTTTTGCGAATTCCTCCCCTAAAATTTCTTTTAATCGTTGAAACAATTTTTCTTGACATGACTGATGGAACTATGGTATGACCATAATACCGTATATCCAGTTTCATGTTTCCTAATTTGTACATATCTGGCTTTCCGAAGCCTAATCCGAAAGATTTCGCGATTTGTTGCCTATTAAATTGAAATTCTGAAATTGAATACCTGCGGGAAAAGGAGGGATGTATGCAAACGCGTGACTACACTCAGCTGTTAAGCGACTTGAAAGAAGAATACACCCAACGGTTTCCTCGTTCGGGAGCAAAGCATGAAAAGGCGAAAAGATATTTAGTCGACGGCGGCAGCCACACGTTGCGGCTTTTTCGGCCCTTTCCTTTGCGTATCGGTACTGCTCAGGGCGCCTGGATTCAAGACGAGGATGATCATCAGATCCTCGATTTTTGGCAGGGACATCTGAGTACGATTCTCGGCTATAATCCGAAGATTGTCTCATCGGAGGTGGCCCGTATGTTGTCCGATGATTTTGGCCTACAGGCCGGGTTTGCCGATCAACTGCAAACTGAGACGGCCGAGATCCTGTGCAGACAGACCGGTGCCGAGCGCGTACGTTTTACAACCAGTGGCTCTTTGGCTACTATGTATGCGATTATGCTCGCTAGGACTTTTACCCGGCGTGACCGGGTAATGAAAGTTGGTGGCGGGTGGCATGGCGGCCAACCTTGGGCACTCAAGGGCGTAGGGTATAAAACCAAAGACAGTCTCGCTTTCCAGGGGGTCGAAAGCGAAGGGATTCCATCGTCCATCACAGAATCGGTCATTGTCACCGGCTTCAATGATCCGGAGAGGCTGCGCGACCACTTCCGTCAATATGGCGAACAGACCGCCTGTTTCATTGTCGAGCCGTTCATCGGCGCGGGCGGATTAATTCCGGCAAATTCAGAATACCTGCAGCTCGCCCGTGAGTTAACCCAACAATACGGAAGCCTGCTTGTTTTCGATGAAGTCATCACCGGTTTTCGGTTTCGGGCCGGTAATATCGGCGCGCTTTATGACATCCAACCGGATTTGGCGGTTTTTGGTAAAGTGATGGGGGGTGGCATGCCGGTTGCCGCGGTAGGCGGGCGCGCCGATGTCATGGGTTTGGCGGGACAGGACCAAGGATGCAAAGTGGCCTTTTCCGGAGGAACCTATTCTGCGCACTCAGCTTCCTTATTGGCTGCAAAAACGATGATGAAATACTTAGTGGAAAATGAACAGGAAGTCTATCCACAGCTGGCCGGGATAGGGGAGAAGATGCGCCGCACAATCGAGTCCGCCTTTAACGAAGAAGGGATCTACGCACGCTGTACGGGGTATGGCAACGAAGCGTTGCCCGGAAGCGCGTTTGCTTTCATCCATTTTCCGTATAAAGAGGAGACCCGATTATTAAGACCGGAGGACCTGTTTGATCCAGCCGTTTGCGATGTCCAGCTGAGACAGGAGATCTTGCAGTTGGCTTTGCTCATTGAGGATGTGTACCTTGTCCATGGTCATGGTGTGGTGTCAACAACCCATACGCAGGCCGATTTGGATGTATTGAAGCAAGCCTGTCACCGGGTGGCTCGTCGTGTTAAAGAATATCTATGATCAGAATTGCAGTGTAGCCGACCATAACACGATTCCCATTCATATAGCGTATGGATCAACCCCCAAGTATTAAACCAGAAACACATATTGGAGAGGAGCCAACAACCATGGGTGGAAAAATCAATGTAATTCAGTATGGGCTTGGGCCCATAGGGAGTGCCACTGCTCGCCTGATCGCAGAGCGGTCAGATCTGGAGCTGGTGGGAGGCGTAGACATCGATAAAAATAAGATCGGAAAGGATATAGGGGAGGTAATCGGTCTGGAGCGGCGCCTCGGCATTGAGGTGGCTGAAAAGCTGGTGCAGATTGAGCGAGAGGCGGACGTGGTAATGCACACGACCAGCTCATACTTCGATCTGTTTATGAAACAAGTCATCAAGATTCTTGAAACAGGATTTGATCTTGTTTCAACCGCAGAGGAACTTTCCTTCCCCTTATTGGCCCATTCAGATGAAGCAGGCCAAGTAGATGCCGCTGCCAAAGGTGCCGGGAAAACGGTATTGGGTACCGGGGTCAATCCGGGGTTTCTTATGGACTCACTGCCCCTTTTTTTAACATCCATTTGTCAGCAAGTTGAGCATATAGATGTGACCCGTGAAATCAACGCATCTATGCGGCGCGGACCTTTCCAGGTCAAAATCGGTGCGGGCATGACGATGAAAGAATTCAACGCCAAGATGAATGCAGGCCGAATGGGACATGTGGGACTGCCCCAATCAATGGGTATGGTCTTTGATACATTGGGGAAAAAACTTGCACGCTACAGATCAGATGTCGAACCGCTCGTGGCCGAAAAGTTGATCAAGACGGACCATGTTGAAGTACAGCCCGGTCAGGTCAAGGGTCTCAAACAGGTGGCGCAAGGGTATACTGAAGAAACTGAATTTATGAAATTGACCTTTATTGCGGCATTAGAGGTCGAAAACGCTGTAGATAAGATTAAAATAAAGGGTATACCGGATCTGGACGTCACCCTGAATGGTACCAATGGGGATTTCGCTACCGCAGCCATCGCGGTCAACGCCATTCGACGGGTAAAGGCGGCTGCTCCCGGGTTGGTGACGATGCGCGATCTGCCCATCGTTACCGTATGCTAGCCGCATCACCTGCTTTCGCTAATCGCATGTAAATGCAGTTTTCGTAAATGAGGGAAGAATTTGAACGCAATTTTTCCTTGACTTGCTGGGAATATGGTATTACCAAAAATCCAATTTGAGAAAAGCAGACCCAAAGAGGTTGTTAAGATGAATGAAGATTTATTTAAACCGTTGAAAAAGACTCGCCTTTCCGAAGAAATCGTCGATTATATAAAGAAACTTATCGTGCAGGGCAGACTAAAACCTTCCGACAAACTTCCTTCGGAAAGAGATTTAGCCGAGAAGTTTAACGTAGGCCGTCCAACGGTTCGAGAAGCCATCCGTGCGCTGGAATTGATGGGGTTGGTTGACGTCTTTCCCGGTCAGAAAGGCACCATTATTAAAAATCCAGAGTTGGATACGTATATGGAATCGCTCAGAGAGCAAATGAGCTGGATGATTCAAATTGAGCGAACGACATTGCAGCAATTATTAGAAGTTCGGGACAGTTTGGAGACACGGATTGCCTTGCTGGCAGCCGAACGAGCAACCAAAGCACAGCTTAAGAAAATGCAAACGATCCTTAATGATATGAAATCCTGTACTAATGACATAGATGCCTATCTTGAAAAGGCGATTGAGTTTCATGGTGTTATGGCGAGTTCGACTCAGAATCCGATTTTCAATGCCATCTGGACCGCATTTGCCGATTTGATCTTCAAGTATTATAAGAATTTGATCAAAGGTATTGATAAAAATTTCCTTAAAAAGCTTTACCAGGTCAACGTAGGGGTATTTAAGGCCATCCTGGCAAAAGATCCGGATAAAATTCATCTGGCCATGTCACATCATTTAGGAGTTGAGCATGAAATGCTATGGCCGACCGATGGCGCAGACTCAAGCAGTACCGAGCCCCTCAAGGCTGATGTCAAAAAAGACCTTATATGAAAAAGAGTAAGCAATTAAGAGAGCTGTTGAGTAGATCCCAAATTCTTATCTTGCCGGGTGCCTATGATGCTTTGAGTGCCAGAATTGTAGAGCTGTCCGGATTTGATGCACTCATTCACACGGGTTATGGCACGGCAGCGAGTCTTTTGGCACAGCCTGATATTGGCCTCATCAATTTTCGCGAAATGTGCGACCGGGTCCGTTATATTGCAAGGGCGGTTGCGATCCCCGCCTTTGCAGATGGCGACACCGGTTATGGGAATCCGATAAACGTTTTCAGAACGGTTAAGGAATATATATGGGCCGGCGCTGCCGGAATGTTTATTGAAGACCAGGTTTGGCCCAAAAAGTGCGGCCACATGTTTGGGAAACAAACCATTTCCAAAGAAGAGTTTATCGGAAAAATTCGAGCGGCCTGTGATGCCAGAGATGAGGAAGATCCTGACTTTGTATTGATGGCCAGAACCGATGCGCTTGCAGTGAATGGATTGGATGATGCCATCGAAAGAGTAAATCTGTGTCACGAGGCAGGCGCGGATTTGGCCTTTATCGAGGCCTATGAAACCATTGAGCAAATTGATAAGTCCGTTAAGGCAACCAATGCACCCCTAACGTTGAATCTCATTGAAGGGGGCCGGACACCGCTGGTTTCAGTCAAAGAAGCCGAAGAAATGGGATTTAAGGTTGTATTGTTCGGCCTGACGGCATTATATGCCGCCGCAAAGGGCATGCTTGACGTATTGAAAACACTCAAAACACAAGAAACCGCGCAACCCTATTTAGACCGGTTAATCACGTTTCCTGATTTTGAAAAGATAGTCAATACCGAAGAAATAAGAAAACTTGAGCATAAGTACCTTTCGAAATGACTATCTGTATATTCTTTTTGAAGGTCCATATATGCTAACTTCCCCCTTCCTCGTCTCTATTAAGACGAATCATTTGGCCCCCAACAACCATCCATGCAGTCAAAGAGACAGTTCAGGAATAGGGTAGATCTCGCAAGGGCGCTTCGTCATCGGCAATTAAGATATTTTTCTTCATAGGAGGCCGTCTGCCGGTTGAAAATCGGGTGACAAATCATGGTAGTCAAATGTGTCCGTGTCTGAATGAAATACGACGGGTTTGTCGTAATGGTTTCGTTGGTAAGCACACCGGGTACAAGCCCAATCGGGCCAGTCATTTCGGATGACGTAATCGAGGCAGTTTGAATAGTGGTTGCAAAACAGGTTGCGTTCGCCTTTGTGTTGGCGCGGATTGCAGTGTTTTTGCATTTTGGGCCTCCTTATTCAAAAAATACGTTAGGCAACGAACAAGCTCAAATTCCGGAATGTGTTAAAATCGTGTGATTCAACCACGGCTACGATCTGCTGCAGCGTGTGGTCATCCAAATCAAAATCATTCCATCCCAACTTGTGCAGGCGCCGGTTCATTTCGGGGGTGCTTTGTTGCTGTATTGGCGAAATAGATGTTGGCCACATCACGTAAATAGGTTGGAATGATATCGGACCGCAGCCCCTTCGATCTCAGACGCTGTGAAATGAGTTTGAGTAACGGATGCATGCTATTTCGCCTTAATTGAAAAATCGGCTTCAGACATTGTCTCCAAAATTCACAGCAATATCCGTGCCAGAAAAAAGAAAAAAATGTCCAATCCGAATTTTACTAAAAATTCCGGAATCTTAGGGTTTATTTCTTTTTATGAGACAAATAGAGGGGTGGCAGCCTTGCGGGACTGGTACGCCATTTTGACATAGCTGTTTTGGGAAAAAGCAGGTAATTTGTTATGATTACAGATAATTAAGGCTGATACGCCATTATGACGCACTCCGCGCCAAAATGGCGTACCAAACACGTAT
The DNA here is from genome assembly GCA_964530095.1 of uncultured Desulfobacteraceae bacterium. GTDB lineage: Bacteria > Desulfobacterota > Desulfobacteria > Desulfobacterales > CAZHA01 > CAZHAH01. Next base: position 37,019 of record CAZHAH010000026.1, on the reverse strand, counting down.
GCTACCGTTTTTGGATATAAGCCCATGCCCCTTTTATCCTGTCATGATTTTTTCAGCTTTTGCCCGGGCCTGCTCAAATGGATCGATTTCAATTTTTTCCTGCTCGATGTGTTCGAGCGTGTCAAAAAATACAAAAAAGAGCGCTTGAATCAGGAAAAACATCCAGGTTGCTGTGGCCCAACTTAAGGCTGAATCGGGTGGGAACCAAACCACAGAAATGCTGGCTCCCAAACTGATTGCGAATTCAACCCCAAACCTGGCGGCCGGATACTGCGAAAAGCAGATACCGCTTCGAATCCAGCCTAATATGACCGAAGCAAAAAGAAAATAAGCACCGCTGGAGTCGACCCAGAAGGCGGCCCAAAACAGAACCATTAGCGGGAACAGCGTTAACGAAACGGGTTTTTTGTACCATCGGATGAGCAGAATTCCGTAAACAGTCGCCTGCAACCAAAGCGTCAGGTAAAATGACAGCAAGCCACCGGCCAAGAGATTGAAGGTAAGGACAAGCGGGATGGTAGATATCCCGCAAATAAGGCCGAAAAACAGGGTCGTTCGGACAGGGCGTTGCCAAATTTTCATAGAAGACCTCCTTTCTTCAGGAATTGCTCGCATTCAGTACTTCCCTGTACTTGAGCAGTTCCATCTCGACTTCTTTGTCCGTCATCTCAGCGATGGCGTCATTCGCGGCTTCCGGCGGCAAGGCATTTTCCCAGGGCGGTATTTCAGCTTTGCGGAAATAGGCCACTGACCGGTATCTGAGCTGTTCATATTGCATTTGCCGTTGTTCAAGGTCTGCTTGGAGCCGGACGGTCTCCGCGCTCAGCGATTGAACGGTGCGTTCGAGTTCATCCTGCATCAGTTCCAATGACTTCGTTTTTCGGATGAGTAATCGCGCAAGTTGAGCTTTATTCTTCTGAATCGCTGCAGCCAGATCGTGTTCCAGTTTGTGGCATTGTTGTCTATTTTTTTCCTGCTGGTGTTGTATCCGGCTTTTAGAAACCAGCATCCCTTTTAAGCGCGCATCCCTGCGCGCCAAGATCTCCTGCATGTCTCTAAGGTGTTGTTTGAGCATGAACTCGCGATTTTCAAGCTGATCCATTATACTGTGGATATCGGCTTTGAAAATGTTTATCATGCGGGTCATGATTCCCATTTTTGTCTCCTCTTGTCAGGGTGCAGTTTTTTGACTGACGTTATCTTCTGTTTGGTGGCGTCTGCCTTTATACCCTTCGTACTGCAGGGCTTTGGCATTTGCTTTTTGTTTGCGCATAACTGCTGAAGGAGCACCTTTAAACGTATCTTCCACCACTGAACGCAATTGGTCGAGATCCTTACCCAGATTCTCTGCCACCTTTTTTGATCCAACCGCCGCATTTACAGATTCCTGTTCTTCATAATATTTATGGATACGCTTTAAGGCTTGTTTTTTTCTACCGGCCTTAACTTCCGCTGAGACTTCTTGTTTGAGACGGTTGAAATCTTCCTTTAAGACCTTGTCTTCCCAGCTTGATTTGCGAATGGATGAAAAGACGGCCTGCTTGTTTTTGACACAGGCAATTTGAAATGATTTGTCGGTTTCAGTTTCGAATTGGCGGTCGTTGTGTTGGTAGCGGACCTTTATTTGCCCGATCTCAAATTGTGTCTCTTTACGGGTGGGGACTTTAACTCTCAGGAAGAGGTGGCGTCTTTGGCCGGAACGCATATCTCCGGGGTAAAAAACCGCATAGCCGTTTTGGAGTTGAACCGGGTATCCGGACGCGTCGATCAGCATCACTCCCTTTTGTACCGGAACATGAACCGACAAAGAGGTGGCAACCGCCGTAGTCGAGAAGTAGAATTCTTTTTGAAATACTTCGGCAAATGCTTGCGGATTTTCGAGATAATAATAGTTCCCGGTTCCTTTATCGGCAATGGAAGTCATCAGGTGTTCGTTAAAATCGAATCCTACACCGGCTGTGCTGACAACAAATTCTTTTTCCAAAGCAATCGAGGCAATATTCCCCAATGCACGCGCATCGGTGATTCCTCTATTGGCCAGTCCATCTGATATGAGGATAACCCTTTTTGCATTTCCATTGGGTTCGGTGCTGAGTAAAAGATTGATCCCGGCCTGCAGACCGGCCCCGAGATTGGTGCTCCCCCCGGCTTGGACGCCATTGATGGCGGCAATCAACCGATGACGGTTTGGTTGCGTGACATTGAGCAATCCGGTGTGTTTGCGAACCCTGTCGGAATAAGTAATCAGCGCAAAACGATCTTGAGGAGACAGATTTTGAATGAGCGTCAAAACCGCCTGGCGGGCATCTTCAATCTTACGCCCCTTCATTGAACCACTGCGGTCAAGTACGATAACCATGTCCACATGACGAATTCCCTGGCGATTAAGTTCTTCGATTTCATCCGTCTGTAAGGTAAGCGACAGCCCGATGGTTCCCGAAGAGTTTTGCAGGACCTTCTTTTGAACCAAATGGCCGGTTACGTTTACAATTTGACCGTTTGTAAAATGAGAAGAAGGATTAGAAAAGAAAGTGGATACCAGTGATTTGCCTTTGCCGGATGTATAAGCCATGGCGGCACCGCTTACGGCAATGAGTCCTAGAATCAAAAGAAATGATCGTAGTCGTTTCGGTTTCATGATGTTTCTCCTTTCATTGTTCAAGTTATTTGAGCTTCACCTTTGCGAGCTGGTTACATTCTATACCAAGTTCTCAAAGATGCAATTCAAAGAAGTGTAAAAAGAACGACCCATATTTTTGCAAAACTTTTACTTTGAAATTTGGGCGAACTGGTATATTCTATAACTGCAGGCGTTCACGGGTTCAAAGGTTCAGAGGTTCAAGGTTCCGTTCTCGTCCCCGGACTACATTTGGGATGTGTATTTACGAGAAAGGCATCAGCTTCGTCTGGCCTAATCCAATCTTTAGAGCCAAATTGGCAATTACCTGGGGAAATGGGCAGTTTTAACGAGGACTTCGGGTTTTCAATGCTTGTTTTGTCTCTAACCCTGAACGTTGAACCCTGAACTTGTGAACGGTTACAAAGAAGGAATACCGGCCATGAAACAAACCAAAGCACGGATACTTGTTGTGGAAGATGATACCGCCCTGCTGCAAGGGCTTCTGGATGTGTTGGTATTCAACGGCTATGATGTCGAAGGAGTAGAAGACGGCGGCCGGGGTTTGGATACCTCCCTTGATGGACAATTTGATCTGATTCTTTTAGATGTGATGCTGCCGACCATGGATGGATTTTCGATCTGCAAAGCGATCCGTAAGAAAAAACCGGATCAAGGGATTATCATGCTGACCGCCAAGGGATCCGAAGAGGACATCATCAACGGTTTTAAAGCCGGTGCCGATGATTATATCACCAAGCCTTTTTCGTTGCGCGAGGTGATGGTACGGGTCGAGGCGGTTTTGCGGCGCAGCGGCAAACCTATTGGCGTTGAGGAAGTCGAATATGGGAATATCTTCTTTGACGGCAAAAATTTGAGGGCTAAACATTCAGGCCGCACCGTCGATCTTACCCGCCGAGAAATGGATATCATCATCTATTTGCACCGCCATCGCGACCGAATCGTCTCCAAAAAAGAACTTCTCACCCAGGTATGGCACTATGCCGATACCGGCATCGAAACCCGGACCGTCGATATTCATATGCTCAAGCTGCGTAAAAAGATTGCCGCGTTGATCGGTGACAGGCCCTTATTATCAACCGTCAGGGGGGAAGGGTATCGATTGGAATCTGAAGAATGAAACGACTAAAAGCGTTAATCCTTTTTTTCTGTGTGGCCCTTTCTGTCCCACTGGCCTATTTTGTACTGCACACCTATCGCGGATTGGAACAGGAGGAGATGGCCACCCTGCGTTACTTCGGTGACACGATTTATGATGAAATTGAACGCGCCCTGGCGGTGATCGTCCAAAGAGAAGAAGCCCGTCGAATCGATGAATACAATTATCGTATTTTCCCACCCGGTCAAACCCCGAACACCGGCCCGGGAGATCTATCGCCTTTATCAAAGCCACCGGAGGAAGGATTCATACTGGGTTACTTCCAGAACAATCCCGACGGGACATTTCAAACGCCGTTGGCGAAAAATACGAGAAAAATTCCAGATGATCGTCGCCTTTTGGTGACGCAACTCAAAGACATCAACGCCGTCTTTAATCGTAAGCGGGTAACAGGGACAGACCGGTTGAAAATCAAGCCGGTTCGTGCCGTTGTCACAGCCAAACAAAGTCAAACCAAGGGGTTTGCCGATAAATATCTCGATTTAACCCGCAGCCAGGCACAAAAGGCGTATCTGGGTCAAAAAGCCAAACGTCTGGAGCGGATCACCGCCAGCCAGGCCTTGAGTGTCGCCAAACCGGAGCCGAAAGAATCCGGCCGGCGCCCCCGTATGGCGGCTCCTTCACATAGCTATAAAAAGAGCCCCACTGCGGCAGAGGAACGGATACCCGAGGAACCGGCGCTCATGAAAAGACGCCTGGTTGAGCCATCCGTCGTAGCCGAATCCAGGGATTATGCGCGCGAAACCGAAACCGCGGATCGGTCTGACCAGGAGAATTTTCAAGTTGAGGTTGCCCCCCTGCAGGCGCTGTTCGTTTCCGAAGATCGAATATTTATCTTTCGCCGTATAATGGTCAACAATCAGATTTACCGCCAGGGCTTTATCTTGAAAACCAAAGCATTTTTAGATCACCTGGCGCAAACCTATTTTCTTTCCCAGCCCATGGCCGACTTTACGCAACTGCGGCTTGCCGTTATTGATCAGGGGCGCCAAGCCGAAGCCCTGCAAACCGGTGCCGTGACAAAAAACCCCCGCTTCCAGCTTAATCGCATGTTTCCTTCCCCTTTTGGGTTCTTAAAAGCAACGCTGACCTGCGATCAGATACCGCGTTCCGCCGGCCGCAAAACCCTGACGCTCATGCTTGTTGTTTTGACCGCCATTGTTCTGATCGGACTTTTGGCCATTTATCAGAGTGTGCGGGCGGTGGTTGATCTTTCGGAACGTCGCAGCCAATTTGTTTCTTCGGTGACGCACGAGTTGAAGACGCCTTTGACCAATATACGGATGTACGTTGAAATGCTTGAGCAGGGTGTCGCTCGTGATCGGAAACGGGAGCAGGAGTATTTCCGGATACTCGATTCGGAAGGGGGCCGACTTTCGCGTTTGATCAATAACGTGTTGGAAATGTCAAAGTTGGAAAAGAGGCAACGCCGGATTGACCTGCAATCAGGTACTTTTGATGAGGTGATCGAGGAAGTTCGCACCGTAATGCAGCAAAAATTCAAACAGGAAGGCTTTACGTTAAATGTGGCGCATGGTCAGGTTCAGCCTTTCAAATATGATCCGGAGGCCATGGTTCAGGTATTAATCAATCTGATGGAAAACAGTCTTAAGTTCGGCAAAGGATTGTCCGAGCGGAGCATCACCATTCGAACAATGCAAACTGGCAGCTGGATAAAAGTGATGGTTTCCGATACCGGCCCCGGAATCCCGCGCCATGCCCTCAAGAAAATTTTCGACGATTTTTACCGTGTCGACAACGAGTTGACCCGCACCACCCGGGGTACGGGGATCGGATTGGCTCTGGTAAAAAAACTGATAACATTGATGGGCGGCAGGGTGGCCGCCGCCAATAATGCAGGCTCAGGGTGCACGATTACCATTTCTCTGCCATGCTAGCGTCGTGTTCCACAAACATATTAAAAAAGTCGATTTGGATATCTAAGTAAAGGTGAGTCCTCGAATTGAAAAATTTCAAGCACCAAATAACAAACAACAAACAATATTCAAATTCCAAGTGCCAATGACCCAAACACGTTTGGGATTTGATTTATTTGTATATTTAAGCGGTTAAAATGCGTTTTTTATTTGACACACGTATTCATTTTTTTTAAGTTCTTCAGATTACGTACCAGATAAATATCCCTCCCTTTAACACAATCATATAAGGTTTGCCGATGAGCGCTGCCATTACGGTTGAAAATCTCCATAAAAGCTTTGGTGATCTTGAGGTGCTCAAAGGTCTTTCGATGTCCGCTTACCAGGGAGATGTGATTTCCATCCTAGGGTCGAGCGGCTCCGGAAAAAGCACCTTACTGCGTTGCATTAATTTCTTAGATATTCTCAACAGCGGAACCATTACGGTGTGTGGTGAAGAAGTCCTGATGAAAAAGAATCGCCGCGGGCAAAATGTGCCCCAGGACCAGAAACAGGTCGAGCGGGTCCGCACCAAACTGGCCATGGTCTTTCAGCAGTTCAACTTGTGGTCGCATATGACCATCCTGGAAAATGTCATCGAAGCCCCGCTGAGTGTACTTAAAGTTCCACGCCAGGAGGCCACCGAAAGGGGCCATAAATACTTGGAAAAAGTGGGCATTTTCGACAAACTCAACGCTTATCCGGCCCATCTCTCCGGCGGGCAGCAGCAGCGGGCGGCGATTGCGCGGGCGCTGGCCATGGAACCCGAGGTCATGCTTTTCGACGAACCGACCTCCGCCCTTGATCCGGAATTGGTGGGCGAGGTGTTGCAGGTTATTCAGAAACTGGCCGAAGAAGGCCGGACGATGATCGTTGTGACGCATGAGATGGGATTTGCGCGCGAGGTCTCTTCACGTGTTATTTTTCTGGATGAAGGCATCATCGACGAAGACGGTCCGCCTAAAGCGGTTTTCGAATCCCCGAAGTCAGAGCGGTTTCGCCAGTTTATCATGGCGATGGTATAGAGATTTCCAAGATTGACCCTTAACAAGAAAAGAAGGAGGAAGACGCATGAAAAAATTATTAATTCTGATAACGATTATCACGATCGTGGCTGCCTTTGGCACGGTCCAGGCCAAGGAATGGAAAAAGATCCGCATTGGTGTTGAAGGGGCTTACCCGCCATTCAGCTGGACGAAACCTGATGGCACGTTGGCCGGATTCGATATCGATATCGCTCTCGCACTGGTCAAAGCCGCGGGCGCGGAAGCCAAATTGGTGGCCCAGGACTGGGACGGCATCATCCCGGCGCTGCTGGCGCGGAAGTACGACGCCATCATTGCATCCATGTCGATTACGGAAGAGAGAAAGAAAAAAGTCGCCTTTACAGACAAGTACTATAATACCCCGGGGAAATTCGCCTGCAAAAAAGGCGCGATGTCCGAGTTCACTCGTGCGGGAACAAAAGCAGCTTTGAAAGGCAAGAAGGTCGGTGTCCAGCGTGCGACCATCCACGACCGTTTTGTTTCCGAAGTCGGCGGCAAGGATGTCACCGTCGTCCGCTACGGCACTCAGGACGAAGTCTATCTGGATCTCGTGGCCGGACGAATCGATATGCTGCTGGCCGACAGCGTTGCCGTAGCCGAAGGTTTTCTGAAAAAACCGGAGGGGCAACCCTTCCAGTTCATCGGTCCGGACCTGACCGAACGCGCATTTTTTGGCGATGGGGCCGGCATCGCCTGCCGCAAGCAGGATAAGGATCTGGTGGAATTGCTTAACAAGGCCATCAAACAGATCCGCGCCGACGGCACTTATAAAAAAATTCAAGACAAATACTTCGACTTCAACGTCTATGGCGATTAAGGTTTCGTTCATAGGCCTAAGATTCTATAAAAGACTCCGGCTGCCTTCGAGTGACCGGAGTCTTTTAATCCCAGAGGGGAAAATTTCGTTATTTAACCATGTTTAGTTTGCACGGATACGGACCGAACATCATGAAGGGCACCCTTGTGACCCTAGAGATATCGATTTTTTCACTGGCTATCTCGATGCTGCTGGGGATCATCGGCGCCCTGTTCAAGCTTTCGAATTCCAAGCCCCTGCAGGTCACGGCCCAGACATATACGACCCTTATTCGCGGCATTCCGGACCTGGTTCTGATGCTGCTCATATTTTTTGGCGGGCAGGTATTCGTCAATCAGCTGGCCTTGATGGTGGGCTATGAAGAGTACATCGACATCAATCCGTATATCGCCGGGGTTTCCACCCTTGGATTCATTTACGGCGCCTATATGACGGAAACCTTTCGCGGCGCCATTCTGGCGGTCCCCAAAGGACAGATCGAGGCCGGTCACGCGTACGGCATGTCCTCGCTGAAGGTGTTTGTGCGCATCCTCCTGCCGCAGATGATCCGGCATGCTATCCCGGGCTTCGGCAACAATTGGCTCGTTTTGGTGAAGGCCACCGCCCTGGTGTCCATTATCGGGTTGGAGGACATGGTCCGCCAGGCGTCTGTGGCGGCCGGCTCCACGCGCAAGCCCTTCACCTTCTATGTCGTGGTTGCCATCACCTACCTGATCATTACCAGCATATCCGTAAATATTCTAAAGTGGCTCGAAAACCGGTACAGCATGGGGGTAATAAAGGCCTAAGGGATGGACTTTTCGATTATCACAGGCAACATCGGCTTTTATCTCGAGGGATTAAAAAATACCATTATCCTGGTTTCTATCTCTTTATTTATCGGATTGTTGCTGGCGATCCCGCTGGCCGTTCTGAGGACCTCCAAGAATTATTTCGTTCAGGCCCCCATCCGGGCCTATGTCTATTTTTTCCGCGGTTCCCCCTTGCTGGTTCAGATGTTTATCATTTATTACGGTTTCGGGCAGTTTGAAGCCATCAAGGCCAGTTTTGTGTGGCCCTTTTTCAAAGAGGCTTATTTGTGCGCGCTGTTGGCTTTTACCCTGAATACGGGCGCCTATACCACGGAAATCATTCGCGGCGCCATCGAAGGTACGCCCCATGGTGAAATCGAAGCCGCCAGGGCCGCCGGCATGTCGCGCAACCTGATGCTGCGTCGTATCATCCTGCCCAGTGCTTTTCGAAGGGCACTCCCTACCTACAGCAATGAAATTATTTTCATGCTGCATGGAAGCTCCCTGGCCAGTGTCATCACCATTATCGATATCACCGGTGCCGCCCGGATTATCAACGCCCGTTTTTACAGCCCCTATGAAGCATTTCTGACATGCGCCGCGTTCTACATGGTGCTCACCTTTCTGATTGTATATCTGGTTAAAAAACTGGAATTCCGCTGGTTTGCTCACCTTCGTCCCCAAGAAACATCCACCGCAAACGCCAAGGCATGACCATGCCCACACGAACCACGGAAGAATATATACTGCCGGCAAGCAGCATGGGAAACACTCGCACCCTATCCGTCATTCGTTATGGTGACCCGGTGGCCCCAAAAAAGGCGTATATCCAGGCCGGGCTGCATGCCAATGAATCGCCCGGTTATCTGGTCATGCACCATCTGCTTGACCGGATCGCGCGTGAAGATGAGGCCGGATCTATCCTGGGGGAAATTGTCCTGGTCCCGGTGGCCAACCCGGTCGGATTGAGCCAATGGCAGGCCGAATTTCTCCAAGGCCGCTTCGACTATAAGGATAACATCAATTTTAATCGCGCGCACTTGGATATTACGCAACAAATCGCCGATCGGATCAAAAACCGACTCCAGCGCTCGGCCGAGGAAAATATTAATCTGATCCGCGAGACTGCCGCAGAAGTGCTCGATTCCATCGCACCCACAGGGGAGACGGCGTACCTGAAACATCAATTGTTAAAACTGTCTTACAATGCTGACATCGTGCTGGATCTGCATTGCGACGACCAGGCCGGGGTGCATGTTTACCTGGGAACCCCACTGTGGCCGGCGGCGGCGGATTTATCGGCTCAGATGGGGGCTGCGGTGACACTGCTGGCCGAAGATTCCGGGGTTACGCCATTTGACGAAGCGTGCAGCCGGATCTGGTGGCGCCTGGCCAAACGGTTTCCGGAGTACCCGATACCGCCGGCCTGCCTTGCGGCGACGATTGAGTTGCGCGGTATGGCCGATGCCACCCATCAACAGGCCTCCGCAGACGCGGAAAATATCTTTATTTTTCTGCAACGGCGTGGATTTTTTAAAGGGCAGGCGCCTGATGCACCACGCCTACCTAATGACGCAACACCCCTAACGGCCGTGGAACATATCAAGGCGCCTGCGCCCGGAGTGGTCGTGTTCTTCAAGGAAGCGGGCGAGCGCGTCGAAAAAGGGGAGCTGATAGCAGAAGTCATCAATCCTGTTGCCATTGCGCCTGACGAACGGTTGCACCCGGTGACCTGTACCACAACAGGGATTTTATTTGCCCGCATTGCCGATCGTCAGGCTCATCCGGGGCGTATCCTGGCCAAAATTGCCGGGAACACGCCCTTGAAGCATAAGGGTGAAAACTTGCTAACGACTTAAAATTTTTCAGAAAGGGAGGCAACTATGACTGGAAGGGATATTACAACAATGGCGTTTGACTTGAAAGAGCCGCCACGGTTGCCAGTCACCCTGATCGGCGGGGGTTCATGGAACGTCCATTTGTCAGGTCAAACTTTTGCAGAGATAAAAGAATATCCGGATCGGATCGCCGATGTCTTTGTCCAGGCATTTCGCACGGCCGGGCATGATCTTTTATGGACCGGATCAAACTTCATCAACTATCCCATGAGTTTCCTCGGTTGTCCTATTGAAGACAGTTCGTCCGATGGTCCCGCCCTGACCGGAACCGTAATCCAAAGCCTCGACGATCTTGAATCACTCGATATCGAAAAAGTAATGGCAAATCCGATCATGCAGGGAATCATCAGATCTCACCACATCGTTGCCGAAGCAATCGGCAAAGAGACCTTTGTGATGCCGACCCAATGGGGTCCACTTACCTGTGCGGCCCGGATCCTGGGAACCGAGGCCGTTATGAACGCGACGCTGGATGAGCCCGACAGGCTATTGAGACTTATCGAATTTTCGACAGAATTGATCTGGGCGGTCCTTGATCCCATCCTGGCGCATGAGGACATCCCGGGAGCAAACTTCGCGGACCCTGTCGCTTCGGGGGATCTGATTTCACCGGATGCCTTCAGGCGGTTTGCGGCCCCGTTTTTAAAAGACCTGGTCGAGCGAACCCGATCCAAAGACAAGTACGCCATGATTCACATCTGCGGCGAAACGACCCGGATACTGGAAGACATCGTCGACATCGGGCCGAATTGTTTTAGCCTTGAGTCAAAGGTTGATCTAAATAAAGCCAAGGAAATTCTGGGGGGGAAAGTCTGCGTTGCGGGAAATGTCGCCCCCACGGACGTATTCTTTTCAGGAACACCTGAAGAGGTCATCAAAGAGGCGCAGACATGTGTTGAGGCATGGGGAGAGGGTGGGGGATATCTTTTGACCCTGGGATGCGATTTTCCCAAAACAGTGCCCCTGGCCAACATAATGGCCCTGATGTCATTTAAAGGGCAGGCATCTTCCTGATCCAGATCAGGCGTAAAGCAACATAATTAAACTGTAAATCTTTGGAACGGCCCCAATCCCAAGAAAATTCTATTAAATCAAAGGGATCCGAGATAAATTAATCAATGATCAAGGTAAAAAATTACCCCTAATCGGCTTTGAGCTGATTATGGGTAAAAATGTTCCGTCAGAGCGATTCAATACGGCGACAGGCTTCGTCCAGAACCGCGTCTTCTTTGGCGAAGCAGAAACGGGTCAGGTTCTCCCCGGCTTCGTCATGGTAAAAGGCTTCACCGGGCACGCTGGCCACCTTGATCTTCTTTAATAAATACATGGCTTTCTCCTTTCCGGAGTTGCCCGGGACCCTGGAGATATCACAAAGAACATAGTACGCCCCCTGGGGGACATACGGCGCCAGACCGGCAGTATCAAGGGCCTGACAGATGCGGTCACGTTTTTTTTGATAGTCTTTTGAGATATGGTCGTAAAATTCCGGTCCAAGCTGTATGAGCCCTTTGGCCGCCCCCATTTGCAGGGGAGCGGGGGCGCAGGCGTAAATCATGTCGCTGAAGTATCCGATGGCGGTCGACCACTTGGCGTCACAGATGCAGTACCCGATCCGCCATCCGGTAATACTGTAGGTTTTGGAAAGGCCCGACACCATGATCGTACGCTCGCGCATGCCGGGCAGGCTGGCAGGCGGAATATGCTTTCGGCCGTCATACACGAAGTATTCGTAAATCTCATCGGTAAATATGAAGAGATCATGCTCGCATGCGAAGTCGGAGATCACCTCGAGTTCCTCCCGTGTGAATACCTTGCCGGAAGGGTTTCCCGGCGTATTGATCAAGATCGCTTTTGTCTTTTCGGTCCGGACCTTGTCGAGAACTGAGCGCGAAAACGTCCAGTCCGGCGGGTTCATGCTGACATACACGGGCACAGTCAAGGTCGATACCAGATTGATGGTGTGGTAACCGTAATACGGTTCGAAAACAATCACCTCGTCGCCGGCACTCAAGAGGGCGTAAAAGGCCGAATACAGGGCCCCGGTGGCCCCGGCCGATACCACGATCTCCGTTTCCGGGTCGACTTCGATACCGCTGAAGATTTTTTGCCGTTTTGCGATAGCCGTCCGGATTTCATCCAACCCGTCGTAGCGGGTGTAAGAATTGTACCCGTCGTCAATGGCCTGTTTGGCACCTTTTATAACGATGGGCGGCACTTCCAAATCGCATACGCCCTGGGAAAGATTGAGCCCACCGTATTTCTCGCATTCGAGGGACATATTCCGAATTTCCGACTGCCTGACCCACTCCAACCGATTACCAATCGATAAACCCATATCGCGTATCCTTTCTTGATAGACCATCTACCTGTATGAAATATGGCGGCAGGTGTCAAATGGCTTTCCATTTAATAGCGATCTAAACGGTAACCTTACGACTAACAGAGAATCCAAAAGCGATTGCCTTTCCAAAATTAAAAACAAGAACATTCAAAACGAAAAGCACTGAATTGAGGTCATAAATTTTTCTGGAGCGATTATTAGAATAAAAATATTGTCAAAGGGACATGCCAATGCTTGAATACGATCTGAGATTCTGAGATCTTTGCTATAAACGTCGTTCAAATAGTCTTCAGGGTTTAATTCGTCTCATTTGTTTGAAAGGAGAAAAGCATGGTTGGCGTCAAAGATAGGGTTGATTTTTATTGGGATCCGGTTTGTCCATGGTGTTGGATTACTTCACGCTGGATGATAGACGTGGGTCGGCAAAAGCGCATTCACGTGAATTGGAAGCTTTTTAGTTTAAGATTAATCAATAAGGATCGCGATATCGCAGAGAAATATGCGATTCTTCATGAAATGGGCCTGGAGGCCCTGCGTGTGGCGGCGGCGGTTGGTAAGGATTTCGGGAATGATGCGATTGGAAAACTCTACACCGCCATGGGCGCACGCTACCACCACGACGAAGCGGATATCGGTGATTCTGAGGAGTTAGAAGAAATCCTGAAGGCCAACGGCTTCCCGGCGACCCTGGCGGCGGCAGCAATAGACGAGTCCTGGGACGACGTGATCCAGGCCGATATGGCTCAGGCGATCGCCAAAGCGGGTACCGAAGTCGGGGTTCCTCAAATCGTATTGGATGGCGGCGAAGGGCCGGGATTTTTCGGACCCGTGTTTAGTCCGGCACCTACGGGTGAGGATGCCGTGAAACTTTGGGATGCCCTTATAGTCGCCGGCCGCACGCCGGGTTTTTTCGAGCTGAAGCGCACGCGCGAAATCGGCCCAGTTTTTGCAGACCGTCCTGAAATTTAACCTGGATTTTACACACCCCGGAGGCTTTCATGAAAAGGGGAGGTCTGCTAAGCTGCTCTGAAATTATTCTTAATTATGATAATTGGTTAAGCTGATTCCCCTCAATTTTAGAAAACCTTAAACAAACCAGCCACCTTTAGATTGGGGCTGTCATGGATTGAAAATGAAACTCAGTTTTTTCAGAAAAGAAGTGGGGTCTTTTGTTTTCGGTATGAAGGATCGAAGTTGTTTAGTGTCCATCCAGAAATGGTAGTTTTTGATTCAGAACGAGGCCGCAGCGTTTTTGCAGCCGCAGGCGTAACACGACTACGTTGAGGATTGCAAAAAGGGGAGAACACTGTCCTGGGCCGAAAGATGCTACTTATGGATGGACACTATTTGGAATTCGAGATTATAGTATGTCAATAAAGCAAAGAGGTTAGAGGTGGGTTAATCAAAGATCAAGGTTTGACCCCAATGCTCATTTATGTGGTGCACTTTGAATTTGAATTCACCACCGGCAAAAACAACTTCCAACAACTTCATAAGAAATTGGCAATTTATACAAAAATAACTCACACCACCCTCGAAAGGCTGATCTCGCAATACAATCTTGGTCTCTTATACGATATGGAACCACTTGCCGGCGGGCAGGCAAATTCTAGCTTCAAAATAAAAACGGAAACCGGGATTTATATCCTTTCCATCTGTGATGAAAAATCTCAAAGAGAGATAGCGCTCCTAACCACCTTATTGGACTACCTGGAGGAACATGATTTTCCTACGACCAGGGTTGTCAAAACAGATGCCGGATCTTCTTTTATCGAGTACGAAGAAAAACCGGTATATATAAAAAAATATATTGAGGGTAAGGTTCTTGATCATCTTGATGAAGGTAAAGTATACCAGCTGGGAGAAAAACTGGCTCAACTGCACCAAATTCCTCCTCTCCGAGAACTATCGGATCAACACTCATGCGGAATCGAATGTTTTTACGAGGTCTTCCAGGCACCTTTAAAAGGTGACTTTGAACTGTGGTTAAAAGAGAAAACGCAATACTTGAATAGAACGCTAAAGTTAGATCTCCCTAAAGGATTCATCCATGGTGATCTGTTTTACGATAATACCCTATACCAGGATGAGACATTGGTAGCCATTCTCGATTTCGAAGAAGCTTGTCACTATTATAAAATTTTTGATTTGGGAATGTGTGCTATAGGCGTTTGTGTAAGAGATGGCTTTTTTTCCCTGGAACTGCTCAAAGCTCTTGTTGCAGGATATGAAACCGTAAGAAGACTTGAACAAGCAGAAAAAGAACAGCTTCAAGTGAATGCTGAATATGCCACCATTGCCACCGCTTTTTGGCGATTCCGTCAGTACCATGTCAGAAACCCAATAGAAGAAAAAGCCGATGCCTATTTGGAAATGAAACTATTGGCGGATCAGCTTCATGAAATACCAAGTGATTTTTTTTTATAATCGTTTTCGTATCCATTCCTTTCATTCTTTCCTAACACCTTGCCAACTTTGAATCTATTCGGGTCCATTCCCCGAGGCTTGCCTCGCTTACGTCATTCCCGCGAAAGCGGGAATCCAGGAAGGGAAGCTGGATTCCGTGTCAAGCACGGAATGACATCCAATACCCCGCTGCTTGTCGGAGCGAAGCGGAGATCCCGTTTATACTGGGCGGCGGGGGGCTTCAATTTTAAGGGCGTCCCGGGAGCCAGGTCGTTCCGAGAGTCCAAATGCGGTTTGCCCGAAATTGTTTGAGCATATATATTGACATCTTGATGATTATCTTAATAAATGGTCAAACACAAATTCCCTTTTATTTTTCATAGGTTCACCGACTCACAGGAATGCGGCAGCAATTTCGGTTCTGTTTGCAGGGGCAGCTGCAGAACCCTAGTAGATGGAAACCGCAATCATAATAAGGCCGCCGGCAAAAGAAGACGGGGGATAAATAATGAATGAAAAACCGAAAATTCGCTCTATCCAACCCAAATTGAGAATGGATGTTTTAAGCAAGGAGGATATTGAAAAGATACACCTGGCATCGCTTGAGATCATGCAAGACGTGGGCGTCCGGTTCCCGTCCGAGAAAGCACTTGATATTCTGGAGCAAGCAGGCGCTCAGGTCGATAGAGATAGGATGGTTGCCAAAATTTCATCCAAACTGGTAATGGAGGCGATCGCCGAAGCACCGGCCCATTATACTTTGGCCGGACGGGATAGCCGGGATGATCTGGCACTCGATGGAAAGCAGTGTTACCTGTCTACAGATGGGTGCGGTATAGAGGTTTATGACCTGGAAACGGGCTTAAAACGGACTTCCACCAAAAAGGATATTGAGGACTCGGCTTTAATAGCCGACTATCAGGATTGTATCGCGTTCTACTGGGGGCCCATGGTGAGTGCTCAGGATGTACCGGCTGAAGTAAGACCCCTGCACGAATTGGAAGCCGCCTTTACGCATACCACCAAACATATTCAACCCGAAACGATCATCACTGAGCCGATCGCCAAATATGCCCTAGAGATGGGGGCCGCCATCGTCGGTGGTCAAGCGGAACTTCGTAAACGTCCTATTTTTTCGGTCATGCAGTGTTCAACAGATCCTCTGGGCCAGGACAAAGGTTCACTGGAGGCTTCTTTGGTGGCTGCCGAGGCCGGTGTTCCGACAGGATTTATGCCGATGCCGATGAGTTGCGCCACTGCTCCGGCGACCCTTGCAGGCAATCTCGTCGTGACGACGGTGGATAGCCTGAGCCCCCTGGTTCTGCTCCAACTTGCACATCCCGGAGCACCGGTGTTTTTTGCGGCGGCCCCGACAGCCATAGATGTGCGGACCGGAGGATATACGGGCGGGGGGCCGGAAGACCATCTGCTGGGGATTGCTTTTAACCAAATTTGTGAGTTTTATCATATTCCGCTTTCAATGGGTGCCTTTGCGACAGGCGCTAAAGAACCCGACTGGCAGGCTGCCGTCGACAACAGCTTTGCGGGATTAATGCCCGTATTGAGTCATACGGCTATGTTAACCGGAGCCGGCCTCCTGAATGGCTCTCAAATTCTATCCTATCAGCAGATGATGATGGATTGTGAAATTTATGACATCATTCAAAAAATGGCCGCAGGAATTGAGGTCACAGAAGAGACACTGGCGGTGGATGTCATAAAAAAAGTGGGTATCGGCGGCCATTTTCTAGCCGAGAAGCATACGCGGCGCCACATGCGCAATATCTGGCAGCCAAAGCTTTTTGACCGCACGCCCTATGATGCCTGGGAAGCCGGTGGGAAAAAGGGCGCTTTTCAGAAGGCCACTGAGAAAGCCAAATGGATTCTGGCCAATCATGCGCCAACACCTTTGGAACCTGATCTGCAAAAGGAGCTGCGAAAAATCATTCGCGCGGCCCAAGAAGAGTTGATGCGATAAAAGGGGATTTGAAAATGGAAACACAAGCACTTTTAGAAGAGATGTCTCAAGCGGTACTAAAAGGTGAAATCGAAGAAGCCGAAGCGCTCGCCCGGAGGGCAGTTGAAGAAGGAATGGATCCCCTGGAAGCGATTAACAAAGGATATATCTTAGGCCTGGACGAGGTTGGGAAATTGTTTCGAGCCGGTGAATATTTTCTGCCGGATTTGGTTGCTGCCGGTGAAGCAATGAAACGTGCCTTGGCGGTTTTTGATCCTTTCCTTAAAAACCAAACTTCTGAAAAGAAGGGCAGGGGACGAGTGGTATTGGGAACCGTGGCGTCCGATTTTCATGATATTGGAAAGGGGATCGTTGGATCGATGCTGGTTGCCTCTGGTTTTGAAGTGATCGATTTAGGTGTAGATGTTTCGGCCCAAAAGTTTTTGGAAGCCGTCAAAGAGCTAAACCCTGATGTGCTAGGCATGTCTGCCTTGCTGACGACCACGATGCCGAATCAGAAAAAAGTAATTGAAGCGCTACGGGAAGCTAACGAACGCCAACATGTGAAGGTTATTATTGGGGGAGCGGCGGTAACGCGCAAATGGGCCGATGAAATCGACGCCGACGCCTATGGTGAAGACGCCATTGCAGCGGTTGCGTTGGTGGAGGAATTCATAGGGTGAAGGAGGGCGTGTAAATGGCCGCCAAGCATGAATTAAAAAAGCAGGTGCAGCGGGAAGTAGACTCCCATAGAGATAAAATCATATCCCTCAGCCATAGGATCCATGCCACTCCGGAGCTGGGATTAATGGAGTTTAAAGCCTGTGAACTCTTAAGTTCAGAAATCGAATCCTTCGGTTTTCGGGTGGAAAAGCCGCTTGCAGGACTGGAAACGGCATTCCGGGCGTCTTTTGAGGGACAAAAAGGCGGGCCCCAAATTGCGTTCCTGGCCGAGTACGACGCTTTACCGGGATTGGGCCATGCCTGTGGCCACAACATTATCGCTGCGGCTGCTTTTGGCGCCGCTGTGGCGCTAAAAAAAGTGGTTTCAGAGCGGGCGGGGACCATCATCCTTTACGGTACACCCGATGAGGAAGCCGTTGATGTTCGGTCAAGAGGCGGGAAGGTGGTAATGGCCAAAGCCGGGTTGTTTGATGGATTTGATGCGGCTCTGATGGTCCACCCCACGAGCGGAGCGAGCAGGGCCTGGGGTTACAGCTTTCCACTTAAGGATTTTACGGTCAGATTTCTTGGCAAACCGGCGCATTACACCACTCCTTATGAAGGCATCAACGCCCTGGAAAGCCTGCTCATGTTTCTAAATAGCGTCCATACCTTGAAACGGGGATGGATGCCCAATGTCATGTTTGCCTACACGATTACCGATGGCGGGGGACCCAGCGCCATAACCGTTCCTGAAAGTGCCGAGGCACACATTACCATGAAAGCATTCTATTCCAAATACCTTGAGGATCTATATGCTACGGTGAAAGCATGTGCTCAGAATGTGGCCGTCGTTATGGGTGCAAAAGTGGAAATAGCGGTCCTGGGAGAATACAGGAATATGATACCGAATCTTCAACTGGCCCTGGGCATGTATGAAAACATGCGTACTCTGGGAATGGAAGTCGAAGACCCGCGCGACTCCCAGAAAAGCTTGGAGCGGCTTCCCTATCCGGGGATCTCCACCGATTTTGGTGACGTCAGCTGGGTTGTGCCGGGCATACACAGCTATTGCAGCATCGGTGAAAGCGGTTTGGTGGGCCACACACCGGAATTCGCACAGGCTGCAGGCTCCGAGCGGGGACACGAAGCTGCGGTTCTAGCGGCCAAAGCACTGGCGATGACGGCGGTTGACATCCTGACGGATAAACCGTTTGCCAATCATATGCAGGAAGAATTCCAGAAGTATCGGACCGAAGGATTTATGAATGTCCCGGGTATCCCCCCCCGCTACCACCCGTTTCCAGAGAAGTTCGTGAATAGACTCAGGCAAATCCATCCATCGAACCTTTAGGTTTTCTTGCGCGCATGACGTGCTAGTCCGTTAGGCTCAAGGCTCAATTTGTTTCCATTATATAACTGCTCCAGACCCACCAAGGGCTGGTCTAAACCACGCTCCCGGCGGTCGTTGCATATACGGCAGTTTTCCGGACAGCCCAGGAACCCGGTGTCTTCCGATTCTGCGAATTGGGCAATGACGCCCTCGTAGTTGCGGAAGACAAACATGCGCTCGCTCTGGCTGATCATGTAAAAGGGATTGACCGGTGTTTTGCCGCCGCCGCCCGGAAGATCGACCATGAACTCGGGCACCGCAAAGCCGGTGGTATGCCCTTTGAGATGCTCTATGATTTCGATTCCACGGCTGATCGAGGTACGGAAATGCGATATGCCCTGTGAGAGGTCGCACTGATAAAGTCGATAGGGGTGAACGCGATTCTGCACCAGCCGTTGGCACAACTCCTTGATGATATAGGAGCAATCATTGACACCGCGCAGTAAAGCGCTCTGATTCCCTAAAACGCATCCTGCTTCCGCCAATTTGGCCAGGGCCTGCCGTGCGTGATCGGTAAGCTCTTTGGGATGATTAAAGTGGGTGCTGATCCATACGGGCGGATACTTTTTAAGCATTTGTACCAGTCTATCTGTAATCCGCTGGGGCATCACAACGGGCGTTGCCGATCCGTAGCGGACGATTTCAACATGCGGGATTTCGTGCAACTTGGCGATGAGATACTCCAAACGTTCGGTTGCAAGTGTGAACGGATCGCCCCCGCTGAGGAGTACGTCCCTAACCCCCTTTGTTTTACGCACATAAGCGATGGCCGTATCCATCTCTTTATTTGAACGCGGTTGATCCGTTTCTCCGGTAGAGCGCCTGCGGGTGCAATGGCGGCAATACATGGAACACTGATCGGTCACCAGAAACAACAGCCGATCCGGATAACGGTGCGTTACACCCGCCGCCGGTGAGTCCAAGTCCTCATGCAAGGGATCGGACAATTCCTCGTCCCTGATATGAGTTTCAGACATGGTGGGTACAGCTCGCATGCGGATGGGGCAGCGATGATCATCGGGATCCATCAGACTGGCATAATACGGGGTAATGGCCATTCGCAGGGTATTGAGTGATTTGGCGATCACCTTTTTTTCCTCATCGGTTAGATTAATGACCCGGCTCAATTCCTCAACCGTGGTTATACGGTTGCGAATCTGCCAGTGCCAGTCTTCCCAATTCTCATGCGAAACATCAGTCCAAGGAGAGGCTGCGGAACCATTTTTCGGGAAACCGGTTGAATCGGACATGGTCACATGCTTTCTCAGGGTTAAGGGGTTTTAAAGACCGTAGGGCCTTATGTGAAACGCTTTGAACCTGGTTTTAATGAATTCCCTTTTTGGCTACGAGCTGGATTGTATTCTTGCCGTGTCCCTTAGCGGAATGGCCATAGCGTGTCAAATAAAAATCTTAACCGTTCACGGGTTTACCCGCCTCTGGCGGCGCCGTAGGCGACCAGGGTTCAGAGGTTCACAAATAAGTCAATGAAGCAAAGAAGCCTGAGGTAAATTAATCAATGGTCAAGGCTTGTCCCCCAATTTCTTTCATCAATCACAGTTTGTCCATGATGATTGCTCAATATTACAGCCCGATTAATCCGGCGATCAACTCCCGATAGTAGCCCGCGTCGCCGAATGTCACGGCGGCTGTGGCTGCTCTTCTTGAAAACAGCGTCATGTCGTGTTCAGCCATAAAAGCCGCGCCGCCCTGAACCTGGTGTCCCAGGGCGGTGATCTTTTTATAAGCATCTGAAACCCAGGCTTTGGCGATCGCCACTTCTTTGTCACATGCCATGCGGTTGTCCAGCATCCAGGCGGCCTTATAGGTAATAAAGCGGCTGCCCTCAAGATCGATCAACATGTTGGCGCAATGATGCTGTATGGCCTGGAAACTGCCGATCGATTTGCCGAATTGCTGCCTTTCTTTGGCGTAGGCAGATGACATTCCCAATACTCTTTCAGCACCACCGACCATTTCAGCACATTTACCGACCGCCGCAACCTGAAGAATTCTTTTTAAATGCCCGCCACCCTGATTGAGTTTACCGAGGATATTTTCACCCTCAACCTCTACATTTTTAAAACAGACCTCGAATTGTTTATCTCCGCCGATGGTCTTCAATGGTTTCAACTCTAGACCCGGTGTCTTTGCATTAATCAGAAAAAGGGTAATCCCGGCCGGATCCGAACTGCCCCCGGATGTTCTGGCAACGCATATGATGTAATCTACAACATGCGCATCGGGAACAAACAGCTTGGTACCATTGATGACGTAGCCACCTGAATTCGCGGCTGCGTCAACGGTTACCAAATTCGGGTCCCAGCGGGTGGTAGCAGCTTCGGTCAAAGCCAGAGTCATCACGAGCTGCCCATCGGCAATCTTGGGGAGCAGGTCCCGCTTCTGGGTATCGGATCCGTTCTCCACAATAGATGTAACTCCCTGTACAACGGTTGAAAAAAATGGACCCGGAGCACAGACCCGCCCCATTTCCTCCAACATCAGCACCAGATCAATCAGAGATCCACCGACGCCCTCATACGCCACCGGAATGGTCAATGCCATCCAGTCCAATTGTGCCATTTTGCGCCAGAATTCCGGCGTGCAGCCAGTGTCGTCTGCTTCCATTTCTCGGACAAAGTCACTGGTGCATTCGGCCCTTAAGAATTCACGGGCGGCTTTCTGCATACTTTTCTGTTCGCGGGTCAAAAAAAAGTCCATGGACAGACTCCTTAATTTTTTTACGACGCCATCAAATTTCAGGTATCAATAAGATCTCGGCAAGCCCAATCCGCGTTGCGCAATCACGCTGCGGCCGACTTCACTCGTGCCGCCCCCAAGCGTAGTCATAAATGAGTGCAAATACTCCCAGGATATTCGCCCTCTAAGCGGCACCCCCCTGGATCCTTCCATCAACTGACCGTATAACCCGAGAATCTGCATGGCCGTATCCGCAAGTCTTTGTTCGGTTTCCGATACGAAGATCTTGGTAACCTCCGGCTCATAGCTCATGGGCAGATCATTGCTTTCGAGCCACCTTGAGTGGTCGGCCAGAACTTTGGCGACTTCCAGTTCAATGGCAATCTGAGCCAGTTTATCTCTAATCAGGGGGTCTTCTGATAAAGGTTTGCCGCGGTATTGGGTCTCTTTGACATAATTGACCATTTGATCGAGAAGCGGCAGCAGGCGGGCAGGAATAAACACTTGATTTCGCTCAGAGCCGATAGCTTCCATGAGATAATAAAAGCCTCTGTTCTTTTCCCCCACCATCCTGTTCTTGGGTACGCGCACATTGCCATAAAATACTTCATTCGTTTGTTCGCCGGACATCGTCACCATCGGCCGTACGGTGATACCGGGGCTGTCCATGTCCACGACAAACAAACTGATGCTGCGGTGTTTGGGCGCAGCGGGATCCAGGTCCGTTCTGGCCGCCAGCCAGTGGTATTCGGCATAATGGCATTCGGTATTAAAGGTCTTCTGGCCGTTGATAATATAATGGTGTTCATCTTCAACCGCTTCCATGCGCATAGCGGCCAGATCAGATCCGGCGTCGGGTTCGGTGTAACCGAGGCAAAATTCGATTTCGCCGGTGATAATTTGAGGTAAAAACTCTTTTTTAAGCGCCTCGCTTCCCCGGCGCAGAAGGGTCGGTCCGACCATGGTGTATCCGACATCCAGGGGAACGTGCGCACCCCATCTTTTACCGAGTTCATCGAGAAGGATAAAATCATAGTTTGGATCCAGTCCCTGGCCGCCATAGGCTTTGGGCCAGCTCATTCCGAGAAAGCCGTTGACCGCAAGCTTGATGCTGAACTGGCGCGCTTCTTCTCTGACACCTAAATCCTCCCAGTTCTGACGCGCAATTTCTTCGGTCATCTCCTTATCCAGAAATTCATTCAATCTTTTTTTAAACGCGCTCTGACCTTCAGAATGACGAAAATCCATGTCTTAAACCTCCTTCAACAATCTTCGGTTGATACCGGTAGCGCTATTTATCATATCATCAGGCGAGGAATCAATCCCCGGAAAATTGATTTAAAGGGGTACTTCTTTTCAAAATGCCCACAGAGAAAAAGTATGGCGAGAGTGCCTCTGGAAGAGATAGGGGACATTCTATATTCCCCCATATCTACGTAATCCCCATTTTATATAGGCATTTTATGGGTGAACTATCAGGTTTGACCTTCATCGTATCTTCAATTAATAATCCTTGTAATTTTTTATAGTTATGATAAAAGCTTAACCCGATTCCCCGTGTTTTAAAATAAATTTACATCCTAATTGAGTGAAGGCTCAGGTGACCCCTCTTACGATCCCGCATCAGCGGGGAGATCCGAGGCTGCCATGACGTGAAAATAAAAACCCCGTTTCTTTTCAGAAAAGAAGTGGGGTTTTTTGCTTTCGGCATGAAGATCCGAAGTTATTTGTAATTTCCTGAAGGGGAAGGCACCTTAAAATGACTGAACTGATACCGATTGAAAGGATTGCAAGTAAAATCTATCTCATACGGGGTTTAAAGGTGATGCTGGATAGGGATCTGGCCGAGCTTTATAACGTCGAAACCGGCCAGCTGAAGAGGTTAGGCGAAACATTGATCGTTTCCCTGATGATTTCATGCTTGAGTTAACGAAAACCGAACTGGAAAATTGGAGATGCCATTTTGGCACCTCCAAAAGCGACCGGATGGGACTAAGATATAGGCCTATGGCCTTCACGGAGCAGGGCGTAGCGATGCTCTCAGGCGTATTGAAAAGCAAAAGGGCAGTTGAAGCCAATATCGCCATTATGCGTGCATTCGTTCGTTTGCGCCAGATGATCGCTTCCCATGAAGATCTCGCTCGAAAGTTTGACCGCATGGAGAAAAAATATGATGAACAATTCAAAGTCGTTTTTGATGCAATTCAGGCGTTGATGGAGCCGCCAGCTACAAAGAAAAAGAAAATTGGATTCACGATCAAAGAACGGCAGGCGCGTTACGGCAACAAACCGAAAAGAAAAAAGAAATGAGGATTGAGCGGGATCTGGATAAATTCATACTTTCATGTCCCTTATTCCCTATGCGGGGGTGAAAAATAGCCGTGGAAGAAGGATTCAAGCTATTGGATTAAGCAAACAATAATCCAATGGACGTCCCCCACGTCCTTTAAAATCAAAGTTTTTACCCACATTTTTTGTTAGGTACTTATGTTTATCCTTTGGTTCATAGCGCTAGTGGCGGCGATTGTTGCCGTCGTCGCTTTCGCTGCCTGGTTGGCGTCACGAAGACGAATCTCGATCCGCACCGGACCCTTCCGGTGCCAAGACGGTAAAACCCCTCCTGCGTCGGCCACCGACTCATCTAAACAAGAAGGGGCGCAAACGACTCCGCTCAATTCTAAAGCGACAGTGCCTGTGCCTTCTGAGGTTTTAAAAGGGGTTTCAGGCAACGATGAATCGACACAGCTAAGTACGTCCAACGCGCAGAAGATAGATAGCACTCGTCCCACCCCGGATGTTGATAAGCAAGTTGTCAAAGAAGGCGAATCCTTGGCGGTAGAGGAGTTAGGCATTCGTGATGAGAGCTCAAAGGTAGAGCAAGAGTTAACTTCCGCTGTTGATTTGTGCCCGCAAGGCGACGACCGCTTGGATTTGAATGATAAGGATGCGAATATAAAAGACGAGAGCAAACAGAGAAAGGAGCCAGAGCACAGGGAACAAACCGGATCGCCAGCCGAAGCTAGCTCGGCAGTTGGGAAACAAGAAGAACGACCAGACGAAACAGACATCTCTTCGCGAGTTCAGGAAGAAACTCTTATTTCAGAATCTAAAACTGAGATACAACCTGATCATCTGGGCATAGATGATGATGAGCCTGCTACAGCAAAAAAGCGATCGCCCACTGAGAGAAAACATCCACCCAAGTATCAGCCGACTATCCGAACACCAGAAACCACTAAACGAAATAAAAGACAGGAGGAGAGCGAAAAAAAAGGATCGCGAACCCGGTCGCTGAAAATGTTTGTCCATATTGTCTTCGGCCTTAGGAAAAAGTGTCGAGTTTCATTGCTTCCGACTCGGAGCGGTGACCTAGGCGAAGACATGGAAGTTAGGGGACCAAAGGGCAAGGAAACATGGAGCGTCTATCAAGATGAGTGGTATAGCAGCGTTCTGCCGCCCAATATCGACAAACTACTTAAACAAGGGGGCATTTGGGAGCATCCTGGAGCCCAGACGCGATGGGTGTTGTCCAGCCGAGAGATCTATGTTCTTGCTCCTAGCTCCACTATTAATGGGTACGTTTCAGTGCCAAGGTTGATCCTTGGCGAAGATCATTTGGTGTTGTGTACAAAGGATGAGCAGGCGGCTGTTCGAGAAGCTTTGGCCGAGGCCGGTTGTTTCCAAACAACAACCATTTCGGATGATGGGAGTGTGCCAACCGGCTGGGTTCTTTTCGAAAGTGTTTTCCCAACAATTCCCATCCAGGATGATCACGAGGCTGGTATCTATAACATTCTTCGACCGCTGCATGATCTCGAAATAGTTTTGAAGGGTGGCATCCGGATAAGCCATTCGACATGGCTAAATGGCTACCCGCCACATATCCGAATACGTGGAGTAGGCGAAGAAGAACCAGAGGTGATGATTGATGAAAAACCCGCTTCAACCCACACAAATGGAAACTACTCTTCTTCTGGATGGGACAAGCCAGGTCTTCATACAGTTTATGCCGGCGGAGTAACGCAGTCTTACGAACTTGGAGATGGGGTGCAGGAATGGAGTTTGTTTGATGCGTTTGTTTATCGGCCGAGCTTCGCGGAGACTAGCGACAGAGCAATAAGGATCTGTGGTCCGATCGTGGCGCCGAATACAGGCGATGGTGATGTATCGTTGACACCTTCTACGAACACCTGCTTTCTTGGAGCAATCCCGGGACAAATTGCGTTTTCACCAAGACCTAACGATGTGAGATCCTCGGAGTTTCTCGCAGTTGCGGGCTTTCCTCTTGTTTGGACCCTACCAACAAATCCCCATGGATCTGATAGATCACTGGCCTGTGTGAAATTGATCCGATCCCAGCATGTTGTTTTAAAACACAATAGAGCTTTTTTTGAGAATCGGAAGAACGTACTCCGATGGTGCTACAAGATTTTAGAGGCTTCCTGTAAGCGGTTACGAATTATTCCAGATACCGTTGAATCCCATGAACTCTGGACAGATTACAAGCGGGCAGCGCGCAGGCTGCGAAAGCGATTACGATGAACGCAAATAATCTTTTAGCTTGGCTTTCCGCAAAGGGTTCTGGTACCTGGAGCCGATATCGGGCTGCCGTTGACGAGTTGCAAGTGTCCAACCACGTTAATGGCGAGGATGAAGATCTTCAAGAAGATGTTCCAGACAGCAGTAGCCTGCCAGTTCATCATCGTCTAAGACTAAATTTAGAACGTTTAGGTCACACCGAGTTCTTTCGCAAGGATTTTAATAATGGCTGGCGAGTCGTGCCGCCGGTACTGGTATGTGCGAGCAATCAATCAGAGGCGGTTGGCATCCTTTGCGGAGCGCGGACTGACCAGTTATTGGGTCGCATTGGAGATTCTTCTTCCGATCTACGCATTACAGAAACCAGCCAAAAAGAATGCCCTGATCGGATAAGTATCATTGCGGATGACCAGCAACAGTTGCTGTCTGTCGCGGAATCGGTCGGGTTGCACTTTCAACCGGAAGCATCCAGAACGTTGTTGGCTGCAGTTCCGGCAATAGATGACTTGCAGCTTCGAACACCAGCCGAATTGCCCTTTGGTGCTGATTGGGAAGTAAAACGCTTTTCACCGAAAACCCTCGGATGGACCTCAGCAACGGCGGACGAGGCGCGGTCTGCTTCTTTTGGTCTATTCAGGTTTCAATTGCCATTTAGGCCGCAGTATTATCTCCGCTTACGAAGGAAAGAGTATACGATTCCGGTCCAAGTTGGAAAATACATCGTGCTCAGAAAACATCGTTGCCGTGTTCTTTCGTATGATGCTGACAAACAAACGCTTTTGGTCCCAGTTTCGTGTCGGCCTCCTCTTTTAATCGATCGCGCACTGACACTGTGCTCAGGCTTGATCCCCCGCGTTGAAAAAGGACATCTGAAGTATTGGAATATCAGCAAGGAATTCGCACTCAAAACAGCGGCATTATTAAAGGAATAGACTTCATGAAAAATCCCATTTCGGTGTTCAACAATCTGAGGGAAATGTACCTCCGGTATTTGGATAGCCCTTTTGACTTGCGGTATCCCGATTTAGTTCAAGAGCGGCGGCAGTTAATTGATCAGGACGGTCGCATTTACCGGTATCCTCTTATTGAGGCGATTCCATCGTATCGTAAAGATGATGAAACTTTTGATCAACTCGCTCAGACGTTGATAGATCAGGCTTGGCCAATGGGGCTTGTGAACGAACTGGCGGAGTTTGTTTCCCTTGGGTTGTTTCCTGCTGATCGCCAGCCATACACCCACCAGCACGACTCGTTTGATGAATCCGTTATTCAACATCACGACGTAATTGTGACGACGGGCACGGGGTCCGGTAAAACAGAGTGCTTTTTCCTGCCAATTGCAGCGGCCTTAATTCACGAATCAGCAAACTGGTCTGCTCCGGGAAATGCTAACCAGCAGTTGGACTGGTGGAGACATTTCAGACGCGGGGTTCCCCGAGTTAGCCAGCGTGAACACGAAACCCGTCCCGCCGCTATGCGGGCGTTGATTCTATATCCGCTCAATGCACTAGTTGAAGACCAACTCGGCCGCCTTCGAGATGGATTCGATGGTTTTATTGTACGAAATTGGTTTAATCGCCACCGAAATGGAAATCGAATATATTTTGGTCGTTATACAGGCCGCACCCCCGTATCCGGTAATCGGACTTCGAGCAAGCTATCTCAACTTCGAGAGGAACTCCGCAGCATTGATCAAAATGCGCAGCAAGTCTCTGGCACACCAGCAGAACGGTTTTTCCAAAGTTTGGATGGAAGCGAAATGTGGTCGCGCTGGGATATGCAGGACAGTCCCCCAGATATTCTCATCACCAATTACTCGATGCTGAACATCATGCTCATGCGGGCTGTTGAGGCCCCAATTTTTGATCAAACGCGCGCTTGGTTGGAAGCAGACCCATCCCACGTGTTTCATTTAATTGTTGATGAGCTGCATACTTATCGCGGCACTGCTGGAACAGAGATCGCATATCTTCTTCGTGCGTTGTATGACCGACTCGGTCTCGTTTCTGATTCTGATCAATTGCGGATCATTGCTTCCAGTGCATCGCTTGAAGATGACCCGTCTGGATTAGATTACTTGGAAGGCTTTTTCGGGCGAAATCGCAATCGGTTTCGTGTGATCAGTGGGGACATTACACCACCTGACCCAAGCGCTGCCGTCGTTATTTCTGATCACGCCGCCGCGCTTCGGCACCTGAACCAATCCGCTGAAGTCGCGTTTGGAATGATTGGAAAACAAACGGCATTGAATTTCAATGCGAACGTCCGCGGGCCTGATGTAGTGGAAGGATCTGACGCTGAGCAGATCATTGCTGCAGCACTTGACCACATTCAAGCGCCCGATGCCATTCGTGTTGCTTGTGCTTCCCCGGGGGCATTGGCCGAATTGTCGCCCCGCACTCCGCAGGAAATTGCCCAATCTCTATTCCCTCAGCTTCACGAAAACGAAGCTTTCGAGGCCATTTCTGGTTTATTAACAGGTTTGTCACAAGCGCAGCCTGTTTCGGGTGAAGTTCAGTTAGTTATGCGCTGTCACCTATTCTTTCGTAATTTGCAGGGTATGTGGACGTGTACGGATCCGCAATGCAACGCTGCCTTGCCGCGGCAAAGCCAATGCCCAGCCGGGCGTTTGCACTATGTTCCTAATCTCACCTGTAGCTGCGGATCTCGTGTTTTGGAGCTCCTTTACTGCGAATCTTGCGGCGAAATCTTTTTTGGTGGTTACAGGCAAGAAGGTCCGAATCCCAATGAATGGTTCCTCAGTCCAGAACATCCGGACCTTGAAGCCTCAGCCGATTCAGTGATCTTTGGGCGCGATTACATGAGCTACGCCATTTTCTGGCCAGCCCTTCAAGGAATGACACCAACTAGCGCTCAATGGACGCAAGATGGCATTAGTCGGCGCTGGCGAGCGGCCCAGTACTCGTCAAACGATGGATTAGTTCACCTTGGGGGTGGAAATGGTTACTTGTACTACGTACCACCAATGCACGGGCAAAATCCGCCTTCCGCCGAGAGCGCTTCGCAGCCTTATCCGGCAAGGTGCCCACGATGTGACACAGATTGGTCTTGGCGACCGTTGGGTTCGCCGATACGAACACAACGTACTGGTTTTCAAAAAATCAGCCAAGTTCTCTGCGATACTCTGTTGCGTCAAATTCCCCATACGGCAGATAGTAATAACCGCAAGCTTGTGGTTTTCTCGGACAGCAGACAAGACGCTGCGAAGCTATCGGCCGGAATGCGTTTTGCGCATTACCGAGATGCTCTCCGTCAAGCTCTAAGTGCAAGTATTGCAGTGGCAGGCAAAGGTGCTCTGGCATTTAACGATCAAGCACAGGCTCAGCAGCTCTCAGAGGAAGAAGCTATACTATCAGCAGAGTTTAATATGTCGCATCCGCATGATGCAAACGCAATCTTAATGTCTGTAAATCCCGGCACAGAATCCCTACCGTCACCTACTCATGTACCTTTAACTTACCGGCAGGCAGCGCAACAGATACTACACAGGGCGATCAACGGTCCGTTCCGCGTGGCAGAGCTTTCAACCGATGTAGCATCGAGGTTACTATCTCAAGGCATGAATCCGGGTGGATACGGGCAACGACAACTCTGGACCGATTGGGAACAACGGTCTGGATCCTGGCGGGATCTATACGAATGGAACCCAAATGGTATAGTAACTGCGAAAGCAGCCTCAGAATTAATGCAATCCCAGCAGCAACATCTTGGGCGTATCATGAACCAATCCATCGCTGAACTCATTAACATCATCTTTGCATCTGGCCGCCGCAGTTTAGAATCTCTGTTAATCGCCTACGCAACCATAGACAGAATTAATTTTGCTCCACCTGATCAGCTAATACAGCAAGCCACTGATGGTGTTATCAGGCTCCTTGGGCAAAGACGACGTGTTGAAGCACATAACTCCATTCCCCAAGTCACCCCACCCGCTTTTGTCGTTAATTATCTCAGTGCAATTGCACAGTTTCACGGTCGAAATACTGAAAATTTCGTAAATAGCGTGATGGACTATCTCGCAACCACCAATTGCGTTGTTTCAAATGTTATACGGTTGCAGGGACTTTGTTTGATGAGCCCAGAGGAAGAGTTCTATGAATGTCCAGATTGCCGTCGGATTCACCTTCATCAGTCTGGTGGAATATGCACTGAATGTCTTACCCAACTCGGCCAACCGGTGCAATTGGCCAACGCTCAGACATCACTCGACTACTACACGTATCTTGCTACTGAGGCCGGGGAGCTGTTTCGCCTTAACTGCGAGGAACTTACTGGTCAGACAAACACTTCGGATTCGCGTAAGCGGCAAAGGCTGTTTCAAGATGTCTGCCTACCCAACGTAGAGATTGAGCTGGCCGATGTCATCGACTTGCTTAGTGTAACCACGACGATGGAAGCAGGTGTGGACATAGGCTCTCTACTTGCCGTCATGATGGCCAACATGCCGCCGATGCGGTTTAATTATCAGCAGCGGGTCGGCCGAGCTGGTAGGCGCGGTGCTGGTCTGTCTATTGCCTTAACTCTGTGTAGAGGACGCAGCCACGACGACTACTATTTCCAAAGGCCTGCCCGCATTACCGCAGACCCGCCTCCGCAACCGTATGTAGATATGCGTCAAGATACCATCCTTAAACGAGTGCTTGCTAAAGAGGTTATGCGTCAAGCTTTCTTAGATCTAGGTCTGTTCGAAGGGGAAGGAGGTGATAATGTCCATGGCGAATTTGGTAGAGCATCCGAATGGAATGAGACGCCAATCGATCCTTCGCCTGGAACGCCGTCTGGATCAACCGTTCGCCAACTTGTTACGCAGTGGATTCAGAGCAATGTGGCGGCCATTGTTCACACCAGTAATGTTCTCCTGGCATACACTGATCCAACTTTGCAGGTACAGAGCCCGTCGCTAATTTCATACATACAAAGTGATCTGATCGGAGAAATCGATGGTGTTGTAAGCGACCAGTCTTTATCTGACAATTCATTGAGCAAAAGGCTTGCCTATCGCGGATTCCTGCCGATGTTCGGTTTCCCGACTCGTGTGCGACTGTTGCACCATGATAGTCCTAGTGCCCGCCCGTGGCCACCGGACAACACTGTTGATCGGGATCTTGATATCTCCATTAGTCAATTTGCGCCCTCAGCTGAAACTGTAAAAGACGGACTCATTCATACTGCTGTTGGGGCCGTTGACTACCAGCCGCAGGGTTGGAGGGTCATACAGGTACCGAATCCTTTGGGGCCACCCGTTCCTATCGGATTATGTCGGCGTTGCCAGGCGGTCGATGGTTCTAATCCACCAGCCAATAGTTGCCCCGTGTGTGGAGCAACGGATAACGACGACCGCGGTTATGAAGTGGTAAATTTGTCGGAGCCTAAAGGATTCCGGACATGGTATGGAAGTAGCCGAGACTTTGACGGCCAGTTTGAGTGGACT
This sequence comes from uncultured Desulfobacteraceae bacterium, assembly GCA_964530095.1. GTDB lineage: Bacteria > Desulfobacterota > Desulfobacteria > Desulfobacterales > CAZHA01 > CAZHAH01. The sequence continues at coordinate 5,306 of CAZHAH010000026.1, read as the reverse complement.
CCGCGGGGCTCTAACCCAAAAGTTGGTTTTAGGCCAATCAACATGACTCAGCGCGCAAACTTTGAAGTTTGGTCCGACTCTGACACTGTTTTTGTCATAAACGATAATGCTGGCCGGAAATTTAATTTTGAGCGGCTCTCACAGGACGAAACCTGGGTAACTAGAGAAGCGCTCGAAGGATCAGGTGTTGGTAATCCGGCCACACTTTTGGCTGGAGGAGGCCAAATCGATTCGCGGGCATTGGCTTCGATCAAACCCACTGATGTACTCGTGCTCGGAATCCAAAATCCTTTGCCAGTTGGTTTGCGATGTTCACCGCTTACAGTTGAGGGGCGTGCAGCTCTTCTCTCATTCGGCTATTTGATGCGAAGGGCGATCTCAGTTCGCTTGGATATCGATGAAAGAGAGATTAAAGTCGGCGATCGCGTGATGCAAGACGCTACTGGGCAAATAGTCGGACAAGTATTCATTTCAGACAGTCTTGAGAATGGGGCCGGGTATAGTTCAATCTATGGGGACTCCGCGGTGGCGGAAGACCTGCTACAATACATGGCCGGACAAAATACACAAGTGTTTTACGGGCCAATTGTCAACAACCCGCATCGTGGTGATTGCAGGACGTCATGCCCCGATTGTCTACGAGATTATAGTAATCTGGTTTTTCACAACATTCTTGACTGGAGAGTTGCATTAGACATGGTACGACTGGCCCTTGATTCAACTGCGGCAATCGACTTTACAGTCTCCTACTGGCAAGGACTTGATTTCCTTGCTGCGGTTCCGTATTTTTACGCCATAAATTTGCAGCAAGTGCAGTTTGGAGGCCTGTTGGCTGGGCGAGATGGTAACTATGCCGAGATTATAACGCATCCGCTATGGGATCGAGATCCTAACAACTTCGGACCACAATTAGCAACAGCATATGCAAATGCCCTCGCAGCCGGTGTAACGGAAGTTAATTTCAAACCGATTTTCGAGATCCTTCGAAGGCCCTACTAAAAATGGTAGATGCAGAGAACAAAACGGCACTGGTTTTCGAATTGAAGCCTATCCAAGCTATAAGCCCGAGCCTTGCGGAGATTTTACGTAACTGCCCGTTGCAGGCAGCTATTTCACGAATTAGCGGGATAAATAGGTTTGTACTTGGTAATCCAAAGGCATGGCTCGGTACTGCATATCATAACGTACTCGAAAAACTTTGGAAGCCAACCGACAAAGAACTTACTGACATGGAGCTAGTCGAGCATCTATGGACGAATGCAATCGATGCGTTACGCCAAAAAGCGACTGTGCACCCGCTCAATCAGCGTTTTGCGACACCTGAGAAATGGCCCGGATATTATCTTGTACGGGCCTGTGTACAGGTTCGGGCGGAGGAAGTCCTCGCCGAACAGCCCCGGTTACAAGCCACTGCTGGACCGGTAAGCAATTCGGCAGGAGTCATCTGCGAAAAAAGATTAAGCGCTATGGATGGCAAATTGGTCGGTAAACCAGATGTCGTAATAGACAATGAAATACGCGATTATAAATCGGGAAGAATTTACGACGTAACGACCGATGGTATACAGGCAGTTAAACAAGAGTACGTTCGCCAGCTGCATCTATACGGCCATCTTGTTTATGAGAAGTTCGGTTATTATCCAACAAAGGGAAAGCTGCTGCCAATGCAGGGGCCAGCTGTCAAGGTAAATCTCGATCCAGAAACATGTGATGCTGAAGCAGCAGAGGCTATAAAGCTATTAGATTCATTCAATGCCAAGTTAGCTATGTCAGAAGAAGTCAGCAGTCTTGCAACACCTTCTCCCAGAGCTTGCCGCTGGTGCCATTACAAAGCTAATTGCCCAGCATTCTGGGAAGGAGTCCAAGATAGTTGGGGGGAAGAACTTGGCAGTGCGTCGGTGCGAGGAGTTTTGAAAGAATCTCCCGCCGTAATACACAATGGCCGAGCGTTTTCACTCTCAATCGAAGTATCAGCTGGTACTACAGCTTCATCCGAGGTTTCAATTGCGCCACTTGATAGAGGAATCCATTCCAAGCTGGCCGTTTTCCAAACCTCCGATGCGGTTCGCATAGTCAATCTTTATCAGCGTCGCGATGGCCAGGTTGCACCCACACCCCTAACTTTGTGTTTCCTTGATATCGACTGTCCCTTGTTTAAGTTTTCTGACACTGTGTCTTAATCAGCGGGTATTTCGCAAGTATTAGATATTAATAATTTTGCTAAATTTAAAACTACATTCTATGAAACAGGGCATTCACACTACGAGATAGAGGCTGGCCCACTGTAATTATTGCAAACAGAAAGAATGGAAAATTGGAGCAATGGGCTTTAATGTTGCAACAAACGGATCTAACGCTTAAATGATCTAATGACATGAATACGAGAGAAAAAAATAAAATTCATGTACTTAGTTTTTTTTCAGGATGTGGAGGATTGGATTTAGGCTTTGAAAGTAAAGGTTTCCTTCCAATAATTGCTATCGATAATGATAAAAAAGCGGTAGAGACTTATAACAAAAATCGAAAACGTGAAACTGCTCTATTTGGAGACCTCTCAAAACTTGTTGGCCGGGATATTATTAAGCTAATTTCTGAAAAATATCCTGGTGTGTCTCCAAAAGGAGTAATAGGTGGCCCTCCTTGCCAGTCTTTTTCTGAGGGGAATGTGTATGGGAAAGAAAATGACAAAAGACATCACCTACCAATACAATACGCTGAGATTATAAAAACTTTAAATAAAAAATATCATTTAGATTTTTTTCTTTTTGAAAATGTTGTGGGACTAAAATCCAATAAACACAAAAAGCATTTTAATAAAATACTTGAAGCATTGGAAGATGCCGGCTTTAATTTATTCGAACAAGAATTAAACGCAAGCTGGTTCGGTGTGCCGCAGAATCGTCGAAGGATTTTTGTTGTTGGAATAAATAAGCAGTTATATCCGCAAGTTGATCTTGAAATTCAAATAGATAAAAATATTCAGAAATTGACTGTTCGTGATGCGATTCATGGTTTGCCAGAGCCAGAGTTTTTCAAGCGAAAGCTGAGACCAGAGGATATACCTTTTCACCCCAACCATTGGACAATGAATCCCAGATCCCCAAAATTTGGAGACAGGAACAATAAAAACGGAAGATCATTTAGAAAATTAAAATGGGATAAACCTAGTTGGACTGTAGCCTATGGCAATAGGGAGATTCATGTTCATCCAAATGGCAGGCGCAGACTGAGTATATTTGAGGCTATGTTGCTTCAAGGTTTTCCGCGAAGTTATAAACTTTTAGGAAATTTTAGCCAACAAGTCACACAAATTTCTGATGCAGTCCCACCGCCTCTTTCAAAACCGATTGCTACGGCTATCTGGAAAACAATTTATAATCCACGGAAAAAGATACGAAAGCTATTACTTGACTGGTTTGAAACTAATCAGAGGCATTTCCCTTGGCGAGAAACATCAAATCCATACTTTATTATTGTTGCAGAAAAATTACTTCAACAGACCTTGGCAGGCGATAATGTAGTAAATGCTTATCAAAAAATTATAACTACTTATCCAGATTTATCTTTACTTGCAAAAGCAAAATCAGTTGATATTCGCCCAATTTTTAAACCACTTGGATTTATTTATCGAGCTAAAGAGTTGCCAAAACTTGCTCAAGATATAATTCAAAGGTTTGATGGTAGAATTCCAGATAACTTGAAAGAATTGAAAAACATTCCTGGTATAGGGGATTACATTGCACGCGCTGTTCTTTGCTTTGGATTTGGACAGGCCACTCCAATTGTTGATACAAATGTTGCTCGATTTTTGTATAGGTTATTTGGGCTTAGTTCTCCTTTGCCGTCAAATCCAGCCAGACATTCTCGCTTGTTATCACAGGCTGCGAACCTTATACCTATAGAAAATGTAAAAGAATTCAACTTGGCGATTTTGGATTTATGTGCAAAAGTATGTACTCCCAATAGCCCAGATTGTCCAGAGTGTCCAATTCGAAAGATCTGTGAATACGGTAGAAGCGAATAAGAAAAAAGGATAATAAAAAGAAAAGTAAAAAGAAAAGGGTCACATCTTAAATATTAAATATTCGCAATCGACGTTTAGTGACCCAGAGGTTTCAAACATGCCCAAGACTATTCTTTCTTACCGGCAAATTGATTCCGTAAAACTCCTGTGCGAAATTAGTCTTAAAAAACTCCTTCTTGCTCCGAAAGAAAGAGACCGGTTTGATATAAACTGGAAAGCCTTTCTTGAATCGGACCCGTGTAACAAACAAATCTTTAAACTCAGCGGAAACAAGCTCATCTATCATTCTGAACACCTGATCCCCATTAACAAAGATAAACGCCCTCCCGTTCTTTTGGTATTTGGCAATCCGGCCAGTCATTCCGCCGCAGCCGGTATGTTTTTTGCTTTTAAAGACAACCGCAGGGAGAACCGCTTCTGGAAAAGCATTTTAAAGCCAGCGGGAGTTTTGAGTTTCTCTTTTGACGCAAATCTACCGGCAGAAAAATTGAACGCGCTTAGGAGGAAACAACTCCTTGAACTTGATTATGAATCACCGTTTCGCATCGGACTGAGTGTGTTCATCTCTATGCCAAGTGCTCCCGGCGGCTCCTATGGAGGTGTAACCGGTGTTCGGAAGCTCCTCGGTGTCAGGGCTTTGAGACGCCTTGAAGCCGAAGAAAGCAAACGCATCATCAAATGTGCTAAAAAGTTCTTGTCGCCAAACGGCGTTGCCGTTGCATTCCAGAAAAATGCTTGGAACGGCTTTAAATTTGATGGTGATGTTTCATACAGTTTAGAACAGGCCAAAAATGGGGGATTAATAGGCTCATTAAAAGACCTGCCAAACATCCCCTTAGTCGGCGTTCCCCCAACCCGATTATCTGGCCCTTGCTCGAGGGCCCTACGTGTACTATTAAGTGATTATGTAAATTTCAAACGAGGGCGCGACGAGAGTCGGACCACGTAAGACATTGCCGATAGAATCGTCTATAAACGTCTCTAAACCGTCCTTACGTCTTCGGGGACATCCTTTAGCGGTGTTTTCATAGAGAAGGGATTTTTAAGATGGACTCTCAGTTAATCGACCTCGCCTTAGGTGAAATAGTCTTAGACAATAGCATCTACCCGCGACTCAACGTCGATCACCGGCGGGTGGCACTGTTTGTTGAAAACCTGCGCGACGATTTTCATTTTGACCCTATCGAGGTGGAGCCGCATCCCTTACAGGAGCAAAAATATCGAATTCTGGACGGGTTTCACCGGGTTCAGGCCAATAAAGACATCGGCAACGACCGTATTG
>CAZHAH010000025.1:0-47329 GCA_964530095.1 uncultured Desulfobacteraceae bacterium | reverse complement strand
TGATAATTGATGCAATGGATTTACTTTACACGGGCAAATTCGACGGTTTTTGCATCGTATCCAGCGATAGTGATTTCACTAAGTTGGCGTCAAGGATAAGGGAAACCGGTCTTTTTGTATATGGATTCGGGGAGAGAAAAACCCCTAAAGCATTCGTTTCTGCGTGTGATAAGTTTATTTTCACTGAAGTGCTGCGATCCAAAGATGATTATAGTGAGAAAATAAGACGCATGCCAACCATCGAACTTAAGAAAGACACGAAACTCGTTAATTTATTAAGAAACGCCGTTGAGGCATCTTCGGACGATTCAGGTTGGGCACATCTTGCCTCCGTGGGTAGTAATATTGCCAAGCAGACGCCGGAATTTGATCCGCGAAACTATGGTTATAAAAAGCTGGGGGAACTTGCATCAGCAACAAAGCTATTCCAAATCGAAGAAAGAGCCATTGGCGATGGACCCTCAAAGGCAATTTATTTAAAAGACAAAAGAAAGAAATAAATAGCGCCATCAGAAGCTCCTGACTTTCTGCATGAACGCTTCAGAGATTATCATGCTCGCGGTTTGGATGTGATCTTAATGAAAAGAAAATCGAAACAGGCCAAGAAAAGGAGGAACCATGTCTGATAAAGTTGTGTTGTATGAACCGGACGGACGGATCGGTCGTATCACCCTGAACCGACCCGAGGTCTTCAATGCCATCAATACTGAAATGCCCCGGGCACTGCAGGAGGCCGTGGAGCAGGCCAACGCCGATGACGCGGTACATGTGATTGTACTGTCGGGTGCCGGGCGAGCCTTTTGTGCCGGCTACGATCTGGCCCTCTATGCCGATGCTGCGGGTGATAACGATGTCTTCCAGAAAATGCCGTGGGACCCGATGCAGGATTACCGGTTTATGATGCGCAACACCGAATATTTTATGAGCCTGTGGAGATCCTACAAACCGGTCGTCTGCAAGGTCCACGGCTATGCCGTGGCCGGTGGGAGCGATATCGCCCTTTGTACGGACATTATTGTCATGGCCGAAGACGCCCGTATCGGATATATGCCGGTAAGGGTTTGGGGCTGTCCCACGACCGCCATGTGGATTTATCGGCTGGGACCTGAAAAGGCCAAGCGCATGCTGTTTACCGGTGACAAGATAACCGGAAAGGAGGCCGAACAGATGGGGCTGGTCTATCAATCGGTCCCGGCGGAAACACTGGATGAGACGGTGGAAGCCCTCGCACAACGGATCGCCGGGGTTCCGCAGAATCAACTCATGATGCAGAAACTGATGATCAACCAGGCGCTGGAAAATATGGGACTGCGCAATACACAGATGATCGCCACGGTGTTTGACGGAATCACGCGGCATTCTCCCGAAGGGACGACCTTCAAGCACAGGTCCGAGACGGTCGGTTGGAAGCAGGCCGTCAAGGAACGGGATGAAGGGACCTTCGACTGGACCGCCGACAAACCGATGCCTTAAGAAGGGTTGAAGCGAATGGAAGAAAAAGTAAAAAAATTGCTCGATTTTTTAAGTGCTATTGAGCCGTTGAAATATGTCACCCGTCATTCATGGTGTTCAAACGGGAGACATGAAAGCGTTGCTGAACATGCATGGCGTATGGCCATCATGGCAGTCCTGCTCGAAGAAGAATTTCCAGATATTGATATGAAGAAAGTTCTTGAAATGTGTTTACTTCACGATCTTGGTGAAGTCGATGGTGACATACCTGCTTTTGATAAGAATGAAGATGATGACAGTCATGAATTTACCCAATTGAAAAAACTCACTCAAATTCTTCCTCCCAACCTCGGGTCTAAAATCATTTCGTTGCAAAAGGAATTTAATACTTGCGAAACCCCGGAGGCAAAACTCGCCAATGCCTTAGATAAGCTAGAGGCTTTAATCCAGCATAACGACGCAGATATTTCAACATGGGAAGATCTTGAATACGAGCTGAGTTTGACATATGGGCAAAATCAAACAAAATTCCACCCCTTTCTGAAGATTTTCCGCAAATTGGTCAAGCAAAAAACCGTCGATAAAATTCAGTTGGAAATAAAAGGGCCAAGATCCAACATCGCTAATTCAGCCGATGCAAAAAGCCGCGCTGCCGATTAGCGACGTTATACCCTATTCAAATCAGATAACCGATCATGAATAAAGCAAATATCGGAATCGATCTTGGCGGCACAAAGCTGCTGATTATTTGCGGCAATATATGCTGCCGCACTGAAACGGGGCCAAACTTTTCGCCTCTATTAATGGAAACGAAAATCCGAAACTTCCTCAAAGAACGGAATATTAATCCCACCGGTATCGGCATTGCCGTTCCTGGCTTAGTTGATCGAGCAGGAAACATTAAAGCCTGTGATGTTCTTCCCCAAATGACTGGGTGGGCTCCGGCTGAGACATTTGCCGATCTTGGTTGCAAGGTAGTGGCAATCAATGATGTCAAAGCTGCACTTGCCGAGGAGATGCATGACGCGGAAGAAGGCATTACTGCAGGAGTTATTATGGTTGGTACCGCGGTTGGCGCTGCATTTCTCATCGGAGGCCTACCGCTTATGGGCGCAACCGGTTTGGCCGGCGAACTCGGCTACATGCCAATGAGCATAAATGGGGAGATCAAACGATTGGATGAGCTAGCAGGAGGCGGTTTTCTTGCGGCGAAACTCAATATCAATGGTAAACGTCTTGCTGAACTCGCAAAAAGCGGCGACACAACCGCGTTGGCGGTCATTCGCGAGGGAGGGTATTCTCTTGGCATTGCGCTTGCGGCAGTTATCAACCTCTTAAACCCCTCGCGCCTTGCTCTTGGAGGCGGAACATTTTCGCTCCCAGGATACTTTGATGCTGCGAGAGAGGCAGCAGCCCAACATACCATTTCTGAATTGTGGCAAGCATGCTCACTCTCCGGGGTTCGTTCCGGTGAAACAGTTGCTGCATTAGGTGCGGTGCGTTGTGTACAGGCATAAGACCGTGGGCATCAATCGACTTGATGGAGGTTATTGTAAGTGAAAAATTTTAATTTTTGGCAAAAATGGCTTTTAATTGTTGGTATTTATCTGGTTGTTTTTGGTCTTTTTTTAACCTTTTTCAGTCAATCAAGGCTGATGGACTTTCTCTTTAATAAACAGATTGATCCAATTTTTTGGGTGAATGCGGAATTACCTGAAAACACGTTCAAATTTCAGGGTTGGATATATGGCGTTTTGGGAGCGGTGGTTGCGGGTTGGGGAACACTGATCGCATTTTGGGCTTTTTACCCTTTTAAAACTCGTGAGAGATGGGCTTGGAATGGCTTGGCATTTGGAACTGGTATCTGGTACTGTGCTGATACCGCAATTTCTGCCATATACGCTGTTACATTTAATGTTGCTTTTAACACAATACTGCTTGTCCTATTAGCGATACCTCTGGTATTTACAAAAAAATACTTCACTAAATAGCAAAAAACATCAGAGCAATAATGGGATTCAACCGTGTAAGCTCTGAGAAAAAAGGAGATACAAATGAATTGGATGATATTGGTGGCCGGATTTGTAGGTGGTTTTACCACCATTGGGCATTTTTTCATTGGCAGCAAACAGTTCCTTTCACCTATGTTGGAATCGCAGTTTGATCGGGTGCCTAAAAAGGTGATGCACTGTGTGTTCCATTATGTTTCCGTGTATCTGATATTCTCTACCGCAATATTGCTCCTGGTTGGATTTGGCGTGGATCTTGGCGGTGATGCCAAACTTTTAATTAGATTTATTTCCGCCAATTATGCCGCTTTTGCTTTATGGCAGATCGCAATTGCGGCCACCTCGGGAATACCAAATGGCGTATTCAAGTTGTTTCAATGGGTATTCTTTGTGCTTATTGCATTTTTTTCTTTTATGGGAACAAGGATGCAATAATTACAATGGACATGATAATTGCATCGCCATACTTTTTGGCGGTTCTTTTTTTTATAGTGGCATTTACCTATTCTTCTGTAGGCCTCGGCGGAGGCTCATCGTACACGGCTTTGATGGCAATTTTCGGCATGAATACCTTGGCAATACCGATGATCTCCCTATCGCTCAATTTAGTTGTCACATCCGTAGGCAGCTTTAATTTTATCAGAAACAAACATGCCCGAATAAAACTTATTATTCCCTTTTTAATATCTTCAATGCCAATGGCATATTTGGGGGGTGCCCTTAAACTGCCAAAAGAAATATTTTACTGGGTGCTTTTACTGTCTTTGGTTTTTGTAGCGATCCGCATATATTTTTGGCAAAATGCAACCCTCAAGCTGAATATCGATCAAAGAGGAAAAATATTTATCTCACTGCTTGCCGGCTCGGTACTTGGTTTGGTTGCCGGCATCGTTGGAATTGGTGGTGGTATCTACCTTGTCCCTTTGATAATAATTCTAGGGTTAGGCACTCAAAAAGAAGCTGCTGCCTGTGGTGCTGTTTTTATTTGGCTCAATTCTTTTTCGGGGCTACTATCACGCTTCCAATACAATTCAATCGATTTAACAAACTATATTCCACTCATCGTGGCAGTTTTAGCTGGAGGCACATTAGGTTCGTTCATGGGTTCGTTTAAATTTTCCCCCAAGGCGATGGAAAAAATATTAGGGACGGTAATCATAGTTGCCATTATATTCTTATCCAGAAAAGTCATATTGCTCTAAAAGATACACCGGTTGGTAAAGAAATGAATTTATTTGCTTACGGCACACTAATAGACCAAGAAATCATGGCTCGCGTTTCCGGCGTTGAATGCCGATTCCAGAAAGCAACCCTTCCCCACTATGTTCGCAAGACAGTGCGCGGGGAAGTCTATCCCGCAATCGCCAGGCAGGAGGATCATTCTGTCGATGGCGTTGTTTACTTCGATGTATCGCCACAGGCTGTTGACCGTCTCGATAAGTTTGAAGGGCCTCTCTATGTAAGAACCGATGCTTTTGCAGTCTGCGACGATGGCACCAGTGTGGATGTTCAGACGTACGTGATCGCCTCGGGTTTTGCGGAGAGAATGTCCGATGACGATTGGAGTTATGGCCGTTTCCTAAAAAAGAACAAGGACGTCTTTCAAAGAAACTATCGAGGATACAAAGAACTGGACCTAAGCTGAGCGTTTCAAATTTTTGAAATGGTTAATTCCATTATATTTTAAAGGAATTGAATCAATTTGAATTTCAAAAAGTTGAAACCCTGTGGGATTTCCCATTTTACCGCACCTGCGGCGTCAGATGCCGTACAGCATAGTTGACTATAGCTGAACGGCATCTTCCTTGTATCTGCGATAAACTTGAAAATCGCTCTATTTAGGCGGGAGTAATTTCATCGAACAACCGCTTGCCCACTGAACAGCTATTGTGGGCGGGTTTTTTCCTGCTCCAGCTTGCGGCTCAACGCTTCAATCTCGGAAGGAATTTTTGGCTTGGACAGAATAACGATCAGATCAAATGTGGCTGCTTTGGACTCACCGTTTTCAGAATATTGAAGACCCAGCATGCCCGTATCCGGATCCCGCTCTACCGACTCCGGGACTCCATCCACCAGCCTGAGATCTGATATTTTTTCGGCCTGATTTTGAAATTTTTCTTGAAAAGAGGGACAAAGAGGCGAAATCATAAAAACCTCGAGTTCTTCGGTTCGTTCGAGGGCCACAATCGATTCGTTAACGCCGAATATCAGAGAAGAACAGAGGTCGGCATCATCGGCCTCCGGATGTCCCTGGATCACGGCCAGACGCCGGGGGACCTCTCCGTCTCGCGGCGAAAGCACCAGACCCTGGGTGGGTCCGGCAGGAAACAGCATGCGTTCAAATTGCAGGTCTGTGATCACATCGGCATGGTTGCCGTAACCGAGTTCGGCTTTGAACTGATAAAAAGCATTGTCCTGCCCTCGGGTTAAAACGATTTCATCAAATTCCAGCTCCAATCGTTCGTCGGCAAGTTCAAAATCGATCGCTTCGGGCGCGCATTCGGCCCAGCACAGGGCACACCCCAGACAGCGTCTACAGCTGAGACAGCGTTTGGCTTCGCGCACCGCTTCCGCTTCGGGAAAACCGGTCTCTACTTCGGCAAAGTTTAGTTTACGCTCATCCACCGAAATTTCAGGCATCGCCACTCTGGGTGACGGCACATCGCCAAAAGGAATGATGTAGCGCTTTTCTTTTTCGTAGATCAATTGCTTTTCCTTAGATAGGCATGAATCCCGATGGCTCCCCGCTTACCTCCGGCAACGGCTCGAATGGCAATATCGGCACCGGACACCGCATCCCCTCCGGCAAACACACCGGGGATGTTGGTTGCCCCGCTCTCCTCATCGATTTCAAACGTATTCCAGCGGGTCAGTTCGAAATCATTCGATTTTCCCAAAAAGGACAGATCCGTGCCCTGGCTGATGGCCGGTACAATGGTCTGGGCCTCTATGACGTACTCGGATCCTTCAATCGGTACCGGACGCCGTCGCCCCGAAGCATCCGGTTCGCCCAACTCCATGCGGATACACTTCATTCCCGTTACCCTGCCATTTTCGCCCAATATTTCCACGGGTGCCGCCAGGTACTGTATAATCACCCCCTCATGTTCGGCGGCATCGATTTCCCAGGGGTTGGCAGGCATCTCTTTTTTGGTTCGGCGGTACAGAATATAAACCTCTTCAAACCCCATACGCCACCCCACGCGGGCTGAATCGATGGCGGCATTCCCCCCACCGATGACAATCAGTTTGCCTTTTCCCTCCGTGCGGATACCGAGCGCCTGTTCTCTTAAAAACGTTACGCAGTCGACAATCCCTTCGAATTCATCTTCACCCGGCACACGCAGCTTAAGTCCCCGGTGACACCCGGCGCCGATAAACACCGCACCATGCCCATTGCGAAGGTCCTCAAAGCTGATATCCTTCCCGATACGCGTGTTGTATTGAATTTCGATCCCCATATTGGTAATGAGATCCACCTCCCGCTGCAGGAGTTTTTTGGGGAGTCGATATTCAGGAATCCCAACCCAGAGGTAACCCCCGGGGACCGGGAGGGTTTCATAAATCGTGACGTGCGCATAACCCATCTTGGCCAAATCGTGGGCGCAGGTTAAACCGGCCGGCCCGGCACCGATAATGGCGATTTTTTCAGTATATTTTTGCTCAGGGGTTTCATAGACCGGATCGATCTCCTCGCTGATCTCGACATCAGCCACATATCGTTTGTGAAAGCAGATGCTGATGGGTTCGTCCAGATACTGGCGATTGCAGGCACCTTCACACGGGTGGGGGCAGATTCGGCCGATACTGCCGGGAAGGGGCAACCGCTCGCGGATGGTGGCCAATGAGTCCAGGTATTTCCCGTCGGCGATCAAACCCACATAAGCCCGAATATCCAAATTGACGGGACACGCCTCCTGGCAGGCCGGCATATCCTCCTTATAGATATTGTATTCTCCCGTGGCCGGATTGCAGTAATCGATCGCGGTTCGGAAACCCAGCCCTTCATTGAAGTCATCCAGCATGTTTACCGGACATACCTTAATGCACGCTTTGCAGTCGTTACACTTGTCGTTATCGACCCGAAGGCTTCGTTTTATGATCTCTGTCTTGTAGTTACCGTTGTTTCGGTTAACTTTTTTTAACTCGCTGTGAGTCAAGATTCGGATGTTTGGGTGGGTACGGGCCTTTTCCAGATCCGGATTTACAAACGCTTCGGCGGGTTTGATGAGTCGGTTCCGGGGAATCCGTTCCGCACCCAGCGTCGGAAACTTCTCGATGAGGGTAACCTGCGCACCGAACTCGGCTTCTTTAAGAGCGGCACTTACACCCTCAAGCCCTCCGCCAACGATTAGAACCGTTTTATCTTTCACTCATTACCTCTTGAGGTGTTAACTGGTATATCGGTGTTCTTTGTCGAACGGTTTCCAAGGTGACCACCCCTTTGCGTATAAGGGCCAAAATATACCGAAATATTCGCTCAGACGGGATCCCCAAATGTGCTGCCAGATCTTTAACGGATTGGCTCCCCGTCAGTAACTGCCCCAGAATTTCCTGGACTTCGGTTTCTTCCACGATGATCATGTCGATGGCGCGATTAAATTCGTGTTCCGTAAAAATCTCACCATATTTATTACCCGATTCCAGAAAGGGGGTTTGCTTACCGATCATCCAGCGAATCTTTTCACCGCCCAGAACGGCAGTGGCAACTTCCAATTTCTTAAATATTTCAGGTGGCTTGAGGTGGTCGCCACCTCCGCCAAGAGGTCCCAGACGACGGATATCGGCGTCAAACCGGTTTACAATTTCCACAAATACGGATGCTTCACCCGAAGAACACTGTCTGAAGGCCAACCGCTCCGGGTTGACACCGATATATTCAAAGAGTCTGCGGGTCATATCCATTTTGGCTTTGGCCTGAAAATTGCCGCTGATATAATGGCAGTCACCAAAATAACACCCCACCACCATAAGACCATCAAGTCCCTGCTTAAAGGCTTTGGCCACAAGGGCAGGGTCCATGCGACCGGTACACATAAGTCGCACAATCTTAATTTCCGGTGTATATTGCAGTCTGGAAACTCCAGCCAAATCAGCAGCCGAGTAGCCTCACCACGTGCAACAAAAAGTCAGAATTTTAGGTACAAAATCGTTCAATTTAGGTTCTCTTTTGTTTATTATTCTTTCAACAAAAAGGCCTCGACCTGGGCTTCAATTTGTTCATCTGTAAATGAATTTATGCTCAAGGCATGCTGATAGCAGGTGGCGGCGCACACTCCACAGCCCTTACAGGCCACATCGATGACATGGACCTTGCGTCCCTTTTCGGTCTCCTGAACTTCCAGAGCACCATAAGGACACAGCGCAACACAAAGCCCGCAGCCCCGACATGCATCTTCGTTTGCCAGAACCGAAATAATCGGCTCCACCACCACAGAACCCGTTGACAGTGGAATCGAAGCTCTGGAGGCCGCCCCCAATCCCTGAGCCACCACCTCACGAATGTTGGCCGGAAAACGGGCGCTGCCGCAAAGGAATATCCCATCGGTCGCAAAATCGAGCGGTTTTAATTTAACATGCCCTTCCATAAAAAACCGGTTTTCATCGATCGGGACGCGCAGTAGCTGAGCAATCACTTCGGCATCTTCCTGGGCAACGAGCGGTGTCGAAAGCACCACCAAGTCGGCCGGCAGGACCAACTCTTCCCCCAGCATGTCAAAATCGACCCGAACCTGATCATTCTCCACCTGGGGCGGCTTCAGGGGATCATAATTAATATACTGGATCCCTGCGGCCCTTGAATTTCCGAGCATCTCTTCATTTTCAACCCCATACATTTGGATGTCGCGATAAAGGATTGAAACGCGGGTTTGCGGATTTTGTTCTTTGATCAACATGGCGTTTTTGACCGCGGTCTGGCAGCAAATCCGGGAACAGTAGGGTCTTTCTTCGTTGCGGCTCCCCACACACTGAATCATGACGACATTCTGAATCTTCGCATCCAGTCCTTTTTTTAAAAGCGCCTCCAACTCCAGCTGGGTGATGACGCGTTTGCCGTCGTAGCCATATAGATCTTTGGGCGTCCACAAGCGCCCACCCGTGGCAATCAGGATGACGCCAATATCTATTTTTTTGACACCCGCTTCGGTTTCAATGTCGACTTCAAAGTTACCGATAAATCCTTTTACGCCGGTTACCTGGGCGTGAGTAAAAACGGTGATTTTGGGATGTTGTTTGACCGTCTCTATTCTGGACTGCGCCTGTTCGGCGGCATCGATCATGGTGGGGCCCAGTTTATACAGTCGATTCAGCATCCCACCCAGGTGTTCCGTTTTTTCAACCAGTACCACCTCATACCCGCGGTTTGCCAAGGAAAGCGAGGCCGTGATCCCGGCGATCCCCCCGCCCACAACCAGTGCTCTCGGCTCGACACCCGACATAATCGGCTCCTGGGGTGTCAGAAAAGCGGCTTTGGCGATTCCCATTCGGATGAGCTCCTTGGCCTTCTGCGTACCATCCGTTTGCTCCTGCATGTGTACCCAGGAACATTGATCGCGGATGTTGACCATCTCAAAAAGATAGGGATTCAGTCCGGCCTCACCGCATGAACTCCGAAACAGCGGCTCATGGGTTCGCGGGCTGCAGGAAGCCACGACCACGCGATCGAGGTTTTGCTCCCGGATTGCACTTTTGATTTCATTGATGCCGCTCTCCGAACAGGTATAAAGATTTCTCTGAACGAACGCGACATGGGGCAGGGTCTCGGCATAATCGCTTAACGCTTCCATTTCCAGATAGCCGGCAATATTGGAGCCGCAATGGCATATAAATACCCCAATGCGAATGTCGTTATGCACTTGTTCAGGCAACCGCCTCCTCCTTTGCGGTGTGGGATTGAAATACGATTTCAGCGGCTCTTTCGGCAGCGCTGGAAGCCTGCGCCACCGATTCGGGAACATCCATCGGCGCCTGGGCACAGCCACACACGAAAATTCCGGCCGCAGTTGTGTCTACGGGAGACAGGGGGCTGGTTTTGATAAAATTATACTGATCCAGTTCGGCACCGACGATGCGGGCCAGATCGGCAATCCCTTTCGTTGGCGCACAGGCGGTAGCCAGAATCACCATATCGAATTCCTGGCTTTTGACCTGCCTGGCGCACGTATCCTCATAAGTCAGAAGGGGATTATCATCGGCACCTTGTGTAATCTCGGCCACACGACTGCGCACATAGGTAATATTGGACTGATTCCCGCCCCGGATTTTGTATTCCTCAAATCCTTTGCCCACCGCCCGGATATCCATTCCAAAAATGGTCGAAGTGGTTTCCGGTTCATGCTCATGTGAAATAATAGCCTCTTTAATGGAATGCATACAGCAATAGCCGGAGCAAAAGGGATAAAATCGAAAGTCACGTGAGCCCACGCATTGAATAAAGGCCAGGCGTTTGGCAACCGTGAAACTTTCGGCTCTCTTCTTAAGCGCTTTGAGCGGTATCAGAATTTCCAGGTGTGTTTGATATTTAGCGGCCCACTTTTGACGATCTTCCTCATCCGCATATTGCCCGCCTTGATACTTCTCATAAAACGCAGCCGAAGATTCTCCGAATTTAGACTCTAATTTTTCAAGTACTTTGGTCGATTTTTTTGCTTTTTTTTCAAGATCGGCAATTTCAGCCTCAACCGCCCGATCAGAAGGACGGTGCAGGTGACCGCCGGTGGGTCCGCTGGCACTTAAAAGCCGTTCAAATTCAAGTGCGGTGACCACATTTGGAATATCCCGGTAACGGTATTCGGGAATCCGGGAAGGATCAAAAACATCATATCCTGCCGCCACAATAAGGGCCGCAACCCTCAATTCAACGCGCCGGTCCTCCTGCTCAAAATCGATGGCGTCCGCCTGACAGGTTTTTTTGCATATCCCGCATCTTTTGCCCTGCAACTGGCGGCAATAATGAGGATCGATGGTATGCGTAGAGGGTATCCCCTGGGCAAAATAACTGTAAATCGCTTTGCGATTGCCCAGGCCCTGGTTGAAACCGTCGGACACCATGGTGGGACACTTTTCCGCACAGGCGCCGCAACCGGTACATTTGGTTTCATCCACGTATCTCTTCTTGCGGCGAATCGTCACTTTGAAATCACCGGCCTGGCCTTCGACCTTTTCGACGTCGCTGTAGGCCATCAGGCTGATATTGGGATGCCGACCGACATCCAGCATCTTCGGTGAAAGAATTCAGATGGCGCAATCATTGGTGGGAAAGGTCTTATCGAGTTGGGCCATCTTTCCACCGATGCTCGGCAATTGCTCCACCAGATGAACCCGCATACCCATATCGGCCAGGTCCAAGGAGGCCTGGATTCCGGCAATTCCACCGCCTATCACTACCACGGCACCCTCAACACTTTCGGCGCTTTTTTCCGGCATGATGAACTCCTGATGTATGACTCAATTTAAGTCGCTATATTACTGGATCGTTATTAATGGGAATGAATTATTCCTGTCAAGCCTTATTCACCGCAATCCAGCTCTCTCGGCATTACGCTGGTATAATTTGATATTTTTGATTTTCAATGCTACAGCCAAACAAAATTGCTCATACAGGTCTTTATGAAATTATTCGACAGCCATTGCCATTTGGATGACCGTGCCTTTGATCGTGATATCGACCCGGTTTTAAAACGTGCTGCGGACGCCGGGGTCACCCGGGTCCTGACCGTGGGAACCGATCCGCAAAGCTCGCTGAAGGCCGTCTCGATTGCCGAGTCTTATCCCGGCGTATTCGCATCCGTAGGGGTTCACCCCCATAATGCCGACGCCTGTGATGCCGACGCCGTCAAAATACTGATCGATCTTGCCCGACACCCAAAAATCAGAGCCTGGGGGGAAATCGGACTCGATTTTAATCGGATGTATTCAACCCGTGAAATGCAGGTAAAATGGTTTATCAGGCAAATTGAGGCAGCCGCCGGATTGAATTTACCTCTGATTTTCCATGAAAGAGACTCCGGCGGACATTTTCTGGAGATTCTAAAAGAAAACGCTACGCGTGAAACAAGAGGGGTGATACACTGTTTCAGCGGCACTCAGAATGAACTCGAAGCATACCTTGATCTCGGATTCTACATCGGCCTGACAGGAATTTTAACGATCAAGGCTCGGGGGCAGACGTTGCGCGCCCAAATCCCTTATATCCCCTTGGAGCGCCTTGTGCTTGAAACGGACGCACCCTATTTGACACCGGCTCCCCAAAAAAACCGTTTCCGACGCAATGAACCGGCCTTTGTCAAATCGGTGTTGCTGACGCTGGCCGAAATCAAGCACGAAAATCCGCAACTCTTATCCGATCAGATATGGGAAAATACGTGTCGCCTGTATGGCATCACTGATCAGATGGCGCAATCTCCTCCAAGGTGCAGTGGCTCTCTAACAGATCAGCCAGCGTAATAGCGTTCAATTTGTCAAACATGGCCGTGGCGGCCTCCTGCCATATGTTCCGCGTCATACAGGCCTCGGAGCGATCGCAGACGTCGGGATTTTCAGCACAATCAATTAAATTGGATCCCCCCTCCAAAAGGGCCACAATTTCGCCCACCGTTATCTCCTGAGGGGGTTTGGCCAACATGTGCCCCCCCTTTCCACCTCGTAGGCTTTTTACATATTGGGCCTTTTTGAGGGGAATGATGATCTGTTCCAGGTATTTTTGAGAAATTCCCTGACGCTGCGCAATCTGACCCAGCTTCGTCACTCCCTGGCCGTAGTTTTCGGCCATATTCAGCATCAACCGTGTGCCGTATCGGCTTCTTGTCGACAATTTCATCGTCTTTATCCTAGCTCAAGTCTATTTTGCCAGTAACGTTGCGACCGCTTTTTCGAGCCCGTCCAATGAAAGCTCATACATGGGGAAAATTTCACGAATCACTTTGATCGTATAGGTATAATCCCACATATTTGCCGGAACCGGATTTAACCAGACCGAATGGGGAAACGTATCGGCCAAAAAATTCAAACGGTCGATACTCGATTTCATTGTCCGTTCCTCGATATGGATCGAGCCATCTGCGGCCATTAACTCATAGGGGGCCATGCTGGCGTCCCCCACCAGAATGATACGCGTCTCCGGATCAAAGCGCATCATTTCTTCAATCTTCTGTGGCTTTTTAAACCGGGTCGTATCCTTCCAGATATTGTCATAAATGGTATTATGAAAAAAATAGGTCTTTAAATCCTTGAACTGATCGCGGGCATAATCAAAAAGGGTTTGAACAACCGGTATATAGGGATCCATCGACCAGCCTCCGTTGTCGATGGCCAGGATGACTTTGAGGCGGTCTTTAATGCTTCGGTCAAATACGATTTCGATTTCACCGCCATTTTTCATCATCTGGTAAATGGTCTCATCAATGTTGACCTGATCCTTGGGGCCCGCGGGGATTAAATTCCGAAGCCGCTTTAACGCCTCGCCGATCATGGACTGTGTCAGCGGTCCCGATTGGGAATAATCCTTATAGCGCCGATCCAGGGCCACTTTTACGGCCGACTTTCCCTGCGAAACACCACCGACCCGCATCCCCCCGGGGTGATAGCCCGAATGTCCTACCGGTGAAGTTCCCCCGGTTCCGATCCATTTACTCCCGCCGTCATGGCGTTCATCCTGTTCCTTTAGACGTTCCTTGAAATACTCAATCAATTCCTGCGGCGTGAGTTTGCCGATTTCCGACTCATCGATGTCAAGCATTTCCGCCAGCGCTTTCGGATTCTGCAGCCACTCATCCAGCAGGGCTCTTATGATTTCGTCGAGTTCGATGCCGTCAATATCCGGCAATTCGGCACCTTCAAATTGATGTGCAAAGACCTGATCAAATAGATCAAAATATCGTTCACTTTTGATCAAAATCGCCCGTGAAGAGGTATAAAAATCGTTTACGGAATTCACCAAGCCTTTGCTGAGCGCTTTTTGAAGGGTCAAAAACGCGGTGGGGCTTACCGGCACACCCACTTCTTTGAGTTTGTAAAAAAAGCTGACAAACATTAAACCAACCTTCTGCGGCTGACAAAACCTCCCGCCCGCTCATAATCCTGGCTCTTTTTAAACAGAACCCCTAAAAACGGCACTTCGCCCT
The DNA here is from genome assembly GCA_964530095.1 of uncultured Desulfobacteraceae bacterium. Taxonomy (GTDB): domain Bacteria; phylum Desulfobacterota; class Desulfobacteria; order Desulfobacterales; family CAZHA01; genus CAZHAH01. The sequence goes on along the minus strand of CAZHAH010000025.1, from coordinate 32,745 downwards.
TGGTCAGCTGTTTGGGCTTAAAATCCGGGTCGGCATTCAGCGCTCTGATCCAATTAATAAGTTCCCGGGTGGCGGGTTTTTTTTCAATTGAGTCGATTTCGCGTAACGCATAAAAAGTGGCGATGGCATTTTCCATGATGTCTGAATCAATATCTGCGAAATGAACCCGTATGATCTTGGACATCATCGCCGGGTCCGGAAAAGCAATGTGATGGAAATTGCAGCGTCCCAGAAATGGATCGGACAGATCTTTTTTGGCATTGGAGGTGATAATGATAACCGGACGAAATATGGTTTTTTTGGTTTTATCAATCTCTATGATATCAAACTCCATTTGATCCAGCACATCGAGCATATCGTCTTGAAAATCCGTATCGGCCTTATCGATTTCGTCGATTAAAAGAACGGTTCGGCGGTCCGAAGTAAAGGCCTGGCCGATTTTGCCCATTTTAATATACTCTTCTATGTTGCTGACATCACGCGTAGAATCACCGAACCGGCTGTCATTCAAACGGGTCAGCGTATCGTACTGATAAAGGGCATCAATCAGCTTCATGCTCGATTTTACATTCAAAACAATCAACGGCATCTGTAAATTCTCGGCAATGGCGTGGGCCAGCATGGTCTTGCCGGTGCCCGGTTCGCCTTTGAGGAGTAACGGCATTTCCAAGGCCATGGATATGTTGACGATCCTGGCCAGTTCATCATCCAGAACGTATTGCGACGCGCCTGTAAAATTGTTTCCTGAATTCGTTTCCATTAAAATGATTCCTCCGATCGATTATTAAGAAATGTCTCCTATCCGCTGCGAAACTTCCCTGGTCATACTAAGCACTTTCTGGGCAAGTTCAAGGCTCAGGGTTCCGGCTCCGCAGCAGGGGGTTATGAGCGATTGTTCGATGATGCGGGTTTGATCGATGCCAAACGCTGCGATTTGGTGCAATTTGAGACTCAGGTTGTCATACAATGATGCGGCAGTCTCTTTTTCAACGTCATCCGCATTCAAGGTCGGTACGATGCCCCAGGCAATATTTCTCCCGGATTCGATAAACCGGACAATTTGATCCCGATAAAGGATAAATTTGTCGAAATAGGCATAGGCATCAAAATTGACGATGTCCACCGAAGACTCAAGAATCATGGCCCAGTCGGTGTTGGCGCATATATGAATCCCGGCCATAGCGCCTTGCGTGTGTATGGCTTCGATCACCTCTTCAAGGCAGCTTGTGATTTCTGCTTTGGAAATACTGATAAATTCAGATGAACCAAACCCCGCCAAACCCGGCTCATCAATAAAAATAATTACCGGACGTTCGAATCGAGAAAGCGCCTGGATCTGCCAGCGGGCTTTAAGCGCAAGCTGTTTTACCGCCATATCTCTTAATTGCTCGTCGTAGAAAATCGCCCTCCCCTTTTGATCTCTTAAACCGGTGGCAAACGTTATGGGGCCGGTCACCTGGCCCTTTAGCGCTCTGGGTAAAGGAGAAGTTTTAGACAATCGTTCCACCAGCGCAAAAAATCCTTTAGCCGTATCCAATCCAAGTGCAAACCTCGTTTCGGCCAGCCCGGCTCGTCCTTCAATAATGTCCAAATAGACCTCAAAAAAGTTGAGCAGGTCAGCTTCAAATTCGGATCCGGCCGCATCGATATACATCTTGTCATCTTTGATTACCAATCCCGGAAAACCGGGCAGAAACTGCCGGATCATTCCCTCTTCCTTATATGCCGGCAGTTGCACCCATAACGGAATTTCGGGCGTATGCGAAAACACCAATTTTAGGGCCTCCCGGTGATCATGCAACGGGAGGCTTCCAATTAAAAGCGGTTGCCCTCTCCCTTTAAATGATTCCATTGTCGGTTGATTTCCTTTTTTATAGACACATTTAAACACTCATCAAGGCCGAATCTGATTTAATATCATGTCAATCACCTCTTTTCAAGGATCATAGGGAAAATCACTTCTTAAAAGGGAACATAGCGCTTGCACGCGCCAATTAGCTGTGCTAACTCAGCTGTTTATGAAGCAGTATGTTGTCGATGAGTTAAGGCCCGCCGATTACCAAAAGCTCAAACAGCATCTAAACGCAAATGCTGCCGGAACCGACTTAGAAGGGATTTATTGGATACCGCTTGATGATCAAATCCTCACTGATGTGCAGGCCGCCCACCAGGAATGTCGGCCGTTTTACTTTGCAATAGCACTTGAACCAAACCGCTTGGCGGGTGAATTTTTAGGATGTTAAGATTCATTTTTTTGGCCATATGTGTCGGTTTATTTACCCTTTTTTGGGGCATTGCTGCCATTCTGGTCTCGCTTTTTGATCCGAGCGGAAATCTTTCGCACCGGGTTGCCAGAATTTGGGCCAAATGGATCCTCTTTGTAAGCCGCATAAAAGTCACCATAACCGGAATGTCTCATGTTGATCCTTCAAAATCATACATTTACATGCCCAACCACTTGAGCAATTTTGATATCCCCGTGCTTTTAGCCTATTTGCCGGTGCAATTCCGGTGGCTGGCCAAAGCCGAGTTGTTCAAAATCCCCATTTTTGGTTATGCCATGAAACGGGCCGGCTATATCAGCATCGATCGCTCTAACCGCCGATCGGCTTTTGAGAGCCTTATAAGAACCGCTGAGGCACTTCGCCGTGGCGTATCGGTTTTGATCTTTCCGGAGGGAACCCGCAGTCGCGACGGGGAGTTAGCGCCGTTTAAAAAGGGGGGCTTTGTTACGGCGGTTGAAGCCGGCGTTCCGATTGTACCGGTTATCATCACCGGCACCTGGGAAATCATGTCCAAAGACGGTTGGCGGGTTAAACCCGGAGCCGTTTCACTGGCAATCAAAGCGCCTATTGAGACGCAAACCTATACCCGTAAAACTCGCACCGTACTCCTGGATAAAGTAAGAGAAATTATAACCGAATCATTACCCGCCACCAAAGAAAACAAATGCTGACATTTCGTATAATTCCGCTGGGGGGGCTAGGTGAAATCGGCCTCAATATGATGGTTTTTGAATACGGCGAAACCATGTTTATCATCGATGCCGGCCTTATGTTTCCCGAGGATTATATGTTGGGGGTCGACTATGTGATCCCTGAAATGGAATATATCAAACAGAACCATACAAAGATTTCCGGAATCGTCTTAACCCATGCCCATGAAGATCACATCGGGGCGCTGCCCTATCTTCTAAAGGTCGTCCAGGCCCCCGTATTCGGAACATCCTTTACGCTCGGGCTCGTGCGACACAAATTAAGAGAACACGATCTGCATTTGAGCGATCTTTTGCATCTCATCTCACCTGGTGAAATGCTTAAAATAGGGCCCTTTGAACTTGAATTCATCAGTGTGACCCATTCGGTGGCCGATGGAGTTGGCATTGCCATCCGAACACCTCAGGGGCTCATTGTGCATACGGGTGATTTTAAGATCAACTACACCGCCAAAACCGGCGGGATAACCGATGTGAACCGGTTTGCCAGATATGGTGAGGAAGGGGTGTTGGCCCTGTTATCCGACTCAACCAATGTTGAAAAGGAAGGCTACACCATTTCGGCCCGGGAGATCGGGAAAACACTGGAACGTATTATCAGCGAATGCACGGGACGTATCATTATTGCGCTTTTCGCATCCAACATTACCCGCATACAGATGATCATCAACGTCGCCAGAGCCACGCGCAAGAAAGTCGTAATCGACGGCAGAAGTATTGATATCAGCGTAAATATTGCCAAAGAGCTTGACTATATCAAAATCCCCAAGGGGATGGAAATCAATGTGGACGAAATCGCAAATTATGACGATGATGAAATCATTATGATTACCACCGGCAGTCAAGGGGAACCCATGTCCTCGCTTGCAAGGATGGCTTCCGGAACGCATAAGTATATCAGCATCAAATCCAACGACACGGTGATTCTTTCGTCAAAATTCATCCCGGGCAACGAAAAGGCCATCGCCCACATTATTAACTGTCTTTACCGGTTGGGGGCGGATGTAATTTACGAAAAAATTTCCAATATCCATGTTTCGGGACATGCGTTTCAGGAAGAATTAAAATTGATGATCAACCTGACCAAACCGAAATATTTTATGCCGATTCACGGCGAGTATCGGCATCTGGTTCTCCACGCCCGTCTGGCCGAGGCGGTGGGTATCGCCAAGGAACACATCCTCTTGGCCGAAGACGGTCAAATCATCGAATTTGATCAGCAGGGCGGAAGGGTGCACGGCACAGTTCCCACAGGACGATTGCTTATTGATGGTAAAGGCGTCGGCGACGTCGGCCGCAGCGTGCTGAAGGAACGACGCAAGTTATCGGAAGAGGGGCTGGTGATTGTAAATCTTGCTTTTGATGAAGAAACCGGAATCGTTATGTATGGCCCTGAACTCGTCTCCCGGGGTTTTGTGTTTCAAACCGCATCGGGTCATTTGCTGGATGAAGCCAAATGTGTTGTTCTGGAAATCGTTGAAGAAGTGAGCCCCGAGGTACCGGGACGGATCGATAAAATTCAGTCCAAAGTCCAATCGGCCTTAAGACAGTATTTTTTCTTTGCCATCGGGCGTCGTCCGGTGATTTTGCCATTTATATTGGAAATCTAACCCAAACAGGTCCGATTATATGCGAAAAGAAATTTTTGGTATTCTTTTATTTTTTCTTGTCGTGTTTACGCTGATCAGTCTATTATCATACAGCCCCGGTGACCCTTCCATTCACAATGCCGGACCCAGCGCGAAAATTCACAACCTGTTTGGGTTTTTCGGAGCCCACGCCTCTGGATTCCTTATCGGGCTCTTCGGACTCGGCGCCTTCTGGATCCCCGTTATTTTTCTGATTGCCAGTATCCAATTTTTCAGCAACCGCGCTTCCAAAACAATTTTAACCGTTGCGGCCGGTGGGTTTTTGCTGATCATAACCACGGGGAGCCTTTTTGCCATCGAGCAAAACAGCTATGTTTTGTTTGGCGAGCGCTTTTCCTCCGGGGGCCTGATCGGGATACCGTTTAAAACCTTTCTGGTGAAGTACTCCGGGCATACCGGGGGAACCCTGATTCTTGCGCTTCTGTGGGTAATCGGCTTTATCATAACCACCGGGTTTTCGCTGATTTGGTTCGGCAAGCGTTGCTGGGCGGGTGGGGAGGCCGTGACCCGCCGACTTAATTCCCTTTATAACAAGCGCAAAGAACGTAAAGCCAAGGCTCACAAGCAGTCGCAAATGAAAGCCAGACAGGTTTCCCGCAAAGCGCCCAAGATCAAGAAAAAGCCTGTCAAAACCAAAACTGCGCCCAAACCGCCCGCTCCCAAACAGGAAGTTTTCGATTTTATGCGCAAAGATATGGGGTTTCAACTCCCTTCGGTGGCCTTTCTGGACGATCCGCCCCACCCCCCTCTGAGCGCCGATGATGAAAACCTGCAAATGCAGTCCCGGCTGCTCGAAAAAAAACTGGCCGATTTTGGCGTTATGGGATCGGTGGTCGCTGTAACTCCGGGGCCGGTCATCACCACCTTTGAATACGAACCGGCTGCGGGTGTAAAAATCAATAAAATCGTAGGTCTCTCAGACGATCTGGCCCTTGCGCTGCGTGCGGCCAGCATCCGGATTGTGGCGCCCATACCCGGTAAAGCCGTAGTCGGCATCGAGGTCCCCAACACCGACCGGGAAATCGTCCGCTTTAAGGAACTCGTGATGGCGGATATTTTTGAAAAATCAAAATCAAAACTCACTGTCTGTCTGGGGAAGGATATTGTCGGAAATGCGGTCATCGCCGAACTGGAGAAAATGCCCCATCTCTTGATAGCGGGTGCCACCGGCTCCGGTAAAAGTGTGGCCTTGAATACCATGATCTGCAGCTTGCTCTACAAATCCACGCCGGACGATGTAAAGCTCATCATCATAGATCCCAAACGGATCGAGCTCTCCCTGTATGACGGAATACCACATCTCATTACCCCGGTGGTTATCGATGTCAAAAAAGCCACCAACGCCCTCTTCTGGGCGGTTAGAGAAATGGAGCGTCGATATGAGGTTCTTTCTCAAATGATGGCGCGCAATATTAAGCAGTATAATAATAAGATCAAAAAAGCCAAAACGAAAGCGTCCGACCCCGGTGCGCCTGAAAAGCTCCCCTATGTGGTGATTGTAATCGATGAACTGGCCGATCTGATGTTGGCCGCTTCGCGGGATGTCGAAATTTCTCTAACCCGTCTGGCCCAAATGGCACGCGCCGCAGGAATCCATTTAATCCTTGCAACACAAAGACCGTCGGTGGATGTCCTGACCGGAATCATCAAAGCCAATTTCCCCACCCGTCTCTCTTTTCAGGTGTCATCCAAAACCGACTCGCGCACCATCATCGATACCAACGGGGCCGAAAACTTGCTTGGAAACGGCGACATGCTTTTCCTTCCGCCCGGGACGGCCAAACTTGAGCGAATCCATGGTGCCTATATATCCGAGACCGAACTTACGAATATAATCGACTTTTTAAAGAAGCAGGAAAATCCTGATTACGACGAAGCGGTGATACAGACGCCGGCGACAGACGCCTCGGAGCTGGACAAAGAGGAATACGATGAGAAATATGACGAAGCCGTCGCGCTTATTCAAAAAACAGGACAAGCCTCCATATCGATGATTCAGCGCCATCTGCGCGTCGGTTATAACCGGGCCGCCCGTATTATTGAAACCATGGAAAAAGAAGGGCTGGTGGGCCCCTCGGATGGTGTCAAACCGCGCGAAGTCTTCAGGGGCAGCATTGGCGATATCCCCTAAGGTAGACATGAACCTCGATGTTGAATTGATCAACCAGATTAAGGGCTTTCTGGACCCTGAAGAGGGCTGTTTTCTTTATGAAACGGCCCTTTTGGCGAGTACGCAAGGCCCTTGTCTGGAAATTGGTAGCTATTGCGGAAAATCGACCGTCTATTTAGGTACGGCCTGCCGTGAAAACAATGCCATCCTCTATTCAATCGACCATCACCGTGGCTCGGAAGAGCAGCAGCCCGGCGAAGAATACTTCGATCCTGAATTGTTTGACCCGCAAACCTTTCGGATGGATACATTTCAATATTTCCGAAATACGATTTCCTCTGCACGCCTCGAAGATACCGTGGTTCCCATCGTCTCCCGCTCAGAGATCGCCGCACGGGCCTGGTCAACACCTCTCAGCCTTGTTTTTATCGATGGCGGGCATTCCTATGAAACGGTGGCAGTCGATTACTCAGCCTGGAACAAATACATTGCGGACGGCGGGTATCTCCTTTTTCATGATATTTTCTTAGACCCGCAGGCCGGCGGGCAGGCCCCGCACGTGGTTTATCGGCAGGCACTTAACTCGGGGCTTTTTGTCGAACTCCCGATGGTCAAAACCCTGGGCGTGCTAAGGCGTAAAGATTGAAGTTAGTTTCGGATGGTGGCCTTGAGCCTCGCAGGCGAAAGAAGCGATTTGCCGGAATCCCGGGGGGGCTCCCAGAAGTCGTGGGCAAATAGGCAGCTGGCCGGTGTCAGATCGTAAAGGATATCCGCCGCCAGCAGGACCGCCGCTCCGGTCCAAGCTGTTTTTTCTTCGGTGTAGATGACCCGATCCGGATAGGTGACCCCGGTCCAGAATGCGCCGTCGGCGTATTTTTTATCATAGATCCATTCATATACCCTCAGCGCGGGTTCAAACTCACCCATGGCGGCCAGTGATAGAACGAATTCAGCTGTTTCGGCCATGGTCAGCCAGGGCTGATCGGAGACACATTTAATCCCCCACCCTGGAATGGTAAAAACCGGCCACTGTCTCTCAATTCTTTTTTCGGCAGCCTTACCGGTTATGGCGCCGCACAAAATCGGATAATACCAGTCCATGGAGAATCGGGCCTTGCTCTGATCAAAGAGAAACGGTTTATACTTGATGGCTCGACCCAGTTTAAAACCGGCTTCCTCCCAACCTGTTTTTTTTTGTCCCAGCAGGGATGCAATATGAAGCGCACATTTGAGGCTCAGATAGATCGAGCTCGAGCCCGTCAACAGGGCCCTTTGCTCCACTGAACCATCGCTTTTTTGCGCCCAATACACCTCTCCCCCCGGCCCCTGGACGCTTAAAACAAAATCGATGGCTTTGCGCACCATGGGCCACATATGGACCAAAAATTCTTCATCGGCCGTAACCAGGTAGTAGTGAAACACGCCCACGGCAATATAAGCCGTCATATTTGAATCCTTGTAGGCATCCGGTACCGGTTTGGAATCCCTGTAATATGACCACCAGCTTCCATCCTCTTGCTGCATTTTTAGGGTCCATAAATAAGCCCGTTTGGCTGCCTGGTGAAAGCCGCCGACGGATAACCCCATGGCACTTTCGACGTGATCCCAGAGGTCGGTTTTGCCCCCCTTTGACCAGGGAATTTCACCGCTCGGTTTTTGAACTTGTAATATAAACTCAGCCGTTGCCTTGATGTCCACCAGCGGCTCGGCTAATTTGCGAAGCGATACTGCTTTATGCATATTGTCCTTTCCTCAAATACAACACCAGGCTTTTACCCAAGATTGGATTCAACAGGTTTTCTAAAAAGCGGGTTATCCATGGTTTCTGCATCATATCCCAAACCAGAAATCGATGATACAAATTTGTCAGGATTGAGTCGTTGCGTTTAACCCCGAGTAGGCATTTGAGCCACCAGTAAGGGGTATGGAGACCGTGGGCATAATGGTGTTTCCATCTTTGCACACCGGCACCCTCTAAAATGCCAAGCAAGGCCCTTTTTTTGTAGATTCGAATATGACCGCTTTCGGTCGTATGATATTCTTTGGACAGGGCCCAGCAGATTCGCTCGGGCAAATATCGGGGAACACTTACGACCAGATTTTTGTTCGGTTTTAGAACACGGATAATTTCATTAACGGCGATCCCCTGGTCATGAACATGTTCCAGAATTTCAGAGCAGATGACCAAATCGAAAGAATCGGCCTGAAAGGGAAGATGGGTTATATCCGTAACGCATGTTTCCCACACCCCGCGGCATTCCCCCACTTCCTGATGCCAAGTAAGCCTTTTCCGGGCTTGCGCCACTTCTTGCGGATCGATATCCGCGCCGATGGAAACCACCTGGTTAAATCGTGAAGCCTCGCACACATGGCGGCCGGAGCCACACCCGATATCGAGGATTTTATATCCCGGTTTAATGCAAAGTCTTTGAAAGTCGACGGTAATCATCAATGACCTCTGCGTAGGCATCAACAGTTTTGCGGGCGGCTTTTTCCCAGGTAAAAAGCGTGTGCACCCGTTTATATCCGGCCTCTCCCAGCTCCCGTGCTCTGTCAGGGTTATCAATCAGTTCCGTTATTGCCTGGGCCAGGGCCTGAGAATCGGCAGGCGGCACGAGGACGCCGGCATCCCCCACCACCTCCGGCAAAGCGCCGCCGGCGGTGCTCACCACCGGAAGACCGCACGCCATGGCTTCGCCGGCTGGAAGTCCAAATCCTTCATATACAGACGGAATTACCGCCAGCCAAGCCTTGGCATATTGCTCTAAAAACGCCTGCTGATCGATCCGGCCGGTAAACGTCAGGTACTTACCGATCCCCAGGGTTCTGATCAACTTCACGATGCTCCCATTCTCTTTGGGTTGTCCCACAACAATTAAGCGCACATTTTTTTTGCGGGAAATCTCTTTTATGGCCAAAAGGAGGTGATGAAGTCCTTTCAAGGGCATATCCGCACTATTGGTCACGATGATGCGGCTTTTTTGACGCTTAATTTTGCGAAGCGGATAGAACTGATCCGTATCGATTCCATTGGGTACGATGCGGAATCTGCGTCTGGGAATATTAAATTCACGGCTGATATCGGTCCGGGCACACTCAGAGACGGTAATGATGTGTGAAAATTTTCTTGAAACTCTTTTCTGCATTCCAATAAAGGAATACCAGCGCATTTCTTTCATCTTCTTAAAAATCGAAGGGGCTTCTGATACAGCTATCTTTCTGTCGACGGTTATGGGGTGATGAATTGTGGCAATTGTGGGAGCCATATTCCTAATGGCCCAAATCCCGTAAGAAAGGCTCTGATTGTCGTGGATGATATCGTAATCCTGATATCGATTGCGGAGAAACAGGTATGCCCGAATACCGAAAGTGAAGGGTTCCGGAAATCCCATGGTCGAAACACCGAGCCATTCCATTATATTGACGGGATCGGCAAACTCCTTAAGGGTGGGGACTCGGAAAGGATTTTCGGGATTGTACAAATCAAGCCCGGGAATCCGAATGACATTTATATTATTGGAAGAGGGTTGATCCGGAGGGCCTAAAAGCAAATCGACTTGATGCCCGAGGTCCTTCAAGGCCCGGCTCAAATTTTTGATATAAACCCCCTGCCCGCCGCAGTGGGGATTGCTGCGGTAGCTCAACAGGCAGATTCTAAGAGGGTGGTTGACAGACGGCATGCGATAATTTCACTCCCGCTTATTTTCCTGCGCGTCACCAAAATGGCCCTTCGGCCTTCGGCTTGCACGTTCCAATACAGCCGGCATGTGACTTTCGTCAAGTGATTTTTAGCTCGCCATGGCGAAATACCGCTATCCGTCGACCTCCTTGTATATTAATCCTTTATTAATCCTTCGATTGCAAATCGATATCGACCTTATTCCTGGGCAACGCGCACCACCTCTTCAATCGATGTGACACCGTCTTTCACTTTTTGGATCCCATCCTGCCGTAGCGTAACCATATTTAGATTCAGGGCCTGCCTTTTTATGCTCGTGGAATCGGACGTCTTTAGTAAGTGCGCTTTTAAACGATCATCCAACACCATGATCTCAAAAATGCCGATTCTTCCTTTATAGCCGGTATTTAAACAATTGGAGCAACCGGTTGCGCTATAAACCGTCGCGCCGTCCCAATACGCCGGTGTATCGCCCAGCGTCCTTAAGGCCGTCTCATCGGGGCTTAAGGGCTGTTTACAATCATTGCAAAGCACACGCACAAGTCTTTGAGCCACAACCGCAATCACCGATGATGAGAGCAAAAACGGTTCGATACCGATATCCACCAAACGGGTAATGGTGCCGGCGGCATCGTTGGTGTGAAGCGTAGAAAAAACCAAATGCCCTGTTAGTGCGGAATGGACGGCGATTTCAGCCGTTTCCCGATCCCTAATTTCTCCGACCAAAATGACATCCGGATCCTGTCGTACAATCGATCTCAAACCGCTGGCAAAAGTGAGATCTATTTTGGGATTGACCTGTATCTGGCTGATGCCTTTTATCTGATATTCCACCGGGTCTTCAACGGTGATGATGTTGATGTCCGGGGTGTTGATGGCGGTTAAAACCGCATACAGGGTCGTTGTTTTGCCGCTGCCCGTGGGACCGGTTACCAAAATGATTCCGTTGGGTGACTTCACGAGTTGTTGGATAAGATCCAATTGTTCCGTTGCGAGCCCCAGCTCGGAAATTTTTAGGAGGACGGTGGTTTTATTTAGCAGCCTCAGAACACACCGTTCTCCAAACGAGGTCGGAATCGTCGAAACCCGTACATCGATATCCTGGTCGCCGATCCTGACATCAAAACGGCCATCCTGGGGAAGCCGCTTTTCAGCAATGTTCATTTTGGCCAGGACCTTGATTCTCGAGGTCAGGACCGGCTGGACCCAAGGAGGCGGAGAGATAAGGTCATATAGAATCCCGTCGATCCGGGAACGGACCTTAAAGCTATTTTTATACGGTTCAAAATGGATATCACTGGCCCGAGCATTTACCGATTGGGAAATAATATGATTGACAAGTCTGATGATGGGCGCTTCACTGGTGTCATCCAGCAGGTCTTTGATGTCTTCGATGTCACTGATGAGGGTTCCGCCATCCTCTTCAATATCTTGAACGAGCTGTTCGGCTGAATCGCGGCTCTGATCATATAACATATTGATGGCCGATAGGATAGCCGCCTTGGTCGAAAGAACGATCTGAAAATCATTTAGGCCTAGAATTCGGATCAGATCGTCGGCGGGTTGAAATCGCGCCGGCTCGTTAACGGCTACAATCCAGCCGGTCAAATCTTGAGCTTCTTGCGGTGCGGCTTCTTTCTTTGCATCCCCCGTCTCAGACGTCGCTGATACGGTACGGCCAGGTTCCAGGGGCACCATGATATGTTTTTTTAAAAACTGGATCGGCACCCGCTGGGTAAAATCACTTTTGATATTTTCAAGCGGCAGCTTCGTCCAAACCTCAAGACCGTATTGAATGCTTCGGGCCTCTAGAAGCTGTTTTTCGGAAATGATTTTATTCTTAATAAGTGCCTCGCCGATGCCTGCGCTATCTTCGGTGTTGGCGTGGGAGGCCTCATCTAGATCCGAATCCCTAACGCCGAAACTATCTTTAAGTATTTGAATTAAACGGCTTTGCACCATGATTCGCTCAATATAGGTTTAATAACCAAGGGGCTGTTGGTGTTGGCGGAATGATGTTTTAATTATTCTGCAGTACCGGAAACCGGCTTTTCGGCTCCCTTTCGGTACAGCTTAATCTGGCCCTCTTTGATCGTGTCGATTTGATCCTTTTTGTCACGGTAGACTTCCGCCGCTTCTTCCGGGCTTTCAATGACGCGCGGGGTGAGAAATACGAAAAGGTTGGTCTTGTCACTGTCGTTTGATTGCGATCTAAAAAGCGCTCCCGCAAGGGGGATATTTCCCAGGCAGGGCACACTCCTCTTGGTGTCAGAAAAACTGTCGTCAATAAGCCCGCCGATAACGATCGTATTTTTATCGTTTACGATCACCGTCGTGTCGATGGTGCGCTTCAGGGTAGTCGGCCGGAATCCACTTGTGGATTCCAATCGGGTCACCTCCTGGGCAATTTTAAGACGAATCTTGCGGTCTTTGTTGATATTAGGCGTAATCGTCAGCTTAATCCCCACATCTTTATATTCGAACGTCTCATAGGTAACGGCCGCCGCGGTGGTTCCGGTCGTGGTTTTAAAGGGGATATTCTTCCCCACCGAAATCTTGGCCTCCTCATTGTCCGTTGTCAGAATCTGAGGGGTGGACAAGATGTGGACATCCTTATCCTGTTTGTAGGCATTGATAAGCGCCGCAATACTTGGGAACGTCAGACTCCCAACGGTGATTCCTTCACCGAGTATCCCCAGCGCCAACCCGGTTGGAAAAGCAGCAATTGCGGCCGTGCCGGAGGTAGTGGGTGTAAACATCCCCGATGCAGTACCGCCGCCACCCGATCCGCCCCCGTAAACAATTTGGTTTCCACCCAATTTTCCGTCGTTTGCTGCGGTCCATTCAACCCCCAGATTAAACTCCTTGGTTACATTGACCTCCATGATGAGACATTCAATGTAAACCATTGATCGGGGGATATCCAGCTTCTTGATGATCTCTTTAAGAACCACAAAGTCCTCCTTTTCAGACATGATAATGAGGCTGTTTGTGGCTTTATCTGCGGCTATGCGCACCTTGTCGGAAATTATCGGCGTTTTCCTTGCCTGTTTGGCACCGGCCTGTTTTTGGGGCAGCGCCAGAAGAACCTTTGCCAAATCTTCGGCAATCGCATGCTCCAGATAATAAACGTGGATTTTTTCTTTACCGCGGGGAATTTCTTTGTCGAGCATCCGGACCAGAAGTTTTATGCGGATCGTATCTTCCATACTGGCAAGCAGCACCAGTGTGTTTGTCCGTTGTTCGGCCACAAAACTCACCGCCTTTTGGACGCCACCTTTTTTTGGCTTTTGGGCGGTCTTAAAAACCGTTCTCAGGAGTTTAACGAGTTCTGATGCATTTGCAAATTTGAGCGGAATGACCGAAAGCTCTCTGCCGACACGGCTGACATCGATGGTTTTTAAAATCCGCACAAGCCGTCTGATATTTGAAGAAACATCGGTAACAATCAACGTGTTGGTGGGCGGATAGGCCAGTATGACACTGCTTTTGGATATCAGCGGCGCTAAAAGTCGCTTGATTTCCTGGGGATCGGCGTACGTTAAAGGTATGATCTGGGTGATCACCTTATCCACGGGCAAAATAAATTCATCTTTCAATCGGGTTTGGATGCTTTTCGAGCGGGCTTCAGGGGATGGAATGATTTTAATGACCTTACCGGCTTTTACCGTCGCATAACCATGAACCTCCAACACCGATTCAAATACCGTATACGCCTCTTTAATCGATATCTTGGAGGGGGAGATGATCGTCACCTTGCCTTTTACGCGGCGGTCAATGATAAAATTTTTCCCCACCAGCTCGCTGATGAACTTGATGAACACGCGGATATCGACATTATTAAAATCGATGGAGACAAACCGCCCTGTTGTGGAGGCGGTTTTAATCACACGGGGGCTGTTCAGAGCCTGCTGCCCCAATGCCGGCTGCCACCCCAGTACCACCGCCGCAAGGAGGCCTAAGGGCATTATTTTTCTTAGGAGAACGGCACCCATGTTCATTTGAAACCTATAATCTGCGATTATCGATTGGCCCGATATTGGAAACACAGCCATTGCAAACGACTCAAGCGGCAGACTATTTTACACTATTCAATATCATACTCAATCGTTTTCTGGCGCCCCTGCCGTTTAATTTGTAAGCGTACCTGAGAGGACGATTTTAGCCTCTGATAAAGATCGAGCGCATCGTCAACCGTTTCAATTTGTTGATCGTCTACCCCCAAAATGATATCCCCATTACGCAATCCCATTTTAGCAAAAATGGAATTGGGTTTAATACTGGTAAAACTTAGCCCGTCGGGTTTTCCATTTTGGAAGTGGGGCAGTATACGTACCTGCTTCAAAAGCTGATTGACATTTTTAACCGCATTGTCCACTTGCGACCGTTTCAGCCGTACACTTGCAGATGACTTTGGGACGGTCGGTCGATGTGCTTTTGGACTTCGGCGATCGTCCCTCATTTGTTCCATTTCAAGCATTTCGTCTCTACCATCGACATTCAGCACCACTTTTCTTCTTAAAATCGATTTTATGGTTGCCCTTTGGATCTGATCGCCTTCTCTGAAGAGATGCTGTTTGCCCTTTCCTTCCTCTTCGATGACGGCATAGGCCTTAGTACCTCGATGTTCCTCATCTGCCACCGTTCCCCAAAGCTTTAACTTGAGACCGGTTGGTTTTATTTTCTCAATTTTGATGGATGCGACTTCATTTGATGCTTGGGCGTCCGTTTTGAACAAATTACGTTCCACGACCGGGTTATAATGGTCCAAAACGGGATAGTTTTTTACCGCTATGACAGGGGCCTTTGGGGGCGGTCTTTGTATAGGGCTTCTCGAATGCAGATCGCCGGTGATGGTTTTATAAAACAAGCCGACCCCTAAATATACGGCTGCCGTTAGAAAGAGCAAATTCAGTATGGAGAAATAACGGCTCAAAGGCACACCTCTTAAATTCTAATTGAATTCGAATGACGGTTCCTCCAGCGATCCTTTTATTTGAAAAGGGAGGTCCTTCTCCGATAGGTTTGCGTCCGGAAAAATTAGTTTGGTCATGGTCTTGCCCAGGCCTGAAAGAAACAGATGGTGCGGTCTGATCGTTCCCTTGAGATTCAAAACGCTCTTTTCGAGGTTGTCACTGATCCGAATCGTCCCGTTAATTTCTAAGTCTAGCTGATTCCCCCTGGCCGTGCACTCTCTTATTTGTAGTTTATGATTTGCAAAGCTTGCCCTGGCTTCGATCTTACTGAAATTGAGGCTTTTCAATTGTAAAAAAGCCTCTGGCAGACGGATTTCAGTACCCGATAAAATCAATTCGGCATCAACCTGCTCTCCTTGCGTCGGATTTTTTTGATAATTTATTTTTCCGCCGAGCCGACCTGAAATCATCCGACGGGCAGCATTTGGAATCGCCGCAATTTTTTTGATTTGAATTCCAGAAAATTCCGCATCGATCTTGAGTTGCCGTTTCTCCTCGCTCCCGCTGATAAGTGTTTGTCCTTTCAATTTGCCGTCATACGATTCTCCCTCAAAAAGAAATACCTTTTTGGAGCCTAAAAGAAACCGGTAAACCGGAACGATATTAAGCCGCTTAACCCCGAACAAAGGCTGTGTTCCCTGGGACAGCAAAACCGCTTGAAGTGCCAGCCCGGGAGGAAACGCCGGTTTCACATGCTCTATGCTGATGATAATTCCGGCGGCGGTTTGGTTGATTGTGTCGCTGATGTAAGTCTTAACCGCATCCGAAGGAAAAAGGAAATAAAGGCTAAAAGCCATCACTCCGATCAGATAAAAAAAATAGAATAACCGCTTTTTTATCGATTTCATAGAAAATAACCCCCTGCTTCAGGATTGAAATACCGCGGCCTGCAGGATGACACTAACCGTTCCTTCTTTTTTACTCTCTTTTACTATCGATACACGTCTGACCGTCACCATGTTTTTGGAAGTCTCGGCTCCATGCAGATAAGCCACAAGCTGTTTTAGGGTAATCCCTTTTAGCTTCATCTCAACCAATGACACCTTATAGGGGCTCTCTTTTTGGATCGATATCGACGGTCTCATATAGTCAATGTGGTCTTTAATGCCAACCGTACCGGCCAGCCTATCCAAAAAGGTAAAAAGTCTAAACCCTTTTTCTCTTTTTGCTATCTGACGTCTGGCAAGCTCCTGGATTTTCATTATTTCATCGTATTCGGATTGTAAAAGGCGCATGTCTTCCAGGATTTTTGTTTTGACGGTCACCGTTCTTTGGAGACGGTCGCGTTTTGTGAACATTGGCAATAGGACCATTTGCGTGAATGCATAAATAACGCCAAATCCGATGGCCAGACCAACGGCATATTTTTCTCGATTGGAAAGTCTATTCAGGATCATAATTCCACATTCATCTTAAAACGGACTTGATTTTGAACCGGGTCTTTTTTGGTGGAGCTTATCTTTACTTTTTGGAAAAAAGGTATCTGCTCCAGACGCATTTTCAAGTCATCCACCGTATTAAAGCGGTCTGTAACCCCGGAAATTGTGATTCTTTCCGGGCCCATGACCAGCCTTTTAAACTCAACATCCAAGTTTTCCGGTATCCGCGTGCTGATCGCCTTGACGATATCAATCTTAAGAATTCCGGTCCCCGATGCTTGAGCGAAACCGATCTTTTTCTTCCGCTCACGGATTTTGACTCTCATCTGCTGTAATGGATCGACAATTTTTTTGACATCCGGAAATGTGGTTGTAAAAATCGTCTTGGTTTGGCGGTCTAAAATGCGTGCTTTTTTCTGCAGCCAAAAAGAATCCAAGGCTACACCGGCCATGAATAAAGCCAGCACAACGCCGGCCAAAACAGCGCTTTTAATGATCCCGGCTTTATAATCGCGCCAAACCCGCTGTGTCGCAGAGGCGGTTTTTCGAAAATTAATGCCTTTTATCCCTTTTATTCTCATCAGGGCTAAGGCCAAAGCATTGTTCATTTTGCCTGGCTCCCACGGCTCCCCCTCAGGTACCGATACAATCGCCTCTGTTTTTTGTAATAGGTCTGCGCGCATAACGGGCAGATTCAATTTGCGTTGCAGCGTTTCGTCAATATCGCTCTCGTTTTCATCAAAACCGGTTAAAATAATGCCCTGGGGTTGGAAATCGATTGGAAATGTTTCATTGAACCCGGCCATTGTCCGCTCCACATCCAGACAAAGCTCGGCCAGACGCGATGCCGATCCCTTCCGCAAAGAAACAGTTCTCGCCAGACAAATCTGTCCGGATACGACCACAAAGAGCGAGCAGACATTTTTACCGATATCGAGAATGAAACTATCGGCGGGCAAGTCGTAGATCTCAGCCACACAAATGGCGGCCGGATAGGCACCGGGCGAAATGGTTTCAGGCTCAATATGAAAGGATGCCAGAATATCCGTATACGATTTCAATCTCACCTTTTCGATGACAACGGCCAAAATCTCGGTTTCGTTTGGGGATTCGAGTCGATTTAAGGCATAAAAATCGATGATGCAATCGTCGATTTGAAACGGCATATTCGGTTCAAGCTCAAACGGGAGTATGAGTCCGATTTTTTTTTGCTCTTTGAAAGGAATCTTTATGTTGCTGTAGCAGATATCATCAGCCGGAAATGCGGCAAGGCAGACGGCTCCGCTCAGATCTGCTTCTTTTTGGAGTGTTTCGAACGCGGTTGCCACATGGTCACTTAAATCGTCTTGATCTTCCACCGGAATTTGGGCATGGGCTTCGATCCGGTTTCCTTTTATCCCGCTTGTAATCAAAACAGCGGATACGGAACTGAATTGAATGTCGAGCCCGAGAATCTTTTGGCCCATCGCTCTTTTACCTCATCCGCTCTAGTCTGTCTTCCATTGCATAACCTTGCACTGCCATCTGCCCGTTTTGGTATCCCTTTTTCTTAGCACAATCACCGTAGTGGTCAATGATAAGTCGTGCAGGGTGGCTTTCGATTCAATCCGAAAGATATCGCTTATGGTGGTGATAAGATTCGGATCGATTTGGACGGCACTTAACCCGGGAACATTTTGGTACCATGTCGGTTCGGAAATATCATGGATAAAGCGATCGTTAGATTCTTCTGTTCGATACCGATCCATTTCTAGGGCCAAGCCTTCGCTTCCGGGCGGCAAAAGCGCGGCCAGTATTTCAACCGGTGCCGTGTTGATGTTGATGTTTCCCGCAAATTGGAACCCGTTGCCTTGGGCCGGTGACATGCCGTAGATCGTTAAATAGTGTGCAAGTCCCGCAACCTCGTCGATACCAGAAAACATCTCCGGTTTGACCCCTTTGATTAATAAGAGTTCGCTCAGGTGCGGCAGGGGACCGTTTCGGCATGCATACGGCGGATCAAGATCTTCGTAATACCCGGACTCGGCCCCGGTTAGTCCGGTGATGGCATCGTCATCGTTGGAATCGAGCCAATCTTTAATGGCATTTATCATGGTTGTGGTGTCGAACTCTTCTTCGAACTCAAATTGAGAAACCAGGCCACCCAACATGCGGTCCCACAATATTTTCTGGGACATGTTAAATTGCTGTCCTTCGGGATACCGAACCAGGGCATTGATCTGGATTTTTCCCAGTTCATCGCCGATGTAGATATCAAGGCTTCCTTCGTCAAAAGGAATATCCCCAGCGACCTCTTTTAGTTTTGCGGGGATAGCCCACTCTTCCTGTAACGAATCCGATTTTGTGCTCATTTTATCTTTTACCAGCAGGGCCATAGCCGCCTGAATACCGGAGGCGGCCATCTGTTCAAGAGTAACCTGGTCTTTGGTCATACCCGTACTGACAACTGCTGAGCGCACCTTCCGGTTTAACTCTATAATAACCGTTATCAAAAGGGTAATGATCGTAACCGTAATCAGGAGTGCCACGCCGCGGTTGTTTTTTAGATCACATCGTATCATTTTATCTGTAAACCGGTATGGCGACCATCGACTCAAAGATTACGGAATCTGATTCAGACCCGATCTCAAGGGTGATGCCGACCGCCTTGGGTGTCATGTACTTAACCGCATCCGAATCTGAATCCCACTCTTCGTATTCCTCACCTTCCCGGTTGAAATATTTTAATTTGAACGATCGAATCTCTCGGCACAATATGGGATCACTTTTTCTGGCTTCAAATTCGGGATACGGATACGGGTTGTCCGCTCGTCTGAGAACAAAATCATTTCCGTTTTCCGACTCGACGTAATAAACGATTTCGACAATCCCCGCATTCGTTTTTTTTGCAAAGTCGATATGCGCCAAAGAGGTAAATCGCAGCTTTGGAAATGGTGCACCTTCTGTTTGTGACAGGCTTCCCATAAATCGATACGGGTCCGAAGATCCGCTTATATCCGGCGTGGTATAGACCGGAGGGAGCGCGACATGGGTCGATTTCAAATCTGCCCGTATCCGGCTAAGGCAATTTCTGGCCATTTCATAGGTCGTAACACCGCTATCGATTCCCCTCGTTCCGGAAAGGACCGTACGAAAAGAGCCAAATAGTGTCGTAATCAGGACACTGAAAACAAAAATAGCGATCAGAATTTCAATGAGTGTAAAACCGGACGAGAATTGAAACTTGAAAATTGAAACTTGAAAATTTTCAATCCCGTGATTTTTTTCTCCTACGCAATCCATTTTCTGCACAATATTAGCCCACATTCCATTAATCACTCAGTCATCGTAAAACTTGTAAAACCTTAACTGATAAGTCATTTCATCTTGAGCAAGCGATACGGTCATATCGATTTTTTTTAATCGTCTGGTCACATCCCCTAAAAGCTCCGATTCGATGTCTTCAACGGTCATCTGCCAATGATAATCCGGAAAGTCTTCGCCGAAATCCCCTTCATCATCGGCGATATCATTCAAGCCCCGGCTTTTGATTTCGGCGGTTTTCTTTTGAGCCAACAGTGGGGCACGGGTGTGAAAACTGGCGGCGTTGTTCATGTCGATCGTTTGATGGTGCATTTTGTATACCGCCACCAGGACAATGGCGATAATAGCCATGGCCACCATGATTTCAAGCAGCGTAAAACCATGCGGCTCACTCCTCAAATCGAATGTATTCCTCATAAACGGCGACCTTTGATAAAAACGGTTCGATCAAAAGCGAAATCTGATTTCCATCGTCATCCTCCAGGTGAATCAGGGCCTTGTCTGAATATCCTTTCTTATAGAAGCTTATCTCCGCACGACCGAAGGTGATTTTCCCAATAGAGGGATATTCGATATCCATGATTTTTACGTCTGACCGCAGGATGTATTGATCGGGATCGGGGGACGGCAATTCTTCTTCCTGTTCGGCTTCAGCCGACACCCATATTCGATTGGTATCCAGGTTAAAAACAAGCGTAAACCGCTTTTGTTTTCTTTGAGCATCATCTTTTAGGATGCGAGCAGTAGCGATAATCCAGCGGGCCGTTTTATGCGTGTTATCTAAAAAGAAACTGTTTTCTAAACGCGGCAGGATTAAGAACAGCATCGTGCCGATGAGGCAAACGACAACCGTAAGTTCGATGAGGGTAAACCCGTAAACGAATTTGGAATTTGGAATTTGGAATTTGGAATTATTTGACCACATTTAACGCACATCTATTCGATTTCCCAGCTATTGATATCCTTATCCTTCCCCTCCCCCCCCGGCACGCCATCGGCACCATAGGAAACCAGGTCGTAATCGCCGTGGACCCCCGGACTCAGGTAGACGAACTCATTGCCCCACGGGTCCCTGGGTACCTTTCCCTTTTCCAGGTAGCCCCCCTTGCGCCATTTTTTCGGAATCCTCCCCACCTCAGGTATTTCGACCAGTGCCTGCAGGCTTTGTTCGGTGTCGGGGTACATACCAGCATCAAGCTTGAACAGCTTTAAGGCGGTTTCCAGACTTTCGATCTGTATCTTGGCTTTGAGCTGTTTGGCTTCTTCCGGACGTCCCATGATACGCGGCACAATAAGCCCGGCCAGAATACCCAGTATGACGATGACAACCATCAGTTCGATCAGCGTGAATCCGCGGCAATTATATTTGTAAAATCTCCTTGAAATCATTTTCCCCCGTTCCTCCCCGCAATACAAATTAGCCATTTAGCTGGCTTTAAATATGCTTTTGTCATGTTTTTTATGCGACTTAGGGGTTTAATAACTTAGTTCCTCTTTTTATGCAACGCCATTCCAAGCAATGTCGCATAGATTTCCATTTGGTTTTATCAATCGTGCCGGGGTAACGTTTTTGAGACCATTAATTGCTTTCTAAACCGCCTCCGATTATTCCTTTTTTATTGACTTCCGAATCAGATGTGCCTACTCCTCGTTGAAAGTAATCACTTGAAAGATATATTATGGAAGGCAACTTGCCGGAAATGACAATTCAGGAATTCGGTCTGATGGCAATAGGACTTTTAGTGTTATCATGAAAGCACTCGACACTACCATTGAGGCAGAAAAAATTCAGATCGAAATTTTTAGAAAGATGAAAGCCGAACAGCGGCTCAAAATGGCAATCAGCCTTACACAAACCGATAGAAAACTTCTCATGGCCGGTGTCCGGAAACGACATCCGGAATACAATGAAAACCAAATCAGGCTCGCCGTTATAAGACTTACGTTGGGAGCTAATCTCTTCTCAACCGTATATCCGGAAACAAAGGATATCTTGCCGTGACTCCCGAAGAAGCACTGGATATTGTACTCAACCGTTTGGAAGAATTTGACATACCCTATATGATCACCGGATCATTTGCCAGTAATGTGCATGGTGTACCACGTGTAACATATGATGCCGACATTATCATAGAAGCAGAATTAGCCGTCCTAATCAATTTTCTTAACAGTTTTGATGATGATTTCTTTGCTGATCCGGAGGCTGCTAAAGACGCTTTTGCGAGCAATAGAATGCTCAACATAATTCATATCCCCACGGGCTTTAAAATTGATCTGATCATTCGAAAAGCACGCCGTTTTAGTCAGGAAGAATTTCAAAGACGACAGCCGATTTTATTTGGGGGGAAGCCACGCTGGGTGGCTGCCGTGGAAGATATTATTCTATCCAAGCTGGAATGGGCTAAAATGGGACAGTCCCAAAGACAGTTTGTCGACGCTGTGAATGTCGCCAAAGTTTCAAAAGAAATGATTGATCGAACTTATTTACTAAAATGGGCCAAAGCGCTTGGAGTTGAAGCGCTCTTGCAAAAGCTGCTTTCAAGAATAGATTGATGCCAAATACTCTTATGAAAAATGGATTATGAACGAGGCGAACTAAATTCGGCGTATTAGTTCACCGCGGAGCCGCAGAGGACGCAGAAGGAATGTGTTCTTTTACCTGGCTGGCCGAAGGTTCCGGGAGTTCCGGTCTCGGAAGAGACGACAGCCAGGTAAAAACCCCGGCCTTCGGCAAAGTAATTGGTTTAATCGTTTGCGGGTATATTAGGGAAGATAACAGTAATTAAAAGGCAGGAAAATGAAAGAAATTATTTCACGAGTCGTTTTTTACGAATCGGTATCTCCCGATTCGTAAAAAGAAAATTCTCAGCGTACTCAGCGACTCTGCGGTGAACTATTACAATTCGGCATACCACCTACATTTTGGAGTGAGGTTATAAGCTCTAAAGATATGTTTTAACACATTGAATAGGACTGGGCGGATTATAGATCCTGGGATGAGTAACTATGGAAAAAAATTCATGGACGCATGGCCAGGGAATTGCCCATGATGCTCTTCCTTCAGCAAGTTCGGTAATACAGCCAAAAGCCTTCTCGTGAAAAGGAGACTCTTCACGGTGGGCATAAACAAGGATGTTTGTGTCTACAGCTATCATCCTCCATGCCCTTCATAGGCCGCTGCCCGGATTTTCTGCCAACTTTCTGCGTGAAATTCATCCTGAAGGCCGTTTCCCCTAAAACTGGCCTTCCTTAACTTGAATTCTTGACCTGATTTTTGTCTGGAGATAATTTCACGAAGCCCCTGTTCAACAAGCGAGCGAAAGGTGATTTGCCTTTGCGCGGACAGCTTTTTAGCTTCCTGTAACAACGAATCGGGAATATCTATGGTTGTCTTCATATTGCTAACAATATCAACCAATATGGTTTTATGCAACATATCTTTAACGATTTCCATTTAATTCTTAATAATACGGGACATTCGTGCAGAGCTTTCACAACCCTAAATTGATGTCTTCTATATCCTGTTTTCTCCCTGCTGTTATCATTCGCGTCACGCAAGAATTCGTAACACCAAGATACCTCGCAACATCAGCCCCGGAATAACCGAGCCCCCGGACACCCATCCACGACATTGCACGCCTGGCTTTCACGACTGCCCTTCTTCGACCCCCTGACCGAAGTTCACCCATAGAGACATTGTACCTTTCAGACACTTTCTCGGCAATTGCTTTAATATCTACTCGCTGTCCGGACAGCCTTAAGTTCTTTTTAACAAGATCATCAAAACCCGATATGACCTGCCTGACAAACTCCCCGTCACCGAGTATCCGCTGGTCAGCCACCTCCCTTTCACCGCGCCTTCGGCTAGCGAGAACCGCCGACCAGCCGCCCATGCTCCGTATTAATCCTCCGCCGACCAATTCCGGCCTGCGGCCCTGATCAATACCTTTTTTAGCGTATTGCAATCGCTCAGAAATATTTTTCTTCGCTCAATGCCCCGACCCTTTACATGGTGCAACACTCCAGGGGCATCTAATCTTGCTAACCTTGGCATAACCTGTAACTCTCATATTGAACATCAAACGTCAGCACGTTCTGCACGAACGTTATATATTACGGCGCAGGCCGAATTCCTGATAATCGGGTCAATCTCTGAAAGCCCTGATAGTTGATGGGCCTCCATCGTCTTTCCCCGCAATGATTTGGAACCGATTGTCGACAGGCTTGACAATAATTGGTTGGAGCAAACCGGTGACTTCTATTGACTCTGCAAGTTCCACCAGGCCTGCTTTGTCAAAATCGATCCTGGCTTGGTTTGGATTTGGCGATATCTGGTCTACTCGAATTTTTTAAATTGTGTCACGTGACACAATTTTCGTTTTCATATTCCCGCTCGATAGATACTGCACACATCGGGCGTACTGTGAATGACCCATCTTCCCATAGCGCGCTTTTTGTATTGATGATTTACAAAAAAAGCCGAACCCACAACTGACGCGCAGGTGAAAGCGCGGCTTTCACTTGTCGCGTTCAGTTCTTTGTTGGATTTTGTCTTTCAATCTACTTGAACTTTGCGAGTTCTAAGCTTGCCGTCGGTTTTGGCAAGAATAGAGAATCTTGGGTTGATCTCGTAATAACGATTCCTGCCGACAGCCTCAGCGAGATGGATATACTCGTAACGGAGAAACGTTTGCAGATACTTGTTGATCGCCTGCTTGCTCTTGCCGGCTTGCTTGACCAGAGAGGTGTTAGTGAAACGGCCCTGCTTGACCGCCATTAAAAACACTTTTGCTGCTTCATCGGACAGGCCTTTTCTCAACTCACTTGTCAGGATGGAGGATAAAACATCCATTGCCTTCCCCACCCCCAATGGCTGACTGTAGCTTTCCGGGATGCGATTGATGAGCGTGGTCACCGCGTTCATCACATAACGGATCTTGCCGGCAAACGTCTGGTGAAGATGTTCGATGACGGCGTCCTCGACCGGACGAATCCAGCTTTTGGCGGGCAAGGCCAGCAATTGGTATCGGCGTTCGATAATCGCCTGCATTTCGCCGATACTGAGTGGGTCCAGATACACCGGCGTATCGAAAAAGATGCTCCTCACCCGTTCTGATGGTACGATGACCTGCTGAAACATGCCCCGGTAGCCCACAAAAACGAAATACACGTTCGGTTCCTGCAGAATATCGCGTATCTTTTCGAAGAACGTGCGCAGTTGCCGTGGGCCTTTCTGCGCGAGTAACTCCAAATTATTGAAGTGAAATGTCACCCCCGCCACCATTTCTTTTTCTCTGGCTTTTTGGACCAACAGGGAAAAGTACTGCCGGAGATGATGGCTGGTCAGGTCGCCGATTTGGATCTTCTTGTTTGAGGTTTTACCGATGCTCACACCGGTGCCAAGCGCTTGGCCGCCGACTGAAAAGCCGCCGTCTTTCGTAATGAAAACGCCGCAGATGGCGGTGATCTTCTGCAGCAGTTCGTCCTTGGAAAACTTGCTTTCACCAAGATCCAGTCTCAGGCGTGCCGATAGCGCACTCAGCAGATTCAAAAGGAAGTCCCTCTCTCCCCAATGCTCCTGCAGTGAAATCTCCGTCGCGGGCGTAAGCAGCTTGTCCGCCGCTTCCGTCTCCCATTGATGCCGATGGTAGTTGACAAAAGTAGTTTTCCCAACCCCAGGCTCACCCTCAACCACAATGCGACCTCCGCCTGGGTTCCGAAAGAAATTGGTTAATACTGAAGCCGCCTCCGAGCCCTTCCCTCTTGACACATAGGCATCGGAAACGGAAAGCAACGCGCCATCGCTCAACGACAGCGCTTTGGTGTCGAACGGATTCGCGGAAAAACCATAGCGTTCCCAGAGATTTTGCGTCAGCTCATGCACGACTGCTCCAAGCGGTAAGCCTCAACGGGTTTACTAAAGTTTACCGCCATTTGTTCAACAGTCAACCCGTTTCGGTTTACCAAAGTTTACCATCTTCGATGTTTGGACCCAACAATGATTCTAGCGAAAAAACGCGCTCAACACATTCACGAAATTAAAGGAGGTGTAAAAAAGTGTTGCACTCAATGTTAACGCAATGGAAATGTAATTATAAAGGTATAGGGTTTACAATTCTATTGTAGAGGAATTCTTTTTATGCTGGGCAAGCCGATGATCACACTGCTGGAATGTGGAACTGACACGCATGATCCTGAATGATTTGGATTTTAATTTGAAGTTGCATTATAAGCTGTCGATTTAACTTCTAATATACAAAGCACTAAAAATCAAGGACAAATTATGGATAATCCGCCAGTTAAGCTTTTGGATAGAGTCAGGCAGTGCATTCGACTGAAGGGCTATTCCATTCGTACTGAAAAATCGTATGTTATCCTGGATAAAACGTTTTGTCCTGTTTCACAGCAAACGGCATCCACGCGATATGGGAAAACCTGAAATCGAAAGAATGAAATGCCCACAAATATTAATGCCATCAGATCCAAAAAGCCGATCCGCCCGGCTTAGTCATTCCCATATGAAAATTGGCGGCCATTGAAAATTATGTGGCAAAACCAGCAATTTTACGAGGACTTCGGGTCTTCAATTTTGTCCTTGTCCCTAACCCTGAACGTTGAACTCTGAACCTGTGAACGGTTACAAAGATATATTATGGAAGGCAACTTGCCGGAAATGACAATTCAGGAATTATTCGGTCTGATGGCAATAGGACTTTTAGCGTCATCATGAAAGCACTCGACACTACCATTGAGGCAGAAAAAATTCAGATCGAAATTTTTAGAAAGATGAAAGCCGAACAGCGGCTCAAAATGGCAATCAGCCTTACACAAACCGATAGAAAACTTCTCATGGCCGGTGTCCGGAAACGACATCCGGAATACAATGAAAACCAAATCAGGCTCGCCGTTATAAGACTTACGTTGGGAGCTAATCTCTTCTCAACCGTATATCCGGAAACAAAGGATATCTTGCCGTGACTCCCGAAGAAGCACTGGATATTGTACTCAACCGTTTGGAAGAATTTGACATACCCTATATGATCACCGGATCATTTGCCAGTAATGTGCATGGTGTACCACGTGTAACATATGATGCCGACATTATCATAGAAGCAGAATTAGCCGTCCTAATCAATTTTCTTAACAGTTTTGATGATGATTTCTTTGCTGATCCGGAGGCTGCTAAAGACGCTTTTGCGAGCAATAGAATGCTCAACATAATTCATATCCCCACGGGCTTTAAAATTGATCTGATCATTCGAAAAGCACGCCGTTTTAGTCAGGAAGAATTTCAAAGACGACAGCCGATTTTATTATTAGGGAAGCCACGCTGGGTGGCAGCCGCGGAAGATATTATTCTATCCAAGCTGGAATGGGCTAAAATGGGACAGTCCGAAAGACAGTTTATCGACGCTGTGAATACCGCCAAAGTTTCAAAAGAAATGATTGATCGAGCCCATTGTCGTACGCCCTCATGGAGAGCGCTACCAGCTTATTGCCGGTGAACGAAGATGGCGCGCTATCCGGGACCATACCGATATGGAAAAAGTTCAGGCCCAAGTTGTTATGGCCGACGATCTTCGGGTGCGGCGTATGGCCGCGGCTGAGAATCTTCAGCGTGAAGACCTTTCAGCCATTGAAACAATCGAAACGATTGTGGAGATCGTGGACGCAGAGCTGATCGAAGATGCTGGGTATGCTGCCATGGGTAAAACACCTGTGGATCGGGTGAAAATATTATTAGGAAAACTGGACTCAATCAGGCGAAGTGAGCAGGGAGGATATGAAATATCTGATAAAGCGAAGACGACTTCCCATAATTTTATGGGAAGTGTTCAAGATATCTTTAAAAAACTTCTCAACCCATTGGAATGGCGGCCTTTTTACACCAATGGCCTGCCTTTGATCATGGACATTTGCAAAGAGTCCAGGACACCTCGATTCGGCATAACTTGAACAAATCCCAGACCAGAGCACTGGCAAAACTGAAAAAGATCTCAGAGAGCGAATTTCAAAGGATTGTCAGCCTGCCGCTATCATCTGAAAAGATTGAACCATCACCGGGCCATCACCATTCTGGAGATAGAGGTTTAAGCGATTTTAGCGCGGCGGAGATAAATAAACTGATTCGACGCACCGGAATTGGTCAATCATATAAAAAAAGTGCATGGAATTCATACCATGCACTTTTCGTTTAACTTTAAGATTTGCTATGCACTTCCTATCAGTTTGATTTTTTTAATAAAACTATTGTGGCGGTGTTTGCCAGAATCAGAAGCGATATCAAAAGCACAAAAGTAAAACCGAGACCAATCTTCAGTGCCAGCCAGCTAACACCTACCACAGGCAACAAGCTCCAACGGACAACTGTACGTAACGCTTCGTGTTCGCCTATGAAATCGGCTATCGGAGGCGACACTTTATAATAGTAGTTTATGAACTTTTTGCCCAGTGAGTGTTGCAACAGAACATTATCTCTAAGACTTTTCAAAATGACCACTTTATCTGCCATATGGGACCCATAGGCTGCTGTCGCGATGAAACAGCCTTCCCCTCCCCCCCCGGCACGCCATCGGCACCATAGGAAACAATATCATAATCGCCGTTCACCCCCGGGCTTAAGTATACAAATTCATTGCCCCACGGGTCCTTGGGTACCTTTCCCTTTTCCAGGTAGCCTCCCTTGCGCCATTTTTTCGGAATCCTCCCCACCTCAGGTATTTCGACCAGTGCCTGCAGGCTTTGTTCGGTGTCGGGGTACATACCAGCATCAAGCTTGAACAGCTTTAAGGCGGTTTCCAGACTTTCGATCTGTATCTTGGCTTTGAGCTGTTTGGCTTCTTCCGGACGTCCCATGATACGCGGCACAATAAGCCCGGCCAGGATACCCAATATGACGATGACAACCATCAGTTCGATCAGCGTGAATCCGAAGGTGTTTATTTTTTTACCTGGAATCTTGGTGTCCATAATTCCCCCATTCGAAGGCATTGTCTATACACTCTTTAACCTACCGATTTTTTATAAATACCACAAGCAAAATGTTGTCGTTCAAACCTAACCCTCTGCTTTTGCAGATGGAATTTTGCAAAGCAGTTCGGAAGCTTTCGATACAATACCGTCTGGATAAATACCACATCATGGCCTTTGCAAAGCTTAAACAGGTTTCAGCTGATCAATTATCGCCGTAGTCAGAAAAATGGCCCCTACCTCAATTTTTTTACTTTCAAACTTGACAACCCTCCCTAAAACTACCACTTTGTGACATACCACAAAAATGGATCTTTGGTAAAGAACGCATTTGATTGAAGTCCGATTAATAAACCACAAATCAAGAAAACTTTAACACAAGGAATAAACAGAATAGCCGTTTTATATCAGACGAATTGCAACGCGGTTTTCCGATATTTTGTGGCCTACTTCTCGAAAATCCTTTGAAGGGGGTTCATTATGACAAATCACACGACAAAAAAATTCGTCAGTCGGATTGGCCGCGCAAGGCTGATCAGATCTAAATCAATAGCTATCTTTTTCGCCACAGCCGTGATGATCGCATTTACTTCGATCGGTGCATCGGCACAAATCGATCCTTCCACACACTCCCAGTACCAGCTGTTCAATGCAGGAGACTGCGCCCTCATCGGAGACTATGGGCCCTGTACTCCAGGCACACTTTCGGCGAACGCAGGCTGGCTCCCAGGACCGGACATCGAAGTGACGGCGGTCAACGGCGACCACAAAGTGCTTGTGCGGAAAGGCGCATCGGAAGCACGCATGGCCTACGGGGAACCGGTGAGATCTGATTACGGGGTCGAGATGACAACTTCCACAGTCGTGACACTCCCGGTTACATCTGACTATTTCCTGGCCCATATTGCCAAGGCCACAATTAACGCCGGCCTTGGCGGAGAGGTGGGCGTGCGGCTGTCGAGAAACGGCGTTGTCGTTCAAGAATGGTCCTCGAATACGATCAGTGTGCCCGAACGGATCACCGGTGGATCTCAGGTGGCACTGGAGCACAGTGGCCAGGAAATCGACACCATTGAGTTTTATGCAACCGGCGGACTCGTGTTGGTCAACGCCAATGTGAGCGTCATCTACCTGAGTATGCAGGGCGGAACGCCAGTAGGCGGAGGGAGTAGTGGGAATGAGGATCAGGACCTGTTGGTGAGCAGTGAATCTACGGGTGAGGTATTGCGCTTCGACGGTGTAACGGGCACCTTTTCAGGTGTTGCCGCACCGGCTGGACCCGCCTATCCCGAGGGTCTTGCCATTGGACCGGATGGCAATCTTTACGTCGTTTACTATGGCGGCACTGCAGTTCTGCGCTTCGATAGTAATGGAACACCGTTAGGCGCATTTACATCAGGCCGTTCGACGAATACAGGCGTAGGATTGGTTTTCGGACCGGATGGAAACCTATACGTGAGTGTCCGGAGCCCTTCCCACTCTATCTTGCGCTTCGACGGCACTACCGGCGCGTTTATGGATGTTTTTGCAACTGGTGGACTTAGTTCGCCGGATTTTTTTGTCTTCGGACCGGATGGCCACTTGTATGTCAGCAGCCGCGGGAATCACAAAGTGCTTCGTTATCACGGCACATCGGGAGCTTTTATAGACGAATTTATTTCAAACGGCTCAGGCGGTCTATCAACACCAGAAGGCCTGGTATTTAACCAAGAATATCTTTACATATCAAGTCGGGGTACTAACAATGTGCTTCGTTTCCGCCGTGATACAGGAGCGTTTGTAGACGAGTTTGTTACTGCCGGTTCCGGGGGCCTCAGTCAACCTTTTGGCCTGGTTATTGGACCTGACAGTAACTTCTATGTGGCGAGCTATGGCAGCGCTCAGGTTCTGCGCTTCGACGGCTCTACAGGGGCCTTTATGGACATATTCACTTCGGGTGGGGGCCTAAATGGACCCACCGTCCTCATATTTGAAAGCATCCCCGCATTGCCACCTAGCGAAGAATCAAACTCTCCACCGGTGGCAGATGCCGGTGAGGACCAAACCGTACATGCCGGCAGCACGGTCAATTTAGATGGAAGCGGAAGCGCTGACCCCGATGCGGGAGATACCTTGAGCTACCTCTGGTCAATGGTATTCACACCTTCCGGTAGTGGGGCTACGTTGACCGATCCCACCACAGTAGCACAGAGCTTCATTGCGGATATTCCCGGGGATTACACAGTTACGCTGGTTGTAACCGACGATGCGGGCGAGTCCAGTCCGCCCGATGAAGTTTTGATATCGGCATATAACAATCCGCCCGTGGCCAATGCCGGACCGGATCAAACGATAACGGCCGGACCCAGCAACACTGTTTCGGTTACCCTGGATGGCTCGGCTTCGAGTGATCCTGACGAAGACAGCTTCAGTTACAGTTGGTCAAATGGGGCTACCGGTGCGGCACCGATGGTTTTGTTGAATTCCTTGGGGGATCATACCTTTACACTGATCGTCAACGATGGGTTTGAAAATTCAAGTCCCGACGATGTCGTCATTACCGTTAAGGATGAGACGGGCCCGGATATTACTTGTCCCGCTGATATCGTAATAGAGGCTCTATATTCCAGCGGTGTTCCGGCCACAGATGCAGCAATCGTGGCATTTCTAACAGCTGCGTCGGCAACAGATATATGGGATTCAGATGTCACCGTTACAAACAATGCACCGGCGGTGTTTGCTATTGGTGCGACTGTTGTAACTTTCACGGCCACCGATGACGAGGGCAACTCTTCATCTTGTGATGCGACCGTTACGGTGCGTGGTGCCCAGGGCATCAAGGCCAACGTGATTCCATTGCTGGAAGGTGCCAAAACAGGTGACAAGAAGCTCGATAAGAAGCTCGACCATGCCATCAAACACATCAACAAGAGCCTGGGCATCGGTAACAGACACGTCCTTTGGATAGACGACCTTCATGTTCACTCCAAGCACGGCCATAAGGTCTTTGAGCATGAGAAAAAGGCGGTTAAACGGCTTATGGATCTCTTCAAGGGCAAGAAAAATGATGATGATGACGATGATAATGGCAGGAAATTAAATGTTTCCGCATCAGTCAAAGCAGTCGCTCAGGCGGCGATTGCCAAACTGGTTTTGGCAGACGAACTGTTGGCGCTTACAGCGATTGGAGAGGCGACCGATGCCTATACGTCCGCCAGCGATCCCAAGGTTAAGAAAAAGATCAAAAGACACCTTAATAAAAGCCAGAAGGCGTTGGCCAGAGGCCATCAACAGCTAAACAGAAACCGTCCCGATCATGCCATCGATTATTTCAAAAAAGCCTGGAGAGAGGCCCAGCGTATCCTTAATCCGAGAGCAAGTCGTGGTGATGATGACGACGACGATGATAGTGATGATTAATAAGATGGCGGTGCAAAGCTAGTTGCCACTGAAACTGTTAATCCAAATCGAAGGCAGGGTCACAATTGACCCTGCCTTTCGTTCCCACCGAATGCTTTTATAATGATGTAATCCATATTATACTTGCTTCAACTTCGTTTTCATAGATCTCGGCCACTTTGTATAGCACCGATTGAAGCTCCCCGCAGCAAGCTACGGGGAATGTTCTGCCTACCGGCAGTGCTTCGCAGCCCCCGTAAGGTATTCTGTCTTATTTTTGATTCGCTCGCTAACCCCGCGGCAAGC
>CAZHAH010000024.1:0-49541 GCA_964530095.1 uncultured Desulfobacteraceae bacterium | reverse complement strand
GAACTATTCGCTAATGCCCTTAAAAATGTGATTTTATTTATGAGGCTACCCTTAGGCAAGAAATCTTCTTCAAGGTTGTCTAAAATAACGAGCTTTAAGGGCCTGCTATTTAAAAAGACTAAGATCTTCTGGATCAAACCCGCCTCGGGCTGGTTCTCCCACGTCCCTAAATTCAGCCCTAATTTTGATGCCATCTCAAAAAAATGCTGCACCGCGTATCCTAAGCCCTGATCCATCTGGAGCCAGAATACGCCTCCGGGATAATTATCTGAATATTTGTAGGCATGCTCAACAGCCATAGCGGTTTTGCCGACTCCGCCCTGACCGATCAAAGCGACATCCTGGCCGACAATGGCCTGTCCATATTTATTCAATCGTTGATATATTTGGTCTACCCACTCATCTTCGTGTTTCAGAAGAGCATTTCGCCTGTGAGGAACTATAAAAAAGGCCTTTTCGGGCTCCAATTCCAGCGGCCCTGGTTCTAATATGGATAGATTGCTGATGTCTCGGTAAAAGTCGTTGAGGGCACCGGGGCGCGTACCTAATTCCGGCGAGACTTCATTAAAGATGTTGATAAGATCAAGGGCAAATTTCTTTAGCTCTTCTTTTAGCTCATTGGAACTAAAATTGATGTTTTTTTGTTTAGCGACCTTAATGCCTAAATCAACTAAACCTTTAGCGTTAATTGTCATACCCTTGGCCAGGCTGAACAGCTCTTCGGAGAACCCTTTGTCCTGGCATAAAATCAGAATTTCGGCACTGTGGGTAGGAGCGATATCGTGTACGGCCTGTTCAATGCTTTTTCTTAGCTTTCTATCCTTAAAGTGTTTTTTAAAACATGTGGACAGAAGAGGACCAACTATTTTTAAAAAGGTTTCCGCGCTCATTCGCTTCCCAATGATGAACTTAAGTGTCCGTACTCATAACACTACGACTAAGCGGTTGCAATTGAGCACAGCGGAATTGCAATCCGACTTGAGACGATTGTTATGGGTTTATTTTTTTGCTATCTTCTTAATATCCTTAAGGTGTTTTTGAAGTTCTTTTTCGAGAAGCTCTGCCAATATTTTTAAAAATCTGAATGATTCATTTTGTGATTTTCTCGAAATATTCAGAGTATCAGCAGTATGTGCTACTACATGCCTTGTTCTTACTATTTCATCGAGTTTGCTTTTTATGAAGTCCTGAGCTACTGGGCTTTTAAATTTAGCTTCAAACGCTGGTTTTATTTTTGTAAAAATATCATTAAGCCCAACTTCTTTAAACTTCTTTTTGACTGTGTTGCCGTTAGGATTGCTGCCAGTTTCAGAAAATGTCATAGGGTCTATTTGCTCATTTATCAGCAGCTTGCACGCTGCTATGATATCATTGATTCTATCGACCTTTGGCGGCTTTTCATCGTTCATTGGGCCGTTTAGCACTTTATTTAATCCATTAAAAACAGTTGTTACTTTAAGTTGATCAGGGAGTTTGTGAAAATCAATTGATACAGGGATAGTATTAAGTTCCGAAATATTTTCTTCAAACAAACGCCTTAAAAAAAACTCAAAAGCCGCAACCATTAACACTGATGCACCACCTCTTAGGCCTTTAACAAAAGGCTGTTCGGCAACTTTCGGATTGTTTGGATACCTGTCTCGTTCAAGTTTTTTGAGAGCTGTAGCCAATTCCATAGATTCTTTGAACTGATCGAATGCGGCTCCCATAGTTAAATATGTCCCCTAATGATTTCATCCAACTTTTTCGCTCGGTACAAGAATCTAGTGGGCGCTGCTGTAGATGATTCTATAGATTCGATGAATTCATTGTCTTTGGTAAAAAGCTTTTTGTAATCTTTCAGAATAGAATCTTTACTCGCAGTGATATTTTGTTTGTCTTTTTTATAGCACGCAAACATTTGAGAGTCATACAAAGGTGCAGAGACTTGCTGCTTCCATTTCCGTGACTCCGGAAGCCATCTCCGAAAAGACCCGTTACTACCAAAAATTATTTCGACTTTCTCAGTTGTTTCAAGGAATTCATTCTCAAGTAAATCAACTTGCCCCTCCTCCATATTTCTGTTGTCATCCATATAGGAATCGAGGATTTTCTTTAAACCTCCTGAATAATTTAACCAATTATCCTTAAGTGAAAGGAACCTTAGCACTAATTCAACATCTTTCATTTCTTGGTACAATCTTGATTTCGTTTTTGATTTAATTCCCAACATTTTATGAAAAACTTTTCCTTCAGAAAGGTCTATTATTCGATCGTTCAATTTTCCAGGGAAAGCACTATTCCGAATTTCTTGTGCATTTAAACGTACACCTCCCGTATTAAGTCTTTGGAAAACTTCATATTTAATATCTTTATCTGATTGCCGAAGAATGATAATCGCTCTAATGGTTGCTCTAATTCTAAGAGAATTTTGAAATTCTCTTGGGAGATCAAAAAAATTGAGCCCATTTAAGTCCTTGTATATTTCAAGATCGCTAAGAGCTAATTTTCCAGATAAAAAATCAGAAATTGAAGAAAGTCTTTGTTTGCCGTCAATTACTGAATATTCTCCAAAATCATCCTCGTTTAGGAAAATAGGAGGAATAGGCACATTCAGAAGAAATGATTCAATTAATTTTGACTTTCGTTTTTCGTCCCACCGGAATCGCCTCTGATACCTGGGAGCAAGATCAATAGTTCTTTTGTCAATTAATTGAGACAGGCTCTCGAGATTATAATCAATAGTACTTGTTATCAATTCCCGCTGTTTTTTCTTCAAAAAATCTATCTGACTTTTATCAGTTGATTCATCGTCCTCTTCGTAGTCGTTTTTGTATTTTTCTTCCATCTATTCCTCCGCAATCTAAGTATATGTTTTCTGGATTGTTAAGTTTTTTGTAATATTTCCCATAATTAGTGATTATATAGTTTTTTCTTGGATATTACCTTTAATTGTTTTCTGGATAACATGTAAATTATGATGTTGTCCAAAGCGGCTTGGAATTTTTTCAAACACAAATTCCGGTTTGATTAAGACTGCCGAAAGACGTTTTTAATTCGGACTTAAGTACATGTGGCCACTATCACAACTTCATTAATAATACAAGGATGTTAACTTTCGATAAGTTTCTTTACATCCGAAATCCAAAGATTTTCCGAAGGTAATCGAGGCTTCCCATTTTCCACCCTTTGCGCTTCCCCTCGATTCGAAGCAATTTATAAACCTGCAATATTTTCATTTCCGGGCTTTCACAATATTTCGCTATGGCCCAATCAATAGCAGCTGCGTCAAATACATGTGTGACAGCCCTGTTGTTACCATATTTAGGAATTAGAGCTAAAAGCTGTGCCAAAGAAGGATAACGAGCATTTTCCTTTAATGCATTATCCGCGGCGTTTAAATACAGATAAATAGTTGGGGCAGATGCCGTTGAGAGTAGACAAGTGCCAAATATTAAGGTATTAAGGGTGACATAACGTGTGGGTGGCCCGCTGTATACAAAAAAGGAATATTTGAGCGTTCAACGAAAAGACTGTCTTTTTGACTTCTGCGCCGCTCCCCTTGGTACAGGCTATTTCTTCTCCTGGTGACTCGGTTCAACCTATGGCTTCTTTCTGAATCTCCTCCTATCCATTCCGCTTCTGGGCGCTTTGGTCGAACGGTTCATTCGTCCGCTAACATATTACAAAATGGACACTGCCCTCATGTTTCATGAAGCCGTTCGTTAGGTAATTATCGAAGTGATTGATCTACTGATATCAGCTAAAGGACTGCCAGTGCTTTTCGAAAGGGATCACTATGGGGATCCAGCGCGGCTTTGCCTTGCCCGTTTTGGATATCCTGGTTGATCATGTTTAGAAGCAATGTTGATTTTCCGGTTCCAGAGGTTCCGATAACCTGGGTATGTTTGATCTTTTAATCCGGGCTTAGCGAAAAAGCCGTTCTTTTTTCAGCATGAATGCTTTCACTGACGATCAATTTATGACACGGCTAAACAGGTTTTCGATCAACCTATAAAGCGGGAGAACTGGACCATGGGAATCCTAATTGACCTTATTCTTCCTACCTTTTTTGGTTTTACTCTTGGATACTTGACCGCCTTGAAAGAAACAAAAATGCTATTCTATTTCTAGCGGCTAGAGGTTTTTTAAATGCGGAAATAATCCAGGGTTATAGAGGGAAAAAAGGGATTAGACCATTTGGTTTGGTCGATATGGCAGCAAGCTCTGATCTTATTGGAGAGGGCAGGCTCAATTAACAATAGAACAATACTTAAGGCTATTAAAGAGACTGAACTGAAAGCGGAAACAAAAAATATATACCTACCTGAAGGCATCAGGTTTGACAGATCGGGAAAAAATATTCAACATCACCCTATCATCATTCAAATTGAAAGGACAAAAACAGCAAAGAAAATCACTCCCCCCAACCCTCTCTCATAGGAGGTTGTCCCTATGCGAATAAACTGTCACAGCCACGTCTTTAATTTAAAATCGATCTTTACCCTGGAAACACTCAACATTCTGATAAATAGACTTACAAACGAAGGGGTTCCTGATTTCCTTGTAGTTCCATTGGCAAAAATTTTCAAAAACGCCTTGAAGGAAGAAGACTATATCAATCGACGAGTTTTGCTTGGGCAGTTGGCCAAAGAGATTACAAAGAATGAAAATTTCAAGCATCTTCTTGAAGATATTAGCATAGACCGTTGGCCTGTTGATGTGAAGCTGGTCGTTGATGGCGATGTTGCGGCGCTTGGTATCGAAATATTGGAAGGCTTTTTTGAAGGAGTGGCGAAATTACTCCATCAATCTCACGCTGACGCCCGCGAGGTATCACTTTCCGATTATCTCGAGTTTATATACATTGGATTGGCACCTGATATTGATACGGTTACAAATACCCTATTTGAACAATTAGAGGACGAAGACATCATCGTGCCTCTTGTCATGGACATTACGACCGGAAATAGCGACGATGAAATACTGTACAAGTCCCAACTCAAAAATACAGCACGGCAAATTCTTCGCTTTCCTGGGCGCATACTCCCATTTGCCAAGGTCAATCCAAAACGAACCAATCATTTTCCGATAATGAAGGAGGCCTTAACCGACCTTGGCTTTATAGGTGTCAAGCTTTATCCATCTTTGGGATACAAGGTTGATAATAAAAAAATGAAAACTGTTTTAAAATATTTGGATGAAAACGATATCCCCGTCTTACAACATTGCACTGCTCGTGGCTTTTATAAAAAGCGGGAATTTACAAACTACTGCCAACCGAAACATTGGCGCCCTCTGCTTGGGGAGTTTAAGAAGCTAAAAGTATGTTTTGGGCATTTTGGGGGTGACGGCAACCTGGCACAGGAATCCATTCCCGGCGATTCGTGGACCAAAACCATTTTGGACATGATGAAAGAATTCAAAGATCGCGTTTTTGCTGATATTTCGTTTCATACGCATCCAATGACAGGCGCTGGCAAGGAAAAACAATATTTTAGTAACCTGAAAGAAATTTTAAATGACCCGATTTTTGGCCGTCAGGTTTTATGGGGAACAGACTATTTTCTTGTTAGAATGCGGCTTCGGGAAAGCAGTTATTGGTCATACTTTGAACAAAAGATGTCAAAAACTGCCTTCAGAAAAATCGCTACCATTAATCCCGTCCGGTTCTTGGGGCTGCCGGACAATAATGGCATAGGCAAAAACATAGAACGATATGTAAACTTTATTGCCAAAAATCAGGATTTTATTGAAGGCGAACCGGCAAAGTGGCTTTTATCACAGATAAAGAAGTCCAATAAAGATCTTGTAAATTCAATAACCGCCTATGGTAACCGCTGGACGGTCAATAATCGGGCACATGTTTTTGTCTATAAATATCTAAAAAGAAGCCAATTCACACCATTGCTGAAAGAATCGGTAAAATTCGCATCGGCCGGCGGTGTGACCCTGAAAAAGCTTTCTTACTGGCGGCCTCCTTCAACCCCCGTCGAAATAAAAGAAGGGTTGATCCTGTCTTTGGCCGAGAGCTTTAATGATGTATGCGTGTATAACGGTGCAACTTATGAAGATGGATATCACGCTTCTAAAGCAATCATAAAATTGAAAGAACTTTTAAACAAAGGTGATACAACTTTGGCCGATCTTGCCGAACTGGTGGACAAGATTTATAAATTCTCATGGGAAGCTGACATCATATGAGACGTTCCACTTCAGGAGGCGGCATGCGCCGATTTGAACTAAAAATATCAGTCTCCACAGCTTTCTTTATTGTCTTGAGTTTTCTATGTTTTTCCGACTCTAAGGCCGAATGGGAGTCGCCTAAGATGAAAAAATCTATTTCAATCGACCAAATTGGCAGTCTTGAAGACGACGATTGGACGATTGGACTATACTTCAATTTTAAAAAGAACGGATACAGATATTATGACAAACATCAAAAGCTTTTCATGCTTTCCGATCATAATGATCGACTCATATTAACCCCGTCTTTGCAATATGATTTCAAACTGAGTGGGGCACTTGTGGAGGATGCCGAGCTAAACAGGAAACCGCTGTTATTTGAAGTTAGAGGAAGTTTCGGTTTAAATTCGACTGTCGTCCCCCTGATAGATACAAACCCTGACAGTGTTGACGATGACATTGAAGGCGGAGCCATCTTAGATTACGGAAGACTTTCGATTGGGGGGCTCGGGTGGATACGAGACAGACCAGAAACGGGATCACTCAAACGCCCTTGTATCTGGCAAC
The DNA here is from genome assembly GCA_964530095.1 of uncultured Desulfobacteraceae bacterium. Taxonomy (GTDB): domain Bacteria; phylum Desulfobacterota; class Desulfobacteria; order Desulfobacterales; family CAZHA01; genus CAZHAH01. The sequence continues at coordinate 42,809 of CAZHAH010000024.1, read as the reverse complement.
ATCCTTTACGTACATTCTTCGACCGCCGGATGGTCGCAATTCGTTCCAAATCTCTTTTTTGCGATTGATTACGTATATGCATACGACTCGCAAGGACGGAAAGAGCTCGGTTTGGACGAAAACGATTCCTTTTTGCGTTTTAAAGCAAAAGCCGATTTGTCGCTACCATTCTCCACCTTGGTAGGGAATGGGTCACCTCCGGTCAACAAACATGTTAAGCGCATACAATTGGATTCGGCTTTTGTCTATAGCCAAGATTTTAACGCTGATTCTAAATGGAAGGCTGAAGATTTGGACAAAGCCCTTAGTTTTACAATCCGATTGACCTATGACATAGAAGAAGATTTTTTGCCAAGCTGGATCAAGCATTGGGTTGATACACTATTTGTACAATTCAATAATGGTCGGATTGCCCCTATTGCTGAAAATGACACTGCCTTCATTGTGGGGATTGGCCTAAACCCATTCAAGCAAATAGACAAAATGGTAGACAGATGATTAATGATTCAAGTTAGCGCAACATAGGCCTCCGAAATTTTAAGATTCTTTTAAGGATTTATCAATTATGCACTTGGCATTATTCCCCTTGAGCGATAAAAAGTTGGTTATAATAAAATAGACGCCCATGCGCTTCAGTAATCAAATATTATTAATGGCATTTTTTATCGTAATGCTTTTTATTTACCTAATGATACAGAAGGTGGGCATCGTATTGACCGAAGGGTAATAAATTACCGGGTCCGTTCAAAATGGGGCGTGTCTTTAAATGATGTCCAGTTACCGCCCCATCTGTTTTTCGTATGCAATACTTCCCAATAGTCGCCCAGGGGTTGTAACTCTTTCTTATCATATGTAAGCCGTACGCCTCCCCCGTCTTTTGGTTTGAAAAAATTGAGATCAACGGCAAGACGAGACAAGTGCCTGCTATTCATGGTCTTGCTGCGCCCCTGCTGGATATAAAGTTTTTGCTGATCTGTCGTACGATAAAGCTCCCCGCCGGTAACCATAAATTCCATTTCATATGCTTTTGCCAAAAGTTGAGTCACGTTATTTAAAAATTCGGCTTGCTCTTCAACCAAACTCATATCATCCCTCCAGACTTCATTTTTCCTCTTTGTCTTTTTTCTTTAATGAAAATCTGCTAATTTGTTCAGTAAGCTCGCTGATTTTTTGTTGCTTATCCGAACTTCCTTTACTGGAACCAAAAAAGAACTGGATGATGGCCGATAGGGATACTCCCAACAGGAATCCAAGAACCGTATCCACAATCCGCTGATTTTCTTTCGGAACATCGAACCATGTTATGCCAAAAATATAGGCAAAGGTGAAAGCCGTAACCATCGCCGCATACACGTAGATAAATCTTTTAGAAAAAAGGTCATCCTGCATGAGGGCGGCTTTGTGCATACTTCTGGCGTCGGCTCGATCCTGTTGATGGATGCGTTCTTCATCGAGATCCTTTTCCCGCATCTCCCTTACGTGATCAAGGAGCATCTGTTCGTGTTCAAGTTCAAATTCCTTGAGTTTAATTAGTTCTTCATCCGTTAGCTTTCCTTCTGAAGCATCGTTGATGTCGATGCCTGTTTTGTCTTTAATCGTCTCGGCAATTTTTTCCATCCCTTTGTTTACCGTTCCCTTAAAAACCCCGCTGAGCAAATCCATGCCTTTACTGGCCAGGAACGATCCTATAGCTGGTAAAGCCGCTGCAAGTAATGGAATTGGCATTGTTACACCTCCTAAAGCTTAAATTTTAAACATCATGTGAATCTTCAATCTCTACCGGTGGTGTCGGCTTTAAGAACGAGAGTCCCCCTTGGCTAACATCTTTGATCTGATCTATCTGAGCAAAAGCGCTGCAATAATAGCGAGCTTGATTTTGGATCAATGGAATTATTTTCTAAATGAAAGTCGCAGGAGAGTAGCGGTACAATCGGAAGGTGAGCCTGTCGAAAGGGGATTGATTTCCTGCGTGGTAACTAATAATGCACAGATCTTCTTTTAAATCAAGAGAATTGAATGACATTTTTTAAGGTATATGTTTTACCTTACCGTCCTGATTCCTTTAGGATAACCTGACACCAAGAAACTTGTTTTGAACTTGAGGTGGCAAAATGGCAACGCAGGAATGTCCCTGTGTCTATTTATCAGATCCAAAACATGCTTGTCGGTGTATGTTTCACCAGATTCAGAGATACAAATCGAAAATATCCGGCCCGTTGATGGACAGAATCGATATTCATCCCTTTTACCAAAAATTTTTTCAATCGCCCGTCAAAATACATCAGTTTTTTCTTTACATCCCTAAATACCTGTGCTAGAAAAGTCATTTTTCCGGAATAGGATTTATCGATTCAAGGATGTTATCATGAAAAAGAAAGACATTGAGTATTTTAAAAATTACCTCACCGACCAGATAGAAGAGCTTTTGCAGCAGGCTGACAGTACCGTTTCAGGCATGACGACCCCCAAGGAAAATTTTCCAGATCCTACCGATCGTGCCGCCTTGGAAGCCGATCGCAATTTTATGTTGCGTATACGGGATAGAGAACACAAATTGATTAAGAAAATAAAAAAAACGCTCGGCCGTCTTGAGGATAAAAACTTTGGCATCTGTGAAAAATGCGGAGAAGAAATTTCCTTGGAACGCTTAAAAGCCCGACCGGTCACCACCCAATGCATCGAATGCAAGACCAAAGAGGAGGCTTTGGAAAAAGCGCTTGGAATATAACGAATGTCTTTCAATACCCGTCTGAGCATCGATCTGCACATTCATTCCAGGGCCTCAGATGGTTCACTAACGCCTTCCGAAATTCTCGCCTTAGCTCAACGATTAAAACTGGGCGCTATCGCCATAACCGATCACGACACCCTGGACGGATCAAAAGAAGCGTTGGCCAACGGCCTTCCGAATTCCTTGAAATTTCTGACCGGCATTGAAATCAGTGCCACCCCTCCGCCACCTTTTATCTGTGCGGGAAGCTTTCATATTCTCGGTTACGCCATCGATCTGAACAACTTCGGATTAAATCAAAAACTTCACAAGCTTCAATCGGCTCGCAAGAATCGTAACCCTCAGATTGTCAAGCGATTAAATCAACTCGGAATGGAGCTTACTTTTGCTGAACTGCTTGATTTTGTCCCGCAAGGTCAAATCGGTCGACCTCATATCGCCCAACTGATGGTAAAAAAAGGGTATGCCGAATCCATCAATGTTGCCTTTGAAAACTTTCTCGGCCAAGGGAGGCCGGCCTATGTTGATAAGTTTCGGATGACGGCCGAACAAGCCATTCATCAGATTTTGGCTGCCGGTGGTGTACCGGTTTTGGCGCATCCTTTTTTGATGGGTATTCAAAACGGGGCCCGCCTGGAAGATCTCCTTGCCAGCCTCAAAGCAATGGGTCTGAAAGGAATTGAGGTCTACTATCCTGAAAATCCGCCGCACGAAACGGATCATTACATATACCTGGCCAGGCACCATGAATTGCTAATGACGGGAGGTACTGATTTTCATGGCACATTAAAACCCAAAATCCAAATGGGGGCCGGCAAAGGAGATTTTTTTGTGCCATACACACTCTATCAAAAATTAGTCCAATATATTCGCTAACCTGTCTGCGTTTTTGTCTCTTATCGAATCATTTTTAAAAAGCCCCTTCCCTTTGTGATCGTTATGGCAGTTTCGTTGATTATTTCAGATTTGGAAAACCGTTTGTCCTATGAGTTCCGGAATAAAGACCTTCTCTATCAAGCCCTTCGTCACAGCTCATATGTCAATGAAATGGTCGAGAATACACTTGAGGATAACGAACGGCTTGAATTTCTGGGAGATGCGGTTCTAAGCCTGATCGTCGGACATACCTTGATGAATTTGGACCCTGGCTTAAAAGAGGGGGATCTTTCCAGAATCCGCGCCAATCTCGTGAATGAAGCCCAGCTTGCTTCCTTGGCGCGAAAGTTATGCCTGGGTTCACATGTTTTGCTTGGTAAGGGTGAAATGCAGTCCTGCGGACATAAAAAAAATTCTATTCTGGCAAATACATTTGAAGCTTTGATTGCGGCCATTTACCTTGACGGCGGTTTTGAGCGTGCTTTTCAAATTATCAATCGCCTTTATTCTGACCTGACGCCCTCGATTCATACCACCACTTTCAATCAGGATTTTAAAAGCCGACTTCAAGAATATGTTCAAGCAACCAAACAAAGCACACCCGCCTATCGCATCATTCGGGAAATGGGCCCCGATCACAATAAAATATTTGTTGTTGGGCTTCGTCTCAATCATCTCCAGACAGAGGGCGTGGGGAAGAGTAAAAAAATCGCCGAACAAGAGGCGGCTAGAAAAGCCCTTGACATATTACAATCAGATTCTGACCCTAAATGAGCGTAAAGAAAATGAAGAACCGCTGAAAAAGTTAAAAACACTTTACACATTCTGCCTTTACATAAAATTTCATGTTTCTTCTATGGGTGAATTATAATTTTGATATTAATTCTTCATTTTCTTTACCCAATGGGAAAGCCGATGGCACACCACCTCCTTCGTTGCCAAGGGTTCGCAATAGTTCACTATGGCTTCACCCCTTGGCGCCTTGGATTTGGGGCACCCTCAGCTTTCGCTCAATTAGGGTCTTAATAAATCCTTTTTTTGAAATTCAACCCGGCCACGGCTTTGAGATGAATAACGCCAAAAAGCCTCCCTCTATCATTCCTGTTTTCCTGCCCTATGCAGGCTGCCCGCATCGGTGTGTTTTTTGTAATCAGACCACGATCACCGGCCACGCTTCGGGCCGTCCCGCTGCTCGACAACTCCGTGATGTCATATTAAAAGCGCTTGCTCATCAGAGAAAGGACAGCGCTTTACCTCAGATCGCTTTTTACGGCGGAAATTTCCTGGGATTAAAAAAAAAGACTGTCGCCGATTATCTTGATCTCGCCACCGAATTCGTAACCGCCCAAAAGGTCGACAGTCTCCGTTTCTCTACCCGGCCGGATACCATCGACACCGAACGGCTGGACATCATTAAAGATTTTGCGGTGAAAACCATTGAACTGGGCGTACAGTCCATGGATGACGAAGTCTTGGAGCAAGCTCGGCGGAACCACACCACAGCCGACACCTACCGGGCGGTTTCGCTTTTAAAAAAGCACCATTATCAAATCGGGCTTCAAATGATGCTCGGTCTTCCGGGTGACAACGACCTCAAGGCCTATACCACCGCTACTCGGATCGCATCCCTGGCCCCTGACTTTGTTAGGATTTATCCGGTTTTGGTATTAAAAAACAGCCCCCTGGCCGATTGGTACGCAGGAGCTCGCTATCAGCCGATACCGCTTGATTCTTGCATTACACTGGCAAAAAAACTCTATCTTCTTTTCCGGCAAAAGGGAGTCCCGGTTGCCCGTATGGGGCTTCAGGTATCTCAAGATCTCAACCCCGAATCTCAGATTTTAGCCGGGCCGTATCATCCGGCGTTTGGGCATCTGGTTTACTCCGAAGTGATGCGTGATCGGATCGTTTCGCTTTTGCAATCAGAATCTCCCCCCTGTGACGCGTTAACCATTACGGTTCATTCCCGGCAGATTCCACAAGTGCGTGGTTACAGAAATAAGAATATCCACTTTATTGAGGGCCGATTTAATTTAAGGAAAATAAAGGTTGTCCCGGACAATTCGCTTGAAATGGACCAGGTGGTGATTGAGCCGTAAAATCCAAGCCATCACATTTGAATCTTATAAAACTCTTCCGGTTCGGTTGCCGTGCCCGGTTTTTTGGTCGATTCGGTCGGAACGGTTCCCTCCTTGAAACACTCAAAAATCGTTTTCTTTGATTCGGCGATCGGTAAAAGCCCTGTTTCGGCATCTATTTTTGAAAAGACAACGCCTTCTGGGACCTGAAAGACCCTGACCGGTTTATCCTTCAAGATCTGTTGCATGAAACCCAACCATATCGGGCTTGCTGCCCGAGATCCGGTTTCATTTTTCCCCAACGGACCTTCCTCATCAAATCCGACCCATACCCCAGTTATATAGCGGGGTGTGTATCCCATAAACCAGGCATCATACAAATTGTTGGTGGTACCGGTTTTCCCTGCCGCAGGCCTTTTCAACGCACGCACCCGTCGACCGGTCCCCTGTTTGACAACACTTTCAAGAAGACTGGTCATTATATAGGCGGTGCTTTTATCGATCACTTTTTCTCGACGGGGATTCGCCTCTTCTATCACCTTTCCGTCTCGATCAAGAATTTTAGTGATAAAGACAGGATCTACGCGATAACCGAAATTGGCAAAGACCGAATAGGCATTGACTAGCTCCAGAAGGGAGACACCTGATGATCCAAGGGCAATCGAAAGGTCTCTGCTCAGCTTGGAAGTTATTCCGAGTCTCTGGGCATAACCGATAACATAATCGATACCGATATCTTGCAGGATTTTTATGGTCACCACATTACGAGACTTGGCCAAAGCCACGCGCAGCAGGGTCGGGCCGAAAAATCTTTCTTTATAGTTTTTTGGCTTCCACTCTAAATCACGTTCGGTCTCTTTAAAAACAATGGGCGAATCGATTATCACCGTGGCCGGGGTATAGCCTTTGTCAATCGCAGAGGCATATATGATCGGTTTGAATGCCGAGCCCGGCTGGCGGCGCGACTGCACCGCGCGATTAAATTGACTTTCATTAAAATCACGCCCGCCAATCATCACTTTCACTCGTCCGGTTTCGGCTTCGATGCTCAACAGTGCCGCCTGGGCATCAGGGGTTTGTTCCAAAGCTATGTTCCACTCGTTTGGACCTTTGGCCTTTTTTAGGATTTTGACCCAGATCACATCGCCCACTTTCAACACGTCACCGGGCCGCCTCACGCGGGCCTCGTAATAGGCAACTGCACGATTTGGTTTTCGGGCCCATTTCATATCTTTCAATTGAAGAATCCCTTTTGAATCCCCGATTCGGACCATAACCCTCTTCTTCTTGTTACTAACATCAATCACAACCCCTTTAACGATCTTGCCCTCCTCCAAGGGGCTTTTATCCAGTTCAGCCTGCAGCGCCTTTGAAAACATTTCAATCGTTTGCGGTGCGAAATGTTCCAAAGGACCCCGAAATCCGAGACGCTTGTCCAACGCATATAACCCCTTCAGAATCTCAGCCCGCGCGACTTTCTGCATTTCGATACTGACAGCCGTGTACACCCGAAGCCCTTCCTGGTACAACACGTCCGGTCCATATTTTTTTTCAATATACCGCCGAACATGTTCCGTATAGACGGGAACCTCCTCAATATACCAGTTTCGGCGGGATTTGATATCCAGCTTGGTGTTAATGGCTTCGGTGGCCTGGATATTGGTGATGTATTCTTCCGCCACCATTCGGTTTAAGGCATATATCTGGCGTTCTTTGGCTCTTTCAGGATGTCGAAAAGGCGAGTATCGACTGGGAGCCTGCGGAAGACCCGCCAGCATCGCACATTCGGCCAAATTGAGTTCCGCTACCTGTTTGCCGAAATAATTTTCAGCTGCCGATGCCACCCCATAGGCTCCATGCCCCAAATAGATCTGATTCAAATAGAGATAAAGAATCTCTTCTTTGGTAAAATTTTTATCGATGCGGTAGGCCAGTACAGCCTCTTTAATTTTTCTTTGGTAGCTTTTTTCTGGTGTTAAAAGGAACGACTTGGTTACCTGCTGGGTAATCGTACTTCCCCCTTGGACGATGGTTCCGGCTTCGATATTTTTAAAACCTGCGCGGATGATGCTGATAATATCAATTCCTTTGTGCTTCCAAAATCGTGCATCTTCAGCGGCTACAAACGCCTCTATCAGTATCTGCGGCATTTGGGACAAGGGGGTAATGATACGCCGTTCTTTATAGAATTCGGCGACTTTGCGATTATCATCAGAATAAACCGTCGTAATAACCGGGGGGCGGTAATCCCTGAGAGAAGATATTTTGGGGAGATTCCGGCTTAGATAGAAAAAAACCGCTGCGCCGGCGATCACCCCGCAAATTATCATAAAACCCGCCAGACCGATAAACCATTTTATAAGCCTTAAGGCTATCCGTCTTTTTTGGGGTTTGGCACGTTGCCTTAAAATATCCGATGTTTTTTTTCGTCTCACCATAAGTAAAACCGGCCTTCATCTTTAATCAAATCCGTTTAGCATGACTGATTCTATTTATCAATCTGCTTTAATAACACCGAAGCAGATCATTTCAAATTTTTAAAATAATTAATTGAAAATCCCCTTAAAGTGGCAGGATCACGTCCTTATGACGCTTGGCATCCCAGAAAAAATTTGACATTATAGGATGATAGGATTAGATTTTAGGGTTTTGATAATTTCAATTCGGGGCTCAACTAAAGAGTGCCCCTCAAACACTATTGGATGGTGTTGGCAAATGTTCTATCAATAAAGAAGGAAGCCATCATGATCAAACTCGATTTTGATAAGCTAAACAGCCTGGTCCCGGCTGTTGTTCAAGATGATAAAACCAATGAAATCCTAATGCTTGGCTTTATGAATCGCGCGGCCTGGGAGACGACCCTCGCCACCGGCAAGGCGACCTTTTTTAGTCGTTCGAGACAAGCGCTCTGGACAAAAGGGGAAACCTCCGGAAACATGCAACTGATTAAAGAAATCCGAATCGACTGTGATGATGATTCGGTACTCTTGAAAGTCGAACAGATTGGCGGGGCGGCTTGTCATACAGGGTACAAAAGCTGCTTTCATAAGAGAGTCGAAGAGGGATCGGTTAAAATCGTCGGCCAACCGATATTTGATCCGAAGGAGGTATATTGTCAGTGAAAAACAAGCTAAAACTGGGTATCCCTAAAGGGAGTCTTCAAAGCGCCACAATTGCACTTTTTAAACGCTCGGGTTGGAAAATCGATGTTAATGGAAGAAGTTACTTTCCCGAAATTAATGATGATTCAATTGAATGTGCCATCTGCCGCGCCCAGGAGATGTCTCGCTATGTTGAAAATGGAACCCTGGATGCGGGGTTGACCGGTAAGGATTGGATTGCCGAAAATAATTCCGACATTCATGTGGTCGCAGACCTGGTTTACTCTAAGGTCAGCGCAAGGCCGGCGCGCTGGATCCTCGCCGTTCCATACGATTCAGCCATTCAAACGATCGACGATCTCGAAGATAAAAAAATTGCCACTGAACTGGTTCAATTCACTCAAGATTTTTTTGCCGAACGCAGAATCAATGTTGAGGTCGAATTTTCTTGGGGCGCTACCGAAGCCAAGGTGATTTCCGGTTTGGCCGATGCCATCGTAGAAGTTACGGAAACGGAAAGTACCCTCAAAGCCCACGGGCTAAGAATCATCCAGGAACTCATGCAAACCAATACCCAATTGGTCACCAACCATGCGACCTGGAAAGATCCTCAAAAGCGCGCCAAGATTGAACAAATAGCCCTTTTATTAAATGGGGCCTTGCAGGGCCAAAAAATGGTTGGGCTTAAAATGAACGTCCCTGAAGGTTTGATTGAAGCGATTATCGCGTTATTGCCAAGTTTAACCGCTCCGACCGTGGCGCATCTTTACGAAGCACCATGGTTTTCGGTCGAATCTGTGGTGAGCCAGCAAATTGTCAGGGATCTGATCCCGAAACTTTTAGAAAAGGGGGCTGAAGGAATCATTGAGTACCCGCTAAATAAAGTCATCTAGCAATCTTCCGCCAAAAACAAGGAATCGTATGATTTCCAAACGCACAAGCGAAATGACCTCTTTTATCGTCATGGATGTTCTTGAAAAAGCGCACAAGATGGAACGTAACGGGATCGATATTGTCCACCTTGAAGTCGGTGAGCCTGATTTTGATACACCACAATGCGTCAAAGACTCGGCCTGCAAAGCCCTTACGGATGGCCATACCCATTATACCCACAGTCTGGGCATGATCGAACTTAGAGAGGCCATTAGCGGTTTCTATCACCATACGTATAAGGTCGACATCGATCCCGAGCGGATTGTGATCACATCGGGAACCTCTCCGGCAATGTTTGCTTTATTTTCATCCCTACTGGAGAAGGGGGACGAGGTCATTATTTCTGATCCACATTATGCCTGCTATCCCAATTTTATTAAGTTTGTCCAAGGCACCCCCATCACCATCCCGGTTTACGAGGAAGACGGGTTTCAATTTCGCCCGGAGGCCATCCAAGAGAAGATGACCCGCAGAACCAAAGCTATTTTTATCAATTCCCCCTCTAATCCCACCGGAAATCTTTTGTCCCGGAACCGACTCGCAAAAATCGCCGCCCTAACGCCCCAGGCGGGTTCTCCGTTTGTCGTTTCGGATGAAATCTATCACGGTCTTGTGTATGAGGGCCGCGAACACTCGATTCTGGAATTCACAAAAAACGCTTTTGTCTTAAACGGCTTTTCCAAATTGTACGCCATGACCGGCTTTCGTCTTGGATATCTCATCGCACCGAAGGATTTTATACGACCGATTCAAAAACTTCAGCAAAACTTCTTTATCTGTGCCAACGCTATGGTGCAGTTGGCTGGAATCGCGGCCTTGAATGAGGCCCATAAGGATGTTTTGCAAATGAAACAGACCTACGACCAACGTCGGAAATTCATGCTTCAGCGCCTGAAGAAAATGGGCCTGGGAATTAAGGTTGAGCCAACCGGAGCTTTTTATGTCTTTGCCAATGCCAAACACATTTCAAGCGACTCGTATCAACTTGCGTTTGACATTCTTCAAAAAGCGCACGTTGGGGTAGCTCCGGGTATCGATTTCGGAAAAAACGGTGAGGGTTATCTCCGTTTCTCTTATGCAAATTCGCTGGATAATATCAAAGAAGGGATGGACCGCCTCGAAACCTATTTGAGTGAACTTGAACCGCAATAGCGAGCACCTTCCCGCAGCTTGTCGAAGCGCAGCCCAGATCCCGGTTTATCGGGGCCACGGGAAATTTCAATGAGTCCTTCATGATTATCAAATCCGCTGAATTTATTACCAGTGCCGCCAAACCGCATCAGTATCCGTCTGACGCATTACCTGAAATCGCTTTTGCGGGGCGCTCGAATGCCGGGAAATCGTCCTGCATCAATACCCTTTTGAACCGTAAAAAACTGGTTAAAACAAGCAATCGCCCGGGGCGGACCCAGTTGGTTAACTTTTTTGAGATCAATCGCGCTTTTTATTTTGTTGATCTCCCGGGATTTGGATATGCCAACGTCCCTATTCGTGTGAGAAGATCGTGGAAACCGATGGTGGAAGCCTATTTTTCAAACCGGGACTATTTGCACGGCGCCGTTTTAATTATGGATATCCGAAGGACCCCCGGTCCGGAGGAAAACAACCTGATTAAATGGCTGGCCGGTTTCAATCTTCCCGTAATCTCGGTCTTTACAAAAGCGGACAAGCTGTCAAAAGCCAAGCAAATCCAACAAAACGCCTCGTCTTCTAAAATTCTGCGGGCAGACCCGGATGACGCGATTATTTTCTCTTCCAAAACACGCCAGGGGCGGGAAGAGGCCTGGAAAGCAATCGAAAGATTACTGCTGTGACAACTCATGAGTTTCCTTAATCCATTGAGAGATCGGGGTGCTTATTGGAATCCTTAATTAAAGATACTCGTTTTAAATCCGGTTTTGTCGCCATCGCCGGCGCTTCCAATGTCGGCAAATCCACGCTTTTAAACCGAATCCTTGGACAAAAGATTTCCATCACCTCCAATAAGCCGCAAACCACACGTCATCGAATTTTGGGCATTCTCAACCGTCCCGACACACAGTTTGTGTTTCTCGATACACCGGGAATCCACGAGGCCAAAGGCGAGCTCAATCTGAAAATCGTCGAAGCGGCACTTGGGGCCGTTGCAGATGCTGATCTGATACTGCTTTTATGCGATGTCTCAGCCGCCGATCCGATATCTGAACAAATGATTTTAGCCACGCTTAAAAAACAACCCCAACCGGTTATTCTTGCGCTTAATAAAATTGACCGCATCCAAAAACCGCTCCTTCTTAAACTCATCGACACATGGGCCGATTGTTTTCCTTTTGAGGCCATCGTTCCCATCTCCGCCCGGACCGGAGCCCAGGTAGATAAACTTCTTGGTGCCATTCAAAAACAGCTCCCTCAATCACCGCCTTTTTTTCCGCCGGAAACGCTGACGGATGTGACGGAGCGCTTCATTTCAGCTGAGATTATTCGTGAAAAGATTTTTCGTTTAACCGGACAGGAAATACCTTATGCCACGGCCGTGACGATCGATTCTTTTGAGGAGGATATACAGGGCAAATTGGTACGAATCTTTGCAAGTATCCACCTGGAACGGAATTCTCAGAAAGGAATTATTATCGGCAAAAAAGGAGTAAAGCTTAGAAAAATAGGTGAATCCGCGCGTGGGGATATTGAGAAAATGTTGGGAACGCGTGTCTTTCTCAAGCTCTTCGTTCGGGTTCAAAAAAATTGGAGCAAGGATACCAAAGCGATCCGCAACTTCGGGTATGAATGAATCTTTCTACGGTTTAACTGTCGTTTGCGGTTGCCGCTGATTCTCAAATTATTTACCCTTTCAGAAAGCGTTTGATCATGGCACGCTCACATCGAAACCAAAAAGCCGCCCCTACCATGGCTGACTTTGGCGAAACCCACCTTAAGCAAGAGCGCCATAAAGCGCGGCTGCTCAGGGATTCACAGTGGTGGAAACGGCGTTGTGCCAAAGGTGTCTGTTACTACTGTCGCCGCTCAGTACCCCCCAAAGACCTGACCATGGACCATGTTGTGCCGATCTCGAGAGGCGGCAAAAGCACCAAGGGAAACGTGGTTGCGTCCTGCAAGGAATGCAATACCAATAAAAAACAATTGCTTCCGATGGAATGGCAGCAATATTTAAATCAATTCAACCCCTGAACGACAACTACCGAATCCTTCTGCCCCATAGGGACACAACTCGAGATAGTGTCTATCCACGACTAAATAATGACACCTTTTATGGATGGACACGAGCTAACAGCCCGTAAATTATTGAGAACTTGCCTTATTAAGGGTTGACAGGCCGAAGATATTGTGTATTTATAATTTTTCCTGCCGGGATCAAGTGCATGGGCCACAAGGGGAAGGGAGTTTATGTGTGGATTGCATGTTGATTAAAGGAGGTAAGATTGCGGCCCATGCTAAGTCCAATATAAACACAATATGGAGCCGGTCAAGGCAAACCGAAACCGCTGCAATAAATTTTCCTTTTAAAGAAAATCTCTGCCACCAATCTTGACACTTATTTCTCTTTTTGACATACTTCTATTCACAGAAGCCGGCTCCTGTCACTTATTATTTATCCCTTTAAAATCGAGCAAATAGAAAAATAATATCCCAGAATTCATATTTCAAAAAACCGCTCCTGCCCATTTGAGCAGATCGTCCGGTTAACCCAAGGGATGAGTAGAAGAGACCTTTGCTAAGAATGTCACTAAAAAATAAAAAAGGAGGCAAAAATGCGATTTACGAAAATTTTTTTGGTTGTGGGTATTTGCTTGCTGTTAACGGTTGGTATCGGGTTTGCCGAGGATAAAAAATTGAAAGCCGGCTTTATTTATGTCGGCCCGGTGGGCGATTTCGGATGGTCGCATGCCCACGATGTGGGACGCAAATATGCTCAAAAAAAACTACCCGGGCTTGAGACTGTTATTGTCGAGTCTGTCGCCGAAGCCGACTCCGCAAGAATTATCGACCGGTTGATTCAACAACAGAAATGTGATGTGGTCTTTACGACCAGCTTTGGATACATGGATGATACAGTCGCAGCTGGTAAAAAGTATCCTGATAAACATTTCATGCACTGTTCCGGATTTAAACAGATCAAGAATGTCGGCACTTATTTTGCGGATCTCTATCAAATGTACTACTTGAACGGTCTGATGGCGGGTGCGCTGACGAAAAGCGATAAGATTGGGTATGTGGCGGCATTTCCGATCCCTGAACTCGTCCGTCATATTGACGCCTTTGCCCTCGGCATAAAAGCGACCAATCCCAAGGCCAAGGTTCACGTGCGCTGGATTTATGCCTGGGTGGGACCGGAAAAGGCCAAAGAGGCGGCCGAAGCGCTTATTGCTGCAGGATGTGATACCCTCGCTTTTACGGAAGATACGCCGGCGGTTATCGAAGTCGGCCAGGAACATACCGAAAAAGGAAAACAAATTTACACCTTCAGTCATTACAGCCCGATGCAGCCCTACGGTGTCGATTCAGTGGTATCCGGCCAACTGGTGGACTGGGGTATTATGTATGAACAAATTCTGAAAAGCCTTTATGACGGGACATGGACCAACGCGGACATGTGGTGGCTGGCGGCGGAAAAAGCCGCCATCCTGGGCGGCACCTTTAAGGATATCATCAATCCCAAATTTGTCGCCGAACTGAAAGCAGCCAAGGTAAACACGGCAGATTTCGGTTCCATTTCAGTCTATGACCTGGTGGTGAAACGATATGATCAGATGAAAAAAGGCACAGACCTTTTCGACCCGTTCACCGGACCGATCAAAGATAATACCGGGACTCTGAAAATCAAAGCCGGAAGCAAAGCCTCCAAGGGCGACCTGTTGAGTATCATGTACTATGTCGACAACGTGGTGGGTAGCATTCCGAAATAGAAGGGCTCAGAAAAAATGTGGGGAGTCTCGAGAAAGGAGGCTCCCCGTTTTCTTTTTGTGGCTTGGTGAATTTGAACCGCAATTGCGAGCGCATTCCCCGTAGCTTGTTGGAGCAAAGCGGAAATCCCATTTTAGCGGGGCTGCGGGGAGTTTCAATTCACCCTTCATTAAACAGGCGAAGCGACCGACTCTGCCGGGGTTTAAAAAAGAATGCAACGCATCGAACAGCTTGAAATGATAAACATCTCTAAATCGTTTCACGGGGTAATGGCCAACAACGCTATTAATCTCAAGGTAAAGTCCGGTGAGGTTCTGGGCCTGCTGGGTGAAAACGGCGCCGGGAAAACCACCCTCATGAACATTTTGTATGGCCTTTATCAGCCGGATTCGGGAGAAATCAGAATCAATGGCAGGCGTATTGACATCACCTCGCCCATGGCATCCATTGAACATGGGATTGGTATGGTTCATCAACACTTCATGCTGATTCAAAACCATTCCGTGGTTGAAAATATCGCCCTGGGCTATGAGAAAACACCCGCCTTTTTCCCGCAAAGAAAAATCCGGAATCATGTGGTGGCGTTTTCACAAAAATTTAAATTTGACATTGATCCTCTAAAAAGGGTCTGGCAGCTATCAGCCGGAGAACAACAACGCGTTGAAATCATAAAGGCACTCATCAATGGTGCCGATTTGCTTATTCTGGATGAACCCACGTCGGTTTTGACGCCTCAAGAATCAAAGGCGCTTTTCCGCATTTTAAGGGAGATGACGCGACTAGGACACCTCATTATCTTAATCAGTCACAAACTCGATGATATCATGGCGTTGTGTGATCGGGTGACGGTCTTGCGTAAAGGCAACATCGTGGGAAATGCGGTCACCAAAGAGGTGGATAAAAAAACGCTGGCCCGAATGATGATCGGAAGGGATGTCTTGTTCAGTTTCTCTAGAGAAAAAACCCTGCGACAGGAAAAAATACTCACGGTCGACAAACTGGTCGTCACCGGCGATAAAGGCCATCCTGCCGTTAAGGGTGTCTCCTTTGACATCTTCCGCAACGAAATTTTCGGAATTGCCGGGGTGTCAGGCAATGGACAACGCGAACTCGTTGAAGCCATCACGGGGCTCAGAAAAATCGAATCGGGCAACATAACCGTTAACGAAAAGGAAATCACCAATCGATCTCCACGGGATATTTGCGAGATTGGGGTTTCGCATGTTCCCGAGGAACGAATTAAATTCGGCATCGCCCCCGGTCTTTATCTTTATGAAAATGCGATACTAAAACAACATCATCGCAAGAAATTTTCAAAGCAGGCTTTTCTGTCCCTGGACACCATAAAACACCATGCCCAGAATCTGGTCCACACCTTTAAGGTTTCGACGCCATCCATAAATGTTCAGACAAAAAACCTATCCGGCGGCAACATTCAGCGACTTATTCTGGGTCGTGAAATCAGCGAAAAGCCCTCTCTTTTGGTGGCATCTCATCCCACCTATGGTCTCGATGTCGGCGCCACCGAATATCTTCGCAACCAGCTGCTGAAACAGCGCAAAGAGGGCGGTGCGGTCTTGCTGGTTTCCGAAGATCTCGAAGAAATTTTTAATATTTGCGACCGGATTGCGGTCATTTTTCAAGGTCGTTTTATGGGTGTTTTGACTTCTGATGATCCGCGTCTGCAGGATATCGGGCTCATGATGGCGGGCGCTTTACGGTTGTAACTTGTGGAAGTTAGACATGGTTAGATTCAAAATTATTGATAGGGAATTCATTACCCAGGGACAATCCTTGAAGACCCTTTTTTTATCCCTTCTTGCTGGTCTTTTGGTGATCAGCATGATGTTTCTTATTTTTGGGATCAACCCGTTGTTTGCGCTAACCGAAATTTTCATGGGCTCTTTCGGTAGTTTTTACGGACTTAAAGAAACGGTAACCAAAAGCATTCCCCTGATACTGATCGGAGGCGGATTAACCCTGGCATTTCGGGCCAAATTTTGGAACATTGGGGCCGAAGGCCAATTGCTGATGGGTGCTATTTTCGGCACATGGGTCGGTCTCAACTGGGGACCGTATTTATCTGCACCTGCTGTCATTCCACTGATGTTTCTGGCTGGATTTTTGGGCGGAGCGTTTTGGGGATTGATTCCCGCCTTCTTAAAGATAAAGTTTTCGATAAACGAGGTCATTTCAACCCTGATGTTGAATTACATCTGTGCAGAATTTCTGACCTTTCTGATTGTCGGTCCTTGGAAGGGCAAGACCAAATTCGGATTTCCGTATACCGATGACCTGCCCGCTTCGGCCATCCTGGCCCTCCTACCCAATTCACGCATCCACTATGTCACCCTCATCATTGCCATCCTTGCGGTTATCGTGCTCGCCATTGTGGTATACAAAACCAAATTCGGATATGAGGTGCGGGTGATAGGAGAAAATCCGGATGCGGCCAAATATGCCGGCATCGATTTTTTCAAAACAACCCTGATTATTATGGCCATCAGTGGTGGCGTTGCCGGGTTGGCGGGTGTCGGGGAGGCCGCGGGAATCCATCGCCACCTTAGCTATCCCCTATCCATATCTTCCGGATATGGCTTTACGGCCATTATCGTGGCGTGGCTTGCCAAACTAAATCCAACCTATGTTCTGGTTTCCAGTTTATTCTTTGCCGGTATCCTGGTTGGAGGGGATGCCATTCAGATATCGATCGGATTGCCGGCGGCGACAGTGCATATTTTTAACGGAACCCTGCTGGTATTTCTGATTATGGGCGACTTTTTTCTAAAAAACCGCGTCCAGATCCAGCACAGCAAGAGGGGGGCTGATTAATGGAAGAGGTGGTCATTTCAGTCGCCCAGCGCACGCTTATCGCGGGGACTCCGTTACTTCTTGGTACGATCGGCGAGGTCATCTGCGAGCGATCGGGCATCCTGAACCTGGGTATCGAAGGCATGATGGCCATCGGTGCGGTGAGTGCTTTCATTGTTACTTTTGTGTCTCATAACCCCTGGCTGGGGCTCTTCGTGGCAATTTGGGCGGGAGTGCTGATTTCGGCCTTGCATGCATTTGCTTCGATATCACTCCAGGGAAACCAGGTTGTTTCCGGGCTGGCACTAACGATGCTGGGGCTCGGCATCTCCGGGCTGGTGGGAAAGCCCTATGTCGGACATCCCCTGGCTGTCAAAATCAAAACGCTAGCGATTCCCGTTCTAGCCGACATTCCGTTTGTTGGACCCATCTTTTTCAATCAGAGCCCCTTTTTCTATCTGGCCTTAGTACTGGCCCTTGCCGCTTGGTTTATGCTTGAATATACAAGACTGGGAGTAAGGATCCGTTCAGCCGGAGAAAACCCCAAGGCCACGGAAGCCCAGGGTATAAATGTTGATCGAATCCGGTATTTGAGTGTCCTTATCGGAGGGGGGTTTGCGGGCATGGCCGGGGCCAATCTTTCCATTTCCTATAGCAAATCCTGGTTTGAAGGAATGACCGCCGGTCGAGGATGGATTGTTATTGCGCTCACAATTTTTGCATTGTGGAACCCCTTGCGAGCCGCCATTGGCGCCTTTTTGTTTGGGGGAATTTTTGTTTTGCAGTATCTTTTACAACCTTTGGGGATATCGCCTAATTTTCTGGCCATGTTTCCCTATATGGCCACACTGGCCGTATTGATTTTCGGCAGTCTGCGTAATAAAAAACAGCTCGACGCTCCGGCAATGTTAGGTGAGCCGCATCGAAAGGGGGATAGATAGTTCAGTTTCCAACCATAAATGGTCTTTTTACTGAAAAACGTCGTTCTTCATCGTCGGCGTTGTACGGCCTGCACTTTTTTGCTCCCTTTACGTTTCAAAGCTGCGCCCTGCGGCTCTATCGCTTCTAAAAGACACTTTTTCATATTGACAAGCTCAATGAGAAATGCTCTATATTCTCTCTTTATTTTAATGGGATAAGAAACCTTATCCGAGGAGGCGTTTGTGATCGGGCTAGAAGCAATTCAGCACTACAATGGATGGTCTATGGCTATCGCTGGAGCCATGATCGTTTTTTCAGGCCTTGTTGTTTTATCTTTGGCCATTGCTCAACTTCCCCGCTTTTTGCTGCTATTGGAAAAGCGAAAGCCTGTCTCCCGGACCAGCCATCATCCCTCTGCCGCCAATGAAGATGAGGGGCAGCCCTCGGCGATGCCAACGTATTTTCCGACCGATGTCCTGGAAGTCGTGCAGTTTTATCGACCTTTAACCGAGGAAATCGGTCCCGTTTTTCAACTTTCAACACTTTATGCTTTATCTCACTCAAAAGGATTTCCGCACCCCCATTTATCCATCACGGCCCTCCGCCAGGCAAACCTTTTGATACCAAAGGGAAACGGACGCTTTGTCTGGAATACCCCTCTGAACTCAACGGCCTAATCAAATAGGATTTATCTATGGAACTGCTATTTCAATTTTTATCGAATACCGGCTATTTTTTGGCCGACTATCGCCATATGATTATGATCGTGGTGGGATCGGTTTTTGTTTATCTTGGAACAGCCAAAAAATATGAACCTCTCCTTCTTGTTCCGATCGGGTTTGGTATTCTGGTTGGAAACATTCCTTTTTTCAAAGGCTTCGGACTCGGTATCTATGAATCCAACAGCGTTTTACACTATCTCTATTTCGGCGTTACCAGCGGACTTTATCCATCCATTGTATTCCTCGGTCTCGGCGCCATGACCGACTTCTCTTCTCTTCTCGCCCGACCCGTTCTGATGCTTTTGGGTGCGGCGGCCCAAATGGGCATCTTTTTTACGCTTCTTGGCGCTTTAGCGCTTGGTTTTTTGCCTAAGGAAGCGGCCAGTATCGCCATTATCGGGGGTGCGGACGGCCCAACATCGATTTTTTTAACAGCAAAACTGGCTCCGCATCTTATCGGTCCGGTTGCCATCGCCGCCTATTCATATATGGCTCTCATTCCCGTCATCCAACCACCGATAATGAAACTGCTGACCTGCCGTGAAGAACGTCTCATTCGGATGGCGGAACTCAGGGAAGTTTCCCAAAAAGAAAAAAGAATTTTTCCGATTGTGGGTCTGATTCTATGTTGTTTTCTGGCCCCGGCCTCGATCCCGCTTCTGGGAATGTTTTTTTTCGGTAATTTCCTTAAAGAATGCGGAGTCACGGAACGGCTCGCTCAAACGGCTCGAACAGCCGTTATTGATACGGCAACAATTCTTCTTGGTCTTACCGTTGGCGCCAGCACTCAAGGAGATGTATTCCTTACTGCTAAATCGATTGGTATTTTTTTTCTCGGCGCCGTGGCGTTCAGCATTGCAACAGCCTCCGGCATCATTTTTGCCAAACTCATGAACCTCTGCTTAAAAGAAAAAATTAATCCGCTTTTGGGTGCTGCCGGGGTTTCGGCCGTACCGGGTTCGGCCAGGGAAGTACATATTATGGGGCTACGGGAAGATCCCAATAATTTTCTGCTAATGCATGGGATGGCGTGTAATTCCTCGGGAGTTATCGGGTCCGCTATTTGCGCCGGAATATTGTGGA
Organism: uncultured Desulfobacteraceae bacterium; assembly: GCA_964530095.1. Lineage (GTDB taxonomy): Bacteria > Desulfobacterota > Desulfobacteria > Desulfobacterales > CAZHA01 > CAZHAH01. Next base: position 22,654 of record CAZHAH010000024.1, on the reverse strand, counting down.
GCTTTATGGTTGTTATGTAAGAAAATATTGGGGCTGCTCAAAATGAAGAAATGGAGATGTAGCGTATGCGGCTATATTCACACCGGCCCGGAACCACCCGAAAAATGTCCCGTCTGCGGGGCAGACCGGAGCAAATTTATCGAAATCCCGTCAGAATCTGTATCGGCAGCCCCTCAAGCTAAGGCAAAAAAAACGTCTGCGGGCCTATCGCTTTCACCTCTTGCCCGCTCTTTTAGCAAGCTGAATGCCAAGCTCCATTTTCACCCGATCTCGGTGCATATCCCCAACGGTGTTTTACCGGTATCCATTATTTTTTTAGTACTCGGAACTGTCTTTCATCTGCCGCAGATAGAAAAGGCGGCTTATTTTAACCTGATTTTTGTCGTTTTAGCCATGCCGGCTGTTTTGTTTACGGGTTACATCGACTGGAAAAACCGATTTCGCGGTCAATTGACGCGTGTATTTAAAATCAAGATGATCTGTGGGGCGGTCGTATTCATGCTTTCAGCTGCGCTGGTCGTATGGCGAACAAAAAATCCTGCCATCGCCACCTTAAGCTCGCCGGCCCTGTGGGTCTACCTCTTTTTACATTTGCTTCTACTGGCCGCTGCCATCACAGCCGGCTTTTTTGGCGGGAAGCTCGTTTTCAAGACCTAGCATCATCTCCCAATCCCTCGCCCCTCAGTCTTGGCGGCTTCTTTCATCAAATCCCTCTTTTATTAATAGCTTTTGATACCAACAGGCAAAGTCAAACATTCCCCGGATACGATCCTCATCATTAATGATGCCCAGAGCCATTTCCAGAGCACCGTGGCCATACGAATTGCTATAGCTCTTAGAAGGGCATGACTGTAAAAACTCCCTCACCAGCACTTGCGTAGTTCTTTTGGTCATGTCCTTTCTAATGTCGATCGGATCTTTCGGTTCCATAAACGGATCCCATTTCGCATAACCCTTTTTGAGGATCTGTTTTTGCCGCCGCGGCGACATACAATCGAATATGGTTTTTTTTCGCTTTTCCTCTTCATTCGACAATTCAATCATCTTTGACCTCGGCGGTGTTCTCATTTTCAGATTGGGGAGAGCTGATCCCTAGATATTTCTCATCATATACGGTTAACAGCGCCATTGACAAGGGAACAAGCATCTCCGCTATCTTCGTGTACCGTGTTTCCAGCGACTGAACCAGTTCATTCGATATCTGATTCAGCTGTTGCTGAATCTTTTCCAAATAAACGGTAGGATAGGCTTTTCCCTCTTCGAATCCGGTTTTACCACAAGTGTGGCTCATACCAGAGATCGAAATCGGCAATCCGTAGAGCCGGCAGGTGATCGGTCGATGAGCGTATAGGGTGCAATTTTGATCGTCACTTAATAAAGGACAGCGTATACGTTCAGCACCGATTTTGCTCAAAATTTCGACTTCATTTTTACCGGCATGCAAATAATTATGGGCCTGACGCTTTATTTGATACGCTCTTCGATCAGCCCGGTTAGCCTCTTCAAGGAGCGCCTGCTTTTGCACCCCTTCAAAGTGCTGATGGAATTTATGGTTGATGTACAGGGCTTCCACTAGACCGAGATCAAACATGGCATAACAGCAATCCGAACAGGTGATTTTGCACCTCACATGCCCCGGGTATTCTTTTTTTATGCGTTCAAAAGCCGTATCAGAGGCATTGACAACCTGTTCATATTTTTTAAAAAACGGGGTAAAATCGAATTCCATCGCCTAACTCCTTTATATTATCGTAAGCGTTCACAGGTTCAGAGTTATTTTTATAAACGCGTTCTTACCCGGAATCTGGGAACAGTTGCTCTCAAAATAAGGCTTACTGTTTCACGTGAAACATCCCTTAAGCACACTTTTTTGCCTTAAAAAATCTGTCCTTTAAAATCAAGAATATAGCCTTGGATTGCTGAACATTTGAACCCGCGAACGGCTACAAATGTTTCACGTGAAACATCATTTTCCGACACAAAAACGACTAAAAATCTGATCTAAAACCTCATCGGTGACGGTGGTTCCGCTTATCTCTCCAAGAACGTTGAGCGCTTCTTTGATTTCAATTGCGATCAGCTCCGAACTTAGTTGAGCATCAAATCCTTTGTGGGCGGACATGGCGGCAGATAAGCATTTCTCAAGGATATTCAGGTGTCGTAAATTAGGAATGACCTGATCGGTTAGATCGATTTGTCCCTCTCTTAGCCCCTTCTGTTCAATCGCATTTCTGAGCTGCTCCAAGCCCTGATTATATAGGGCTGATGTTCTGATCGTGTGGCTGAGTTTCCAAGCTTGAGGGATATCCAAATCAAAATCGGCGGGAACCAGGTCAGCTTTGTTCTGCACCAGGATTATGGCTTTATGCTTAATTTTACGATAAATGCCCAAGTCTTGTTTTGTGAGTGTTTCACTCAAATCAACCACAAACAGCAACAATTCTGCTTTTTCAAGGTATTCGTGAACTTTCTTTATTCCAAGGAGTTCAATCGGATCTTCAGTGTCATGCAGTCCGGCGGTATCGGTCAGGATCACCGGGATGCCATTTAAGTTGATCGTCTCTTCGATGGAATCGCGAGTGGTACCGGGCATGGGCGTAACAATAACACGATCTCTTTGGAGAAGTCGATTCATCAGGCTCGATTTGCCGACATTGGGTTTTCCGATGATTACGATTCTTAATCCTTCCCGATAAATTTGTGCCCGGTGGTATCGGTCGATCAGATTGGTTAACTTGTTAATGACTTCCTTTTGAAGAACCTCCTTTTCTTTCTCAAAGCCAAACTCGTCACCCCTTTCTTCTGGAAAATCGATCTCCGCCTCTATTTCGACTAAAATATCCCTTAGTTGACGTCGAAGCGTCTCAACGGCCTGTCCCATTTCCCCGTCAAGGTGTCTTTTGACAATTTGCAGCTCTTTTTCAGTGCGGGCATTGATGAGATCAATCACCGCCTCGGCCTGGGTCAGATCGATACGGCCATTTAAATATGCCCTTTTAGTGAATTCACCGGGCCGGGCCATTCGAGCACCATTTTGGAGAACAAGATCTAAAATTGCGCTCAAGACAACCCCACCCGCATGGGCGTTGATTTCAACCACATCCTCGCGAGTATGGGTCTTTGGTGCTTTCATGACGCCTAGCAGCACTTCGTCGAGAACGAGTCTGGTTTTTGGATCGATGATGTGGCCATGTAAAAGCGAATGCGAACGTGGTTTTTTGTCACCACAAGATGTGTCGAATTTGGAAGCCAGACCGTCGTTATCGGTCAAAGAACCAGAAGGAGAAAAAACGGCTGAAGCGATTTTGATTGCCGCAGGGCCGGAAATCTTGACGATTCCGATGCCACCCCGTCCTGCCGGTGTGGCGATGGCGGCAATTGTTGAACGTTCCATTTTTTTACGATGTTTTTTGGCTTCTAGGGTTGTGCCCCCCGAAGAAGGTTAAAATCTCTTTTGGCAATTGGTATGGATTATTATCATCATTCACAGCAGTAAAACAGGCTTCTGGCCGGCTTAAGTTTTGGTATTTGCGGGCACAACTATCGTGGTTTTCGATTGTTAGACGAATTTTTTTTTGGAAAAATAACCAGTTTGCGATTATAGCCCTCACCCATGCTCTGGGTTCGGATCTGTTTGTCGTCTTTCAGGGATAGGTGGACAATTCTGCGGTCATGGGCATTCATTTGGCCGACAGTCATCGGTTTGCCGGTTCGTTTTGCCTTCTGTGCTAGCCGGGAGGCGAGTTTCAACAGATTTATTTTTCGATTCTCAAGATACCCTTCAATATCGATTTCAACGCGAATTCGCTTGGGGCTGCTTTTATTAACGCCTTTCTCCACCAGATACTGCATGGCTTCTAAGGTTTGTCCGCGTTTGCCGATCAAAATGGCTGAATTCCCGCCATCCACTTTTAATAAAATTTGGTCTCGTCCTTTTCCCGTTACCGTGACCTTCGCATCAGCTGTGATAAAGTCGACAATTCTTTGGAGCAAGTCTTGGCTAAACTCGATCACCTCGCCACTGATTTCGGTTTCACTTTTGTCCGCATCAAAAGTAGCTTCTACCAGAGAACGAACCGTTTCCAGAGTGTCGGAATTTGAGCCTTCGACCCCAGTCTCATCTCCCGCCGGGGTCTTATCGCTATGAGCTTTCATCGAGGCTTTCACTCGAATTCGGGCCTTTTTGGTTCCGACCAATCCAAAAATACCCGAGGATCCAGACGAAATGACATCGTGCTTCAATTCATGGGCCGGAATTTTTAAATCTTCCGAAGCTTTTTTGATAGCACTTTCAACACTGTTTCCCTCGTACTCCATCTCCTGCGACATGTATTCCCTCCGCTTTTAAGTTGTTTTCTTAGAAATATAATACTGCTGCGAAATCGATATGACGTTGTTCACCAGCCAATACAAAACAAGGCCGGAAGAAAAATTGATAAAGATTACGGTAAACACCACCGGCATCAGCATCATCATTTTGGCCTGGGTCGGATCGCCCGGCGGGGGTGACATTTTTTGCTGCAACACCATCGTGGCCCCCATAATGATGGTCAGAACCGGGATGCCGTAGGGGGGCTGCATAAACGGAATTGAAAAACCAAACCGAAAGAGACGATCCGGTGCGGCGAGGTCATTTATCCAGAAGAAAAAGGGCGCATGCCTTAATTCAATCGCTTCATACAGCATTCTGTAGAGGGCAAAAAATACCGGAATCTGAAGAATCATGGGGAGGCACCCGCCCATGGGGTTTATTTTATAGGTCCGATATAGATTCATCACTTCCTGGTTCATTTTCTTCTTATCGTTCTTATATTTTTCCCTGATCTCAGTCATCAGGGGCTGCAGCTTTTTCATCGCCGACATGGATTTATAGCTTTTGCTCCCCAGCGGCCAGAGGACGGCCTTGATCAGAACGGTGAGGATAATAATCGCAAAACCATAGTTGGCGACCACATTATCATGCAAAAAATTCATCAACCAAAGACACGGTTTGGCGAGAATATCAAACATCCCGAAATCAATCGCTTTATCCAGATTGTAGCCAAAACCCTTTAATAACCGCAGGCTTCTGGGTCCAAAGAAAAGTTCAAAGCGGAAATTTTGCTGTGTTCCGGGTTGAATCTGCTTAACCGGATAAACAAACTGATTCTCGACGATATTGTTCTCTTTTGTATAAAGCCGCATGCCTCCTTGCACCGGTTCTTTGACGAGGATGCTGGACATAAAATAGCGATCCTGAACGGCAATCCACTGTAATTTGCCCCTCGAATCACCTTGTTCTTTGATCTTTTTTATTTTTACCTGTGCAAGCTTATCGTTGATAAAGGCGCTCGGTCCTTTAAAACCATACATGCGCTTTTCTTCCGGAAGATGTTTTTGAAGAGACAGGGTCAGGTTATCTCCCACGATTTGGTCCGAACCGTTTTTAATGGTGACAACCAGGCCAACCATGTAAGTGTCCGGTGCAAAAATATATTTTTTTTCGATTACCACACCGTCGGCAGAACTCCAGGTATAAATAATCTCACTCGGGCTCTCATGGATCTCCACCAGGTCTTGCTCGACATTGGCCTGAAAGATAGCCGTTTCTATTTCGGGCAGACTATTCTTTTCGAATCCGAGCTTCAGGGCGGTGGTGTTAAACTCGGAGGCAAGGATCTCCTTTAGGGGTGCTTCGGGATTTACCGCCTCTTTGTATTTTTTTAGCTTTACACTGCTGAAGACAGCGCCCTTTTCCGATATGCGGATCTGATAATAGGGCGATATCACACTTATGATACGTGGGGCCGTTAACGAAAGGGCGGGCTCCTTTTCAGGCGCCGGTTGCACAGGGGCTTTTTGAGTGTACGGCTCTTCTGTCACCATCTGCTCCTGTTTCACCTCCGGCTTTGGAGGTGCTGTCTGGGGTCTTTGCTGCGCATCTCTGTCGGTAAAAAAGATGTTCCAAACTAAAAAAACCACGAATGATAAGGCTATCGCCAGAAACAGTCGCGCTTGTTCCATAATTGTCTCCTTGAAACTGAAATTAAACCGCTCAAATCTGTCGGCTGCTGGGAAATATGAATAGCGGGATAGAAAAATGAGGGACACAGGACAATATCGGTCATCACCCTTTAGGGGACCGGATCGACCCCCCCGGGCTTAAACGGGTGACACCGCAAGACTCTTTTCATCGCTAAAAGGGTGCCTTTTAGAAGGCCGTATCGCGATATGGCTTCAAGTGCATATTCGGAACAGGTTGGGTAAAAACGACACGCCGGGCCGAGTATGGGAGATAATGTCGTTTGATAAGCCCGTATTAAACATAAGGCGGCCGATTTTATTATCCGATTATGAATCAAGTTGTTTTGATATTTCTTTAACTATACTTTTTAAAGATAAGAGGGCCTGCTCGCTTGATATTTCCGCCGTCCGGTTCTTGGCGATGAGATTGATGTCCCAATGGCCTGTTATTTCATGTCTGCTTAGGCGAAAAGCTTCACGTGTCAACCGCTTGATCCTGTTCCGAATAACCGCGTGCCCAACCTTTCTTGTAACCGTTATGCCAAGGCGTGTTCTTCCAAATCGGTTCGGGTAAAAAACGGCGATAAAATATTCATTTTGAATTCTTTTCCCGAATTTGGACAAAAAGAGAAATTCTGAACGCTTTAAAACCCTGTCCGCCTTGGTGAAAGCGTATGTGTCCCCAGGTCGATTTCCCACTGCAGCCAGCTTGCAAAAATTCTACGCCCGATGCGAATCGGTGGCTTCATATCGGATGCCTCTCGTGGGCCAATGGTTGCCTTCTGCGTTTCATACCGCAAAAAAGCCTGCGCCGGCACCCGCCTATGGAGTGGCGTGATAATTGAGTCCCTTAAACCGCTAAACGTTTCCTCCCCTTTGCTCTTCTTCGGTTAATGATTTTTCGGCCCTGCTTTGTTGACATTCTTTTTAAGAAACCATGCGTTCGCGCACGCTTGGTTCTACTCGGCTGATATGTCCTCTTCATATTGATGACCCTTTTTAGAAATATATTTTCGGTTGCTTAAAAAACCGCGTTTCACCCAGCTTGCTAAACCATTAAAAAGAGCACAGAAAACAACGCTTGTCAAGGATATTAACCAGAAGTACCCAAAACAATTTCCACCGTTGCCGGGACGCTTGCACATCAGCCGTTCAGCACTTCAAAAATTTCAAATTCCTCCAAATGATAATTACCGTTCGGGTAAATAACAATCTGTTTTGCAATGATGCATTCAAGGGAATTGATGATGTTGTTTTCTTCTCCATGCAGCAATTCGGCGATTTCAGGATTAACATTAAGTGTCAATTTGCTGCCGGTCATATCTTGTGCTTCGCGAATTATGGCCCGATAGATTTGATAACAAGTAGTTTGCCGTGAAATCCGATAACCTTCTCCCTCGCAGTTGAAACAAGGCTCGCAAAGGATGTTTGTAAGCGGTCGCCGGACTCTTTTGCGGGTCATCTGGACCAAACCGATTTCGGATATGGGTAGCACATGGGTCTTGCTGCGGTCTCTTTTTAGCGCTTCCTTTAACGCATTAAACACCTTTTCCTGGTTGCTTTGTTTTTCCATATCGATAAAATCAATGATAATGATGCCTCCGATATCCCTTAACCGGATTTGATAGACAATTTCCTTTACCGCCTCCAGGTTTGTTTTTAAGGCTGTCTCCTCCAAATTATGTGTTCCGGTATAACGGCCGGTATTGACATCCACGGCCACCAGGGCTTCGGTATGTTCGATAACGATATCCCCACCCGATTTTAACCATACCTTTTTATTTAACGCCCGAGAGATGTCACCCTCCAAATCAAAGGCATCAAAGATCGGCTCTGATCCACGGTACCGCTCAATTGAATCCTTAAGGCCGGGCATATAGGATTCAACAAATGCGATTATCGATTCATACCCTTGGCGGGAGTCAATTATTATCTTATCGGCCTCGTGGATTAAGAGATCTCTTACCGCCCGCAGACTTATGTTAAGCTCCTGATGCAAAAGAGAGGGTGCAGAGGCGGCCGGGCTTTTTTTTTGGATATTCTTCCATAAATTATTTAGAAACTCCATTTCTTCGGCCAACCGATTTGTATCAATCCCTTCCGCCGCCGTACGGACAATATAGCCGGTGTGATCATTGCGCAGGGATGCCATCGCCTCCCTCAGGCGAATTCGCTCACCCTCATCGATGATTCGTCTTGATACACCAATGTGGTCTGAGTCGGGCATAATGACTAAAAACCGCCCCGGCAGCGAAATATGTGACGTGACGCGCGCACCTTTGCTTCCAATCGGAGATTTGGCAACTTGAACCATCAGTTCCTGATTTTCGCTGATCAAGTCCTCAATTTGGACGGGTTTGCTTTTTAAAATCGGAATTTTGGGAGAGCTATCCTCAAAGTCGTCATCATCCGCTTCGCACCGCTGTTCAAAAAGCGCTCCAAATTCCTCCTCTTGGTTGTTGAAGACATCATTGACGTGGATAAAAGCCGCTTGCTTTAGCCCGATGTTCACAAACGCAGCTTGCATTCCGGGTAGAACCCTTTGAACTCTACCTTTATAAATGTTCCCGGTAATATCGGCATCATCTTGGCGTTTGATAAAAAGTTCGGCAATCACGCCATGCTCAAGAAGAGCAACTCTCGTTTCGTGTCCGGCAACGTTGATAACTAGCTTTTTATCCATTTGACATCCCCGGTTCTGTCTTCTCTGTGTCGTTAATACTCAATTCCCTCTCTTTTAAATCCGGTTCGCACAATCTGTGCTTTCTTTATTGCGGTCGGCGACAGTCCGAATATCTCGCGTACAATCTCACCGGGTCGCACGGTTTTTCCCGGTTTGGAGCAAAGTCTCAAGGTTAAACGCTCCAAGCCCAAAAGCCTGATATTCAAAACCACTGATTTTAAATCGATTTGTTTGGGCTTCCCCTTGTGACGGGATTGGGTTACCATAAATTCGGAACTCTTTTCAAAACAGATTAGTTTGTCAGGATCAAAAAAACCATCCTTAATTTCAATTTGATAATCGGAAATATTGGCCCTGTCGGTTCTGTTTTTTGGCACAGTGGCCGGTTGACACCCTATGACCTTCAACCCATCCGGCAATTTTGCATTTATGGCCTGCGTCAAGTTTTGACAGGAGATTTCCGGCGACAACGTCAGATAAAAATATTCTCGGACACTTTCGATACCGATGGGGAGAGGATCCTCAAATCCAATTTTGGGTTTGGGGTGAAATCCCTGGGTAAATACCAGTGGGATTCCAGCCCGTTTTAGGGCGCGCAGGATTATTTTTACGAGCTCAAGGTGTCCGAAATATTTGGCTTGGCCCCTTTTTGAATACGAAATTTCCACACGTCTGGCGGGCACAGCCTGTCCCTGCGCCGCTTTTGTTTTGAGAGAGGGCGACAGGCACAAAGATCCATAAATTTTTGGCGCTATCTGCTTGAAATCACAGACACCACAAGAGCAACAGTCCCCCAGCCGACAATCGGGGGTTGACAAGCCCTGGGTAGCCTTTTGCCACTCTTCGGTTAAGAACGCTTTGGTTACTTTGGTATCAATATGATCCCAGGGGAGCGGCTCTGCCAAATCTCTTTGGCGAATAGTATAGAAGTCGGGATTAACATCTGCCGCCGTTAACGCTTCATCCCACAAGGAAAAGTTAAAGTGGTCACTCCATCCGTCAAGCTGACAGCCCTGATGGTATGCCTCCAGCAGTAAACGGCAGAGGCGCCGGTCTCCACGGGCCCACAGCCCCTCCAGAATGCTGACCTGGGGATTCTGCCATTTGACTTGCACACCCGTGAGTCTGAGATTCTTTTTGATATAGTCGATTTTTTCTCTCGATTCGGCCAACGCATTTTGCGGTACCCACTGAAAAGGTGTGTGCGGTTTGGGAATAAAGGTTGCGACACTGACATTAATTTTCCCGCCCCGTCCCTGCGGCCCTTTCACCCGGCGTAGTTCCTTAACCAAATCGATTAGCGCTTTCAGATCCTTTTCGGTTTCCGTGGGTAGACCCACCATGAAATAAAGCTTAATAACCTTCCAGCCGAGTTGAAACGCATCCCGGACGGTGTTGATAATATCTTCTTTAGAAACATTTTTATTAATAACGTTGCGCAACCTTTGGCTTCCGGCCTCAGGTGCGATTGTAAATCCCGTTTTGCGAATTTTTTTGACCAACTTCATCAACTCGGGGGTAAGCGACCCTGCGCGAATCGATGGCAAGGATATGGCAACCAGCTGATCCTCACAGCATGCCATTATCTGTTCCATGAGGGGGATGATCCCGCCGTAATCCCCCGTGCTGAGCGACAATAATGAAAGGTCTTCGTATCCGGTTGTAGCGAGCGCTTTTTGGGTCAGAGATAAAAGGGTTTTTAGCGATCTTTCTCGTACCGGACGGTATAACACGCCTGCCTGACAAAAGCGACACCCCTTTGTACAACCCCTGGAGATCTCCAGACGGAGACGATCATGAATCGGTTTCCCAAACGGAACAATCGGGATGTCCGGAAACGAAGCACCATCCATATCGCTGACGATCGCCCGCTGAACTTTCGAATAGCTAGAAACGAGGGTCTCAAGCGATTGGAACCCCCCGGCATCATACCGTGGTCTAAATAAAGAGGGGACATACACCCCGTCAATCTGCGACCATTCTTTTAAAAGCTCTTCCTTGAAGGTTTTCCCACCGGTTTTCCACTCGATCCACACCTGCGCCATTTCAAGGATGACCGTTTCAGCATCTCCGATCACCATTGCATCAAAAAAGTCAGCCATCGGCTCCGGGTTGCTGGTACAGGGCCCCCCGGCAATTACCATCGGCGCGTCAACATCCCGTTTTTTGGCATAAAATGGGATTCCGGCCAGGTCGAGCATAGCCATAACATTGGTATAATTAAGCTCATAAAGAAGGCTAAATCCGACAATATCAAAATTTTTTAACGGGCGATGCGTCTCAAGTGACATCAGCGGATATTTGTACGCCCTTAGGCAAGCCTGCATATCGGGCGCTGGGGCAAAAACGCGTTCGGCAGCGATCTCGTCCTTTTGATTCAAAAGATGATAAAGGATCTGCATGCCAAAGTGCGATGTGCCGATTTCATAAAGATCGGGAAAAGCCAAGGCGATGGATAGACGAACCTGGCGCAGGTCTTTTTGAATTGAGTTTATTTCCGAACCCAAATAGCGGCTCGGTTTTTCAACCAGGGGTAAGATATCTTGAATGCCTGGGCTGTCCATGATATGAGATAACTCCATTTTAACCTTTAACCGCTCTCTTTGATTTAACATAGTTTAACATGAAAAAGCCTAATCCGATAATCAATCTGAAATCGATCGTGCCCGCCGTCGCCATTTGCGCTTTCTTGGTTGTCATGGCCCTTTCCCCTCGGCAGGCCTTGGGAGAAAAATTTTCACGCCAAAGCCCCATTGTACTCGCCGTGGGCAAGGTGAGCCCCGCCGTGGTAAACATAAGCTCTGAATACGAAGTTCGCAAGCACGCTAATCCATTTTCCGGATTCGGTATCGACCCCTTTTTTGATTCATTCTTTAGAGATTTCTTTGACCCGGGCTTTGAGCGCCGGTATAAGCGCCACAGCCTGGGATCGGGGGTTATCATTGATGGCCAACGTGGATTCATTCTTACCAATGAACACGTGATTGCCCGAACCGGAAAAATTACCGTCGTATTAAAAGATGAGCGCGAGTTTGGAGCCCAGATCGTGGGGGCCGATCCCGATTCCGACCTTGCCGTTTTGAGGATAAAGGCGAAGACACCGCTACCGGCGATCCAAATGGGCCGTTCCGACGACTTAATGATTGGAGAAACCGTCATTGCCATCGGAAACCCGTTCGGGTTTTCAAATACCGTTACCACGGGTGTCATCAGTGCGATCAATCGAAGTATCCGCACCGATGACCGGATTTATCAAGACTTTATCCAAATTGATGCCTCGATAAATCCCGGAAACAGTGGCGGCCCGCTACTCAACATCAATGGAGAATTGATCGGGATCAACACCGCCATTTATGCCAAGGCAAGGGGGATTGGTTTTGCGATACCGATCAATAAAGCCAAACGAATTGTCTCGGATCTAATTCGCCATGGTGAAGTCATCCCGGCTTGGATTGGTCTTACGGTCCAAGATTTTGATGCCAAACTTGCGCATTATCTAAAGGTTCCCGGAAAGGGCGGCGCCCTTATCAAAGCGGTTCGGGAAAATGCACCGGCGTCTCGGAAAGGAATTCGAGTCGGTGATATTCTCCTTTCCGTGGGGGCAAAAAGAATCCTTTCAAAAAATGATTTCCACGTGTCCATGAAAGCCTTTGCTTCGGGCGATACGATCCGGCTTGAAATTTGGCGCAACGAAAAAAAACAGGCCTTCGCTGTCGAGGCAGGCGTATTTCCGGTTGCACTGGCGTTGGATCTGGCCGAAAGGCGATTGGGAATAACCGTTCGGGATATTTCTTTTAAAGACCGGACCTCTCGCAAAATTCGCGTCAAAACCGGCGTTGTCATTGCAGGTCTTCACCGTCAGTCATACTTGGCACGGATTGGTGTGCTCCCCGGTGATGTCATCCGTCAAATCGATGAAATGACCATCAAGCAGTTGGAAGATTTTAAAAAGGCGATCGTAAAATATCGCTCAAAAAAATCTTTGGTTATCCTTGTGCAGCGTGGCGATCAAGGATATTACATAACCGTCAAGATTTAATCCCTCTTGGGTGAGCGATTATAAGAAGGGTTTCATATGGAACGGACAAAGATTTATCAATTGCTTAATACAGGCGCCTCTCAAACGCATGTTCTGATTAAAGGCTGGGTTCGAACCCGACGTGATTCAAAAACGTTTTCTTTTCTGGAAATCAATGATGGCTCAAGTCTCAAAAGCATGCAGGTCATTGCGGACACCGCCTTGGCCAATTATCCGGAGGTGAAGAAGGCTACGACAGGATCGGCGGTGGCCGTTTCGGGAGAACTCGTAAGATCGCCGGGAAAGGGCCAGGCATGGGAAATTAGGGCCGAGCACATCGAACTCATTGGCCTCGCCCCTGAATCCTATCCGTTGCAAAAAAAACGCCACAGCGATGAGTTTTTAAGAACGATCGCCCACTTACGGCCCCGCACCAACAAATACGGCGCAGCCTTCAGGATTCGATCGGAACTATCCTATGCGATTCATAAATTCTTTAAAGAAAGGGGCTTTCGTTATATTCACACACCCATCATTACCGGCTCTGATTGTGAAGGTGCGGGTGAATTATTTCAGGTCACAACCCTTGATTTACAAAACTGCCCGATCCGAGATGAACATGTCGATTACAACAGCGATTTTTTTGGCAAGGAGGCCAACCTAACCGTTTCGGGACAACTGGCGGTTGAGATGTTCGCCTTGTCCCTTGGGGATGTTTATACTTTTGGCCCGACATTCAGAGCCGAAAATTCCAACACCACCCGCCATGCGGCAGAGTTCTGGATGATCGAGCCGGAAATGTCTTTCTGCGACAACGATGGCAACATGGATTTGGGTGAATCTTTAATAAAATACCTAATCGCCTATATTTTAGATGAATGCCCTGATGATTTGCAGCTTTTTGGCAAATTTGTTGATAGAACTCTACCGGCGACACTTGAAATGATCGCTGCTTCTGAGTTTATCCGAATTCCCTACCGCGAAGCGATCGGTATTTTAGAAAAATGCTCAAAAAAGTTCGAATATGAAGTCGCCTTTGGAAAAGACCTTCAATCGGAGCATGAACGTTATCTGACCGAGATCCACTTTAAAAAGCCGGTCGCAATTTATGATTATCCCAAAACCATCAAACCGTTCTATATGCGCGTAAACACCGATGAGGAAACGGTGGCGGCCATGGATATTTTGGTGCCGCGTATCGGAGAGATTATCGGCGGCAGCCAGCGCGAGGAGCGCTTTGACATACTTGAGGCACGGATTGAGGAAGCGGGCCTGGAAAAAGAAAATTATTGGTGGTATCTCGACTCACGCAAATACGGATCGGTCCCTCACAGCGGCTTTGGACTCGGTTTTGAACGGATGTTAATGCTGGTTACCGGTATAAGTAACATCCGCGATGTCATTCCCTTTCCCCGAACGCCGAAGGCCATCGAGTTTTAGTGTCCACCCATAAATTCTGAGTCGCTAAAATTAGCCTGGTTCGACCTCGTCAATTTGATCCGGATTCATTTCTTTTTGGGCATAATCAAACGGGATCCCGCTTTCGATAAAGAGGTCAAAAATTTCGGGGTCAATGTGATGATCTTTCTTCATAAAGCCCATGATTTTAATTGCCTGCGAAAGTTTCATGGGTTTTTTATAGGGTCTGTCGGGCGCTGTCAGGGCTTCAAAAATATCGGCGATAGCCATTATCCTTGCTTGCACGGAGATTTCGGCCTTGGATAGCCTTTGGGGATAACCGGTCCCGTCCAATTTTTCGTGATGGGCCGCCGCGTAATCCGGGACCTTTGCCAGCAGTTTGGGAAAAGGAAGTTTGTGTAGCATCTTGGAGGTCATTGTCGTATGGTTTTCAATAACAGCTCTCTCTTTCGCGGTTAGGGTTCCTTTTTTGATGCTCAGTTTTTGAACCTCATCTGGTGTGAGATAATTCTGCGCCTCTCCGTCCATAACATAGGTTTTGCGTGCGATCGTCTCTATCCGCTCAATCTTCTCATCGCTCATGAATTCTGCGGGCGTGTTGCAACCCCTGATAAATTCGAGATCTTCCTTAAGCGTTTTTAACTCCTCGGCGATGTCCGCTTTCCTTTTTGCGCTGTCGCCGGCGTGAATATCACCCTTTTGCCAAAGATCGACTTCGCGTCGCAACTGTTCATTTTCAATCGCTTTTGCGATGAGTCCAAATCGGGTTTCAATCAGATTGAGGCCGTCCTGAATTGTCTCAAGCTTCGTTGCTTTATCCACGACATGCTCCGGAGTCGTGATTTTGCCCACATCATGCATCCATGCCGCCATCCGCAGTGCTTGCATTTCATTCTCATCAAAGAAGAGCTCTTTAAAGGGCCCTTGGTCGGTCTGGCTAATTTTTTCGGCGATCATCATGGTTAAATCAACAACACGGTTGATATGCCCTCCGGTGTAGGGTGATTTTTCGTCAATCGCGGTGGCGATACTTCGAATGAAGGCATCGAACAGATCCGTTAAATCCTGGATGAGTTGGGCGTTGGTCAACGCCACGGCTGCCTGAGAGGCCAGGGATGCAACCAGGTCGACATATTCGACTGAAAAGGGGATGACTTCATCGGTATCGGGATTTTGGGCATTCAGTAGCTGTAAGACACCGATAATATCGTTTTCATGATTTTTCATGGGTATGACCAGCATCGATTTAGACCGGTATCCCGTCGTTGCGTCGTAATTCCGAGGTCCTGTAAAGTCGAAACCTTCGGCTTCATATACATCCGGGATGTTAACGGTCTCGTCTTGGAGAGCAACATAGGAAGAAACATGGGAAAGATTGGGCATCCCGTCCTTAAAAAGCGGGACTTCCGGGAATGTAATCTCAATACCGCTCGTCCCTCCCATGCGGGTCTTCATTGACGCATTCTGCAGGATTTCAAAACGGAGGCTGCGATTATGTTGATCCATAATGTATAGTGTTCCGGCGTCCGCATTGGAAAGAGCTCTCGCTTCATCCACGATCGCGTCCAAAAGTTTTTTGATATCTTTCTCACCCGAGAGTGCAATTCCTATCTGGGCAAGTTTTTTCATGTGCTTTATTTGATCTTCGGCATAAAGTTTGACCTCGGCAATCACCGTTTTGAGAAGCCTATCGAGGCGTTTGTCCTCGGATAGGGTTTGCTGTTTTTCTTCAAGTGTTTCTAGCGCCGTTGCCTCTGGGTTTTTGACCGGAATCGACACCATGCCTTGCCTCCTCAGCGCCTAAATAAACGTTCTGGGGTTATTGAACCATAAATATGATGCATTTCTCAAACGGGCTTTGGTCGGTGATTTTCTGTTTGCGGTTTTGGGGAAGGGTGTTTCCGAAAGCACGGCTTATCGATGGTTGTCCTTCACGATTTTATAGCTTATCTTGCTGAGGGCCTCTTGCAACCCATCGGTAAGCGTCATAAACGACCTCAGGTGGTTTGATTGTGGCACAATGTCCACCAGGGTTTCGGCAACGTGGGCTGAAACACCAACAAGAATGGGTTGCGCGCCGATCATTTTTACCGTTTGAATGGTTTTTACAAAATCCCTTCCGACCTCCACATCCAACTTTGGCACATTCGTAATATCGATTATGACCTGCTTGGCTCGATTCTTCCGGATTGCTTCAAGAGTCTTTTTACGAGTCTGAACCAGCGTTTGCTTATCCAGCGAACCGCCAATCGGCACAACCAGAACTCCCTCCCAAATGGGAATCATGGGCGAGGCGCGCTCATTCTCGTTTAAACGCGTTGATTCGAGTGCTTTAAGCTTGTTTTGTATCGCGGTTTTCATCTGTGCCTGATCTTTTAGCGTCCGTACGCGCTGTTCAGCGATAAAGAGCCGTATTTTCATCTGCTTGATATCAACCGGCTTAATGAGATAATCATCCGCGCCGGCTTTGAGAGCAACCTCGACGTCAGACAGCTGGTTTTCAGAGGTTGACATCAAAATTACCGCATTTTCACCCTTGGGCGTCGCACGAATCTGGCGGCACAGTTCGACACCACTCATTCCCGGAAGCATCCAGTCCAGCATCACGACGGTGTGTCCTTCGCGCTGGAATGCTTCCCAGCCGTCTTCCGCGGTTTCACATTCGGTGGCGGTATAGCCGAGTTTTTCCAGGATTACCTTTAAAAACCGTCGCGTTGAACTGTCATCTTCAACCAATAAAATATGCATTAAATTCTCCTGATCGAAATCCGCCCCATCCCGTCAGGCTTTTTCTACGCAGGCCTTGGCAGGTGGCCGTTCAGAAGGTAAAAAAGGATCAACATACATGATGATATCAATAAATCATAAAAAAATAAGGATGTTGTGTCAAGCATGAAAGTTGCGCCGTTAAAGATAAAAACAATCATAAAACCACTTTGCTGCGGCTGAAACAAAGTCGTTTTGATGTGAGCGCTTGCTCATGCGATGATCACCTTTCTTCTGAAGCGTTATTTTCTTAGGCTCACCGGCCCGGTTGTATATTTCCACTGCCTGGGATGGGGGAACAACCGCGTCTGCATCACCGTGAAAAATATAGCTATTGGCGATTTTTGAGAGTTTCTCTTGTATGTCGAACTGAAGCAGGCGCGGGTTAAACGCGCCTGAATGATCTTCGGGAATATCGATGGATCGACTCCGGAAGGGGGCGGCAACGGTTACCAAAGAGGATGGGGCGTATTCTGCGGCGACTGCCAGACAAACCGCACCTCCCAGACTGCTTCCGAACAAGCCCCTTTTTTTCCCAAAATCAGATCGTGAGCGCATTTGCTTTAGGGCACTTTTTAGGTCATTGCAGCGACCTTCAAAGCTGGTTACTTCACGAAACAACCCCTCACTTTGACCGCAGCCCCGGTGGTCAAATCGAAAAAAAGCGATTCCGCGGGCATGGCAGGCCTTGGCAAGTTCAGTTTGTTTGGGAGATTCGCTGCTGCTTAACAGTCCGTGACACCCGATGACAAGCGCTGGATGCTCCACCCCGGGCCGGTGCAGCGTCCCGCTCAGCGACAGCCTGTCCGATTGAAAGACGATGTGTTCGCAAACCATTTTTCTACGGAAAATATGCTTCGTCGGGGTTGTTAGGGGTATCGCTTATGACGACGAATCATTACGCATGGTTCGTAGCTTGGCGAGTTCCCAAATATAATCGTAAAGGTGTAACCCCTTGCTGGCGGCAACGATCTCGCCATCTTCAACCCCTATCTCCTGGGCCATATATTCTTTTAGTAACTGGATGGCGCCCAGGTTGGCAGGAAATCCATTCCACAAATCCCATGATCGAAAATAGACTATAAAATGAAGTTTGCCATACCGTATCCGCGTATCGATACCCCGAAGACAGGGCGGATCATTTAGATAAATGGCTTGCGGGTCGCCTACGGTCATGTATGCCTGGTTCGTTCCTTGACCCTCTTCCCGATACATGCGGATCACTTCGGCAATTTGGGATTCGAGATACTGCCCATAGGTATAATCTTCATTGGGCTGTTTTTCAGAGGTCATCAGATAGGGAAGATATTCCTCAATATAACCATCGGCTACCGGATTGGGTATACCTAAAGATGGGGGAATATCGGGTATGAGAGGCCTTACGCCGGGATACGTGGCATGGATGGTGACATAATCAAATTCAAGTCTTTCTTGTCCTTCGTAGCTTCCGCGGTCGATGACGTACTTGTAGCCGTGATCTAAAATTTTGTATACACACTGAAACCATGCATCCGGAATATCACGCGCTTCAATCGAGACTGTTTTCAGTCTTTCAGACTTTTTTTCATGTTTCATAAAATCTCATATATCGAGCATATTAACCTCAAGCGCATTCTTTTGAATGAATTCGCGCCGGGGCTCGACCTCATCCCCCATAAGAACGGTAAAAATCTCATCGGTTTCAAACATGTCCTCGACTTTTACTTTGAGAAATGTTCGTTTTTCAGGGTTCATCGTTGTTTCCCACAGCTGTTCGGGATTCATCTCGCCAAGCCCTTTATAGCGCTGAACTCCCAGACCCTTCTTCCCTGCCTCCATTAAGAAGGTAAGGAGTTTCTTTTTGTCCTCCACGACAATGGACTCCTTGTCCCCCTTGTTGCTTACGACGGCAAAGGGCGGTTTATCAAATTTTTGTAACCGCTTTCCGGTTATCAGGCCCAGTTGAAAATTTCTTGAAAATACAAGCCCTCTCCCTATCTTTACCGCTTTAGGTTCGAAGCCTGAAAACGCTGTTATCATGGGTATGTTGTGCTGTTCCGGTTCCGGTGTCACCATCATTTCATAAACATCCCGATCCTCATTCCAGGTCGGCCGGCTTACATTATACCCCTTTTCTGTAAGGATTTCTTTCAGGGTTGACATGCGTTGATGGTCTTGCAAAAATTTTTTGCCCGAAATTCCCTCCCTAATCAGCAGTTCGGAAAGATCGGGATTAAATCCCCGGCGTTCGAGGCTGTTAATCACCGAAAAATACTCCATTAAATTCCCAAGAAAAACATAAAGCTGGTGATTGGTTAAAAGCGTCTCGCTTTGACCTAATTTTACGCCATGTTCGTTGGAGGCTCTTTTTATGACGTAATCATTAAAGTCTTCTTCGTTCTTAAGGTAGCTTTCATTTTTGCCCTTTCCGATCTTAAGAAGCGGTGGCTGGGCAATATATAAAAATCCTTTATCTATAATTTCGGGCATTTGCCTGTAAAAAAATGTTAGTAAAAGCGTTCTAATATGAGAGCCGTCTACATCCGCATCCGTCATAATAACGACTTTCTGGTATCGGATTTTATCGATATCATACTCTTCTCTCCCAACGCCGGTTCCTAGGGCCGTTATGATATTTTTTATTTCTTCACTGCGCAGAATCTTATCAAATCTTGCTTTTTCTACATTTAATATTTTCCCCTTTAAAGGTAAAATGGCCTGATATTTACGGTCTCTTCCCTGTTTGGCACTTCCCCCGGCAGAATCCCCCTCTACCAGAAAAATTTCCCTTTTTTCAGGATCGGATATCTGACACTCGGCCAGTTTACCGGGAAGGGTTGCATCGACCAAGGCCCCTTTGTTTCGGGCCAAGTCTCTGGCTCGTTTAGCTGCATCTCTTGCCCGAGCCGCATCAACCGCTTTAGCCAGGATTTTCCGGGCTACCGATGGATTTTCCTCTAAAAATGTACTCAGCTTTTCATTGACGAGCTGTTCTACCAGTCCTTTGACTTCACTGTTTCCGAGTTTGGTTTTGGTTTGGCCTTCGAATTGTGGATTCGTAATTCTGACACTAATGACGGCAGCCAACCCCTCCCTGACATCATCGCCACTGATTTTCGCCTGAAGCGTTTTGGACAGATTGCCGTTGGTTGAATAATGATTAAGTGTTCGGGTTAGAGCCGCTTTAAATCCAATCAAATGGAATCCGCCTTCTGTGGTGTGAATATTGTTGGCAAAGGAGAAAAGTTTTTCGGTATAGGTATCGTTATACTGAATCGCCACATCGATTTGAACGTCATTTTTGACACCCTCTATCAATATCGGCTTATGCAGGCCGCTATGGCGCCGGTTCAAATATTCAACAAAAGATGAAATACCGCCTTTGTAGTAAAATTTCTTTTTCTCATCTGATCTTTCGTCTTCAAGTGTTATACTCAAGGCCTTGTTTAAAAAGGCGAGTTCGCGCAGACGGCGGCTCAAAATATCAAAAGAAAAATTATCGTGGTTTAGAATTCCGGTATCCGGAATAAAATGGACCTTGGTGCCCCGTTTGCGTGTTTTTCCAATGACATTGAGTTCACAGGTTTTTATGCCCTTCTCATAGGATTGATAGTAGATCCGATCATCCTTATATATTTCCACCTCCAATAATTTTGACAGCGCATTGACAACCGAAACGCCGACGCCGTGAAGTCCGCCCGACACCTTGTATGAATGGTCGTCAAATTTTCCGCCGGCATGAAGTTTTGACATCACCACTTCCACCGCCGGTACTTTTTCCTTCTTGTGCAGATCGACCGGTATGCCGCGGCCATTGTCTTCGACGCTGACACTATTGTCGGTATGTATGGTAATTTCAATGGTGTCACAATATCCGGCCATGGCTTCATCAATACTATTGTCTACGACCTCGTAAACCAGATGATGAAGCCCTTCTGCATCGACATTCCCGATATACATGGAAGGTCTTTTGCGTACGGCTTCGAGACCTTCGAGTATTTTTATATTATCGGCACTGTATGTATCAGCTGCTTTGATCATATTCTCATCGCCATTATGACGCTCAAAAACCGTTTGTCTTTTTCCGGTTCTAACAAACAGGGCGTTTCTTCATCTTTGATTGTCAAGACCACGGTTTCATCATCGATAACATTGAGCGCTTCGATAAAGAATCTTGGATTGAAGGCCGCTTTTATCGGATCGCCTTCAAATTCAATCTTCATATCCTCTTTGGATTCTCCAATATCGGGATTGGTGGTGGTTATTTCAAGCCTTTCTTCTGAAAAATTAAAGACAACGCCTTTGTAACTGTCGGAAGACAAAATGGACATGCGCTTTAGCATCATTAGGAACAATTGGCGATCCAATTTTATTTCTTTGCCTTCATATTTTTGGATGATATCATCATATTTCGGAAATTCTCCTTCGAAAAGCCTGATAATAAAGGCTTCATTTCCCATTCTGACGGTAAAATGGTTTTTCTTTACACCTAATATTATGGATCCTGTCGAAGTGATGAATTTACCGACATCGTTTAACCCTTTTTTGGGAACAAGTACCCCCGGTCCGGTTTTAAACTCATATTCTTTGTCAAAAATATAATCCACTTTCGACAGACGGCTCCCATCGGTTGTAATCATTCTTAAAATTTTGGCTTCCTCTTGAAGCATTCTTTCTAAATAGACACCGATAATATGAGCCCGTTTTTCATCGCCGGCGCCGGCAATAACGACGGTTCTTTCGATCATTTTTTTAAAGTCCATCGAATCAACTTCATAAACATCCGCCTCTTCAATTTGGGGCGTCTCCGGGAATTCATCCGGATTCATGCCAACAATATGATACAATACTTTTTCATTGCCGATCTCAATCCAACGGTTTTCAACCTCGTTGACTAGAATGTCATCACTCGGAAAATCTCTGACAATTTCAAATAATTTTCGAGAATTAATCGCGACCGTGCCCTCGGATTCGACTTCGGCTGGATACGTTCCTTCAAACCCGGTTTCAAGGTCGGTGGCATTCAGCTTAATCCCGGATGCGGTGGTTTTAATTAATACATTTTCAGTAATCGCAAGATTGCTCCGTCGTCCGGTTATACCCTGAATGTTTGCCAGAACACCAATGATCTCATTTTTGTTTATTGTAAATTTCATTGTAATATCCTACTGGGGCTATAAATATTAATTAGAATTTATATTAATACTATTAGTGCCGTTAATAATGCTAATATTCGCCTAACCCCTCTTATTGTTGAAAAAAAAATAACTAATAGCTTCTTATTACGTGTTTAATTAATTGTTCATTAAACGCCGGTTATAAACAACCAGACGATGTTGGTTCATAAATAGATAATTCTTAGATAAATATCAATATAAAAATAAACACAATATATATAACTATCATTGTGCAGCATATACCATATTTAGGTGATTTTACAACATGAAATTTATCGCCGACTTACATGTGCATTCAAAATATTCGCGTGCCACGGCCAAAAATCTTGACCTTGAAAATCTGTATATTGCCGCCCAGTTAAAAGGGATAACGGTGGTTGGAACCGGTGATTTTACCCATCCGCAATGGTTTTCAGAAATCAAAACAAAACTGATTCCCACCGAAAGGGGACTTTTTAAACTCAAAGAGGAAATTTCACAAAATTGTGATCAACAGGTCCCACCTTCCTGCAGAGGCCGGGTAAGATTTATATTGGAATCAGAAATTAGTAATATTTATAAAAAGGATGGCAAAACCCGCAAGAATCATAATGTTATCTTTGTACCCGA
>CAZHAH010000023.1:0-50369 GCA_964530095.1 uncultured Desulfobacteraceae bacterium | reverse complement strand
TTTTATATAATTATTTCGGAAAGATATGTTTTCCGACTTTTTACGAAACCATCATAGTATAGATTAAAGATAATTTGTCCAAGTTTCTGGAATCGACCAATGGTGACATCCTATTAGCTTTCTTTAGCGTGTTGTTTCTGTCTTTCCTCGGTAATACAGTAAATCCCCTTCCCTTTCATGGCCGGTCCGAAACATTGATTGTCGGAAATACAGGTCGCTTTTTGTCGGTCTCCGGATTTCCAGCGGTTGATCAAGCCCGGCTCCCGGATAAAGGGTCGGCATAGGGAAATATAATCGGCCACCCCTTCGTCCAACAGTCGTTCGGCCACTTCAAAAGATCGATTGCCGCCGACAAGGATCAAAGGTACATCGATTTTCGCTCGAAACGCTTGGGCGGCTTCCTGGAAATAGGCTTCTTTTTCTGCTTTATTGATTCCCACCCGGCTGGGACTCAATTTAGGGTTGTAGAGCATGCCGCCGCTGATTTCTATAGCATCGATCCCGCCGTCGGCCATCATCTTCCCTACCTCAACCGAATCTTCGAGGCTTAATCCGTCATCTATGAAATCCTGTGAATTTATCTTTATCAAAACCGGGTAGTCGGTACCGACCGCCTCCCTGATCGCCTGGAGGACCTCGGTATGAATTTTTGCCCGGCTGCGGATATCGCCCCCGTACTCATCGGTGCGTTTGTTAAATGCCGGTGAAAGGAACTGGCTTAATAGATACGCATGGGCCGAATGAATCTGCACTCCGTCAAAACCGGCCGCTTTCGCCCTCTCAGCGCCGCTGGCAAGTGCGGCTACAATTTCTTTTATCTCGGCCACAGTCAACTCCTGACGCGTTCCTTTTGCAATTCCCTCAACATTTGAAGGCGCAAGTGGTGTTTGCCCGGTCAATTTGGCGTTGGCAAAAAATCCGGCGTGAGCCAACTGCATAACGATTTTAGCGCCCTTTGTGTGTACCGCCTCCGTCATTGCCTTTAGGCCGGGGATCAATTCATCCTTATACACCCCCAGCTGCCAGGGACCTGCCTGTCCGCGGGGATGAACATAGGCGTGGCTGGAGATGATCAGGCCGACACCGCCTTGGGCCAGTTTGAGCATGCAATCATTCAGCTTGGCCGTGACAGCGCCATCATCAGTCGCCATTCCCTCCCAGGTGGCGGATCGTACGAACCGATTGGCCAGCTTCATTCCATTAATTTCCGTTGCTTCAAATAATTTAGACATTAAATTTTCCTCTAATAGATTGTTTAGGTTATCTGGCCATGCTGGCCTTCAATGCTGTCACCAGCTCCTTGGGATCCTTCGGCGGGACCGGAAAATCGGGTTTGGCATCCATCCCGATCGCCTCTTCCGGACAGCCGGTGGCGCAAACCGCACATCCGAAGCACCGGTCCAAATCGACTACGGGCAAGTCCGCATCTCCCATGACCAGCGCATCCGCCGGGCAGCGGCCGATGCAGGTCTCGCAGGCCTGGCAAAGATCCGGATCAAACCGGGGCAGAAAGCCTGAGTTGAAGAACAGCGCCGGTTTGGATTGCTTGAGAACACCCGTAATGACTTCACAATGCCAGCGGTCGCAGTTGCACATAAAGGTGATATCCTCGGTGGTGTTGCGGGACATATGAACCAGTCCCGCCTCTTCGGCCCGATCCAGTACTTCTCTGGCCTCCTGTTTGGTCAGCTTGCGACCGCCCAGTCTTTCGATGAGATACTCCGCACCTTGACCAAATAACATACACACCTCCATCGGCATATCATGCGTGTCCTCATCCAGCAGCCGGGCTTCATGCCGGCAGAAACAGGTTCCCACACCGATGGTATCGTATTTGTCGATATAGGTCGCCACCTGGTCATAGGTATGGATCGTATTCCCAGCCTTAATGGTTTTATCGACCGTGATGACCCGCGTGAAGGGGTAAGTCATCGGTCGTTCGGCTTTGTTGGCTTTATAAGCTTTCTTATAATCGTGGATCAGCTGCGCTATTTTTTTGTCTCTTTCGGTTACCCGGCCGGGCATGAATTGATATTCGAATATCCCTATCATAAAGGCCGCCCCCTGATAGAATCGCGTGCCTTGGGCCACAAATGTCGTACAAAGTCCTTTATCAGCCATCTGCTCCAGGATTTGCTCGATTTCCGTCTCATCCCTGCCCATCTCCTTGGCAATGTCGGCCGCAGTGGCCGGTTTACGTGGCAGGGCATTGTTCACTTCGGCCTCCTGCGGGGTAAAGAGCTCCTCCACCATGGCATAAAATTCCGGAATGTCCATGCCCGAATACTCGCCTCGGCGGCCTTTCATAACCTCCAGCATCTGTTTGTAAACGTCTTGATTCATCTTCAATAACCTCCTTGTTAGTCTTTTTTTTTATAGTCGTTCAAAGGTTCAGAGTTCACCGTTCAGAGTTATTTTTCTTTCGTTTAACCTCTGAACCCTGAACCTTTGAACCCTTAAACGGTCATTAATACACTTACCCGGCGGTTTCCTGCTTCCATCGTTTGGCAAAGAATTCGTTCAAATCCGGTGGTGGTGTAACTTGCTCACGCAGTGTCAGCTCAACCGCCTCATTGGGGCATGTCGGAGTACAGACGCCACAGCCGATGCAGGTTGCCGCATCCACGACGGCCACCTCATCCTCCCCGACCCGGATGGCGTCCATGGGGCACCGCTCTTCACAGGTGCCGCAGCCCGCACATTCCGCGCTATCCACCTGGGCAACATAGTTGGAGGAAGAGATAGTGTGGAGTCCCATCTTCTTTTTTGTATCCAAAAACACGCAACAGCAGCCACAGCAGTTGCAGATCGTTCCCAGATGGCCTTCCATGTTTTCAGCCGCGTGTACCAGTCCTTCCTCATTGGCTGCTTTTAAAATCTCCAGCGTTTCGGCGGTTGTTATCTCCCGCGCCATCTCCTGTTCGACCATATAGCGCCCCATTGAACCGAAATGCAGACAATTTTCAAGTGAATGATCACATCCCTTCCCCGCATATGTCCACATTTGCCGGCAGGGACAATGGGCCACGGCACAAAACGACTGGGCCTCTACCATCGGCTTGAGTGCGTTGTAAGGCAGAATTTCACTGGTTTCACGCAGGGACTTGGAAATCGGAAGAACCCGCATCACGGGCGTTTTATTGCGGGCCAATTCTTCACCGAATGCTTCTTCCCGGTATTTTAGCCACAAGGGCGCCAGTTTGCGGGCGTCCGGCGTATCCTTGGCCGCCCAAAAGGGTGTTTCCGCCCATCCTACAATTGATGGAAGCAGACGGTATTTCCTCTCTTTACCCGGTCGCTGACTCGTAAATACCGTTCCGCGTTTGGCCATGCGGCTTAGGATTTCCTCGAGCGAATCGGCCCTGTCCGGAAATTGGACACTTAATTCCGATAGGGTCTGATTCTGCAGCGGCAGGCTTGCGGCGATCTCCGCTTCTTCGGCGGGAAATAACACTTTAAGAATTCCTAAAAGCGCGGGCGACAAAGGTGCGCCGACAATCCCTTGGTCCAGATGCTTTGCCAATGCTTCATAAATACTTTCTGCTGCCATGATGATTCTCCTCTCTCAACAGCCGGATAAACCGGCGCTGTTGGAAAGGCGTACGCCGCAAAAAACAAATTGCAAGCACCAAATTCCAAATAAATTCCAAACTTCAAATATCAAATTCCAATGGCCAACCTTTTAATCTGGTTTGTTATTTGAGATTTGGGTCATTGATGCTTTTTTGTTATTTGTTTATTGATTATTGTGATTTATTTATAGGGTAAATGCCTATCTGCTATAGCGCTTGTGAGAACTTCCTCTTAATAATCTCCTTCGCCTCCGCCATAATTCTATCCAGAAGCTCTTTGCACGTCGGGATGTCATGCACAAGTCCCGTGCTCTGGCCGGCAGCCAGAACCCCTTTCTCCATTTCACCGTTTTCCAGCATCTGCTTGCCCACCGTTCCGGATACATAGGGGGCAATATCCTCTATTTTGGTATCGCCTTTGCTCTCGATTTCAAGCACTTGATCAACAACGGGATTGTGCAAAACCCGTTCCGTATTCCTTAGGGTGCGCATGATCAAGCGGGTGTCGCGTTCACCGTTATCAACATAAGCCTGTTTGACATTAGGGTGCACCGGCGCCTCCTGCGTGGCAACAAAGCGGGTGCCCATATTCATTGCATCTGCTCCGAGTCCCAGCGCAGCCACAAGCCCTCTGCCGTCGGCAAACCCACCGGAAGCAATAATCGGTATACTTAAGGCATCACGGGTTAAGGGGATCAGAATCAACGATGTCACATCATCCTCACCCGGGTGTCCTGCGGCCTCAAATCCATCGATACTGACGGCGTCACAGCCGATCTTCTCGGCCTTGACGGCATGCCGCACGGAGGTGCACTTATGGATTACCTTGATCCCCCCGGATTTGATTTGTTCCATATACGGTTCCGGATTCCGGCCGGCGGTTTCGATAAATTTAATCCCCTCTTCGATGCAGACATTAATATAGGCCGGGTAATCAGGGGGTCGGAAGGTAGGCAGAAAGGTGAGATTGACGCCGATCGGTTTGTCGGTCATCTCACGGCATTTGCGAATTTCGGCCCTTAAGCCCTCCGGTTCGTCAAATGTGAGGGCCGTCATAAACCCGATTCCGCCCGCATTGCCGACCGCAGCGGCAAGTTCCGATCGGGCGATCCACATGAGCCCGCCCTGGACAATGGGCCGCTCGATGCCGAACATTTCAGTAATGGGTGTCTTTAACATTTCATACCTCCTCGTATAGAGCGCGTTGTTCCGGGGACATGGCGGCCAGCCGTTCTTTTGCCTCTTCAGGCGAAACCGCTTCACGCGATCCGTCCGGATTTTGGACGATCACCCCGCTTTGGGTCAGCAATTTATACCGTTTTTTGCGGACTTCCTTATCCGGGTGACACAGCAGTTGACAATGCCCGCACGTTAATTCGACTTTATCCCCCGGCATCAGGTTGTTGAACACCATCATTTCTGTTTTCGGTCTTTTAAGAAACGGCCCTACGGCATTAAGCAACGCCGGATAAAACGCTTCGTCTGTTTCGGGGATCGGGAATCTGGCCGGTGACCAGGTCGACCATTTACCCGATTTATGAAGACCGGCAAAGCCGCCGCACACATAATCGCAACGGTTATTGTGTCTTCGTTGGCCATATGCAAAATCGCGACCTCCCATTGTAACGGTCACTTTGCCGTCCTTTTTAATAAATCCTGACGCGCAAGCCGCTTCGCATAACAAGCAGTCATCGCAATAATTCTCCTCTGCCGCTATCGGTTGGGTTGGTATCAGTTCAGCTTCGGTAACGACGGATCCCAGGATGACGGCAGCCCCTTCGGTTGGCGTCAGGAAGTTTCCGGAATGTCCAAAGAATCCGATCCCCGAAGCAACGGCCAGATATCGATGCGAGATGGGTGGCTTTTCGTCAAAGCGTCCATTGGGTGTATCGATCCGGTAAGCGGCATTGGAATTCAACGGAACCGAGGGATACCCCTTTTGGTCCAAGAAATTGGCAAGTTCTAGGGAAATCCCGCTGGCAATGACGTTTTTATGGATATTATCCTGGAAATGAGAGTCATGATCCTTTTTGGCAAAATAGGGCTCTATCAGGTTCTGATCCAACGGCACGGCAAAACTCATGGCTGCTTTGGCATTGGGCAATACGTATGTCAGGTCTGCCGATGGCGGGCCCCCTTTAAGCATATCAATGGTTGCAATGCCAACGACACTGGCGCCATAGCAGCGGGCCAGCGCCTTTGTTCGACGTGTAAGCTTCTCCATATTGGTTTCTCCTTTCAGCTTTTCTCCTCTACTTGGGTGCAAAACTAAAGGGCTTCGATTCTACAGGGTACGTATCGATGTAACGGCGTTCCGGCCACATGATCCCGGTAAGTGTTTTTCGTTAGGCGATTGACATTGGCGCCATACACTTTGCCATTATATTCCAAGCCAAATCCGTGCGGTATGATCACCTGTCCCGGGCGTGTCGTTTCGGTCACCTCCAGCTCGATTTCCTCTGTTCCGGCTTCGGTCGTGATTTTCACCATTTGCTTATCCTCGAAGCCGGATGCTTTGGCATCTTCGGGATGCATGGCCAACGTGCATGCCCGGCGGTCCTTGTTCCAGGCCGGATCACGCATGAGCGTGTTGGCGTTCATATCCATGTGACGACCGGCACAAAGCACAAAAGGGTAGTCTGCGTCGGCTTTGAGTGCTTCGGTTTCGGATTGGGCGTCAATCCCCTGGATCCACTCGGCCAGTTCGGGAATAAGGACATTGACCCGCCCGTCTTCGTTTTTGATTCGCTGCATATTTTTTTCCGGGTCCAAACTGCCGATCCAGATCCCTTCCGGACGATCCAGAATCGTCTTAAAGACCTCTTCCCCCATGCTCAGCCCGGGAGTAAACCCCATGCGGGCGGCATTTTCCTGAAATTGTTTCGGCCCGGTCATCAAAAGACCCCATAAGGTGGCCAAATTGGCTGATCCCAACTCCTGGCCCAATGTTTTTGCCAGAATAAAGGGCATGTTCTTCATGGCCTTTGGTTCGGACTGGGCATATGTCATCAATGCCATTCCAAATTGCAAGCGGTCACCCTTTGCGGCTTGGAAAAGCGAATCCGGGATTTCCGGAATGAGACCCAGCTTGTCGGCCAGTCGCGTCATAAACTGGCTGACTTCTAAAGGTTCGCCTTCCGGCTGGATAATCGGCCGGCGCATTTGAAAGAATATTTCCGGATAGGTCCACGGGAAAAAGGTGCCGTCCCACGATTCATAAGCGGAGCGAGCCGGCAGCACATAGTGCGAAAGTTGGGCGGTTTCGGTCATGGCCAGCTCGGCCGTCACCAGCAAATCGAGATGTTTGAAGGCCTTCTCATAGGCGGTCGTATCCGCATAGGAGCGCAGGGGGTTGGACTGCCCGATAATGACGGCGCGCAACCGCTCCGGATGGTCGCCTAAGATTTCCTCCGGCATTACATTGGGTGGAAAGACGCCTGTAATGGCCGGAAAATCGGTCGTGACCGTGCGCCAGGTTTTCTTATCGCGTTCGTCGGAATGTGACCCCAGCGGCATCACCGAACCGGGGATCACATTCCCCCCCGGAACACAGATCCGGCCGCAAATTGCCAAAAGGATCGCCTGCAAATAGGTGGTGGCCGTACTGTGACGATTCATGAGCACTCCCAGATCGTAATGCATGGACCACTTGCGGGTTGCCATTTGCTGGCATAGCTCTTTTACCTGGGTGTAATCCAACTCACAAACCTGCAAGGCACTCCTAACATCAAAGTCCGCAAACCAGGCAGCAATCTCGTCAATGCCGCTGACGTGCTGTTCAATGTATTTCTGGTTTTGCCATCCTTCTTCAAGAATGATCGCAATCATGGCCCGGGTCATAAGCGCGTCGGTACCGGGGCGGATCGGCAAATACATATTGGCAATTTTCGCAATCTCAGACAGTCGCGGATCGATAACGACCAGCAGTTTTTCCGGGTCCTTTGAAAATCGCTTTAAAAATTTGCGTGCCTGGGGCATCTGGTGGCTCATCATACCGTTCCATCCCACCGCAACCAGCATTTCGGTGTTGTGATGATCGGACCCGACAATTAAATTCTGCCGCCCCACGGCCCGGCCCCAAACCCAGTAAGAGCCGGTGAGTTCCTGCCCCAAAGCCGTGTAGTGATATTGGGAGCCGAGACCGCGCATCAATCGAACACCGAAGGCGGCCTCAAAATGGCATCCCTGGCCGCCGCCACCCATGTAAGCCATCGCCTTGGGGCCGTGCTGGTCGACGATCGCCCGCAGTTTTTGTGCAATTTCGTCGATGGCCTGATCCCAGGAAATTTTTTCAAAATTGTCGCCCACCCGTTTGAGCGGATGAGTCAAGCGTTGATCATGGTGCTGATGGTAAGCCACATTCAGCCCCTTGCGGCAAATATACCCCTGACTGCGCAGGTTGTCTTTATCCGGCCGCACCTTGGCCATGCGGTTGTCTTCAACCCATACCTCGATTCCACAATTCTGGGCACACATCACACATCCGGTTTTATGCCATTCTGCCATGGTTCCCCCTTTTTATTATTCGCGCAGCAGCGGTATCCCCTTTTTCCGATCCGCCATAAATCGCATTCCATACTCACGCACATCCTTCGGCGGATCGACAATCTCTTCCTTGCGTTCCAGAGTCAAAGATCCTGTCGGACATTTGTGGACACATACCCCGCAGCCGATACACGCTTCCGGGTCCAACGCCGCTGCTTTGCTGAATTTGTTTTGCGCTTCGGCCGTCACTTTTAGCTGGAGCGCATCCATGGGACAACGTTTCACGCAAAGGCCACAGGCTTTACACGAATTCGCCCTGATTTTTACCCTGTAATTGGAGTGATCCAGGCTTTTATGGTGCCCGAGTTTGTGATACGCTTCCGTCCACAGACAGCAACAGCTGCAGCAGTTGCAGATGGTATCCGGTTTTTCCTGCCAGTTGGAGAGGCCATGCACAAGTCCTGCATCGGCAGATGCTTTCAGAATCGATTCGGTTTCCTGGCGTGTAATTTCTCGGCCCAGTCCGTTTTCAACGCAATATTGACCCAACTCATCGAAATGCAGGCAATTTTCGGTCGGGTGCTTACAGCTGCGTGAATCCGAATCCATATTTTTGCGGTGCCGACAGGGACAAGTCGAAACGGTGAAGTATTCAAATGCGTCCAGCACCCGGACGACATCCTCGTAGGGCAGAATGCGCCGCGTATCGTCGATGGTTTTGTTGATGGGCAACGCCCTGAGGCCTTTGGCATGAACCGTTGCATATTGGTCATAAAGGCCGTCAAAGTAGTATTTATTTGCCAGGGGCGCCATCTTGCGGGTGTCTTCATCTTCCTTACCCGGCCAAAAGGCGCTACGGTAATACACAAAATAGGCGTCATTGAGCCGGTAGCGAACGGAGCCGCCGCGCTGCGTTTTATAGACGATCCCCTTCTGGCACAGCGCATCAAGTTTGGGAATCAGTACATCCGTTTCCATTCCCTTTATCTGCACCAGTTCCTCGATCGATGCTGCCGAGTGGGGCATTCCGGTCAGGAACGCGGCCTCTTCCGGGCTGTAACGTGCCTCGATCAACGGCATGAGATGCTCTGATTCGGTCAGTTTCCACCAAGATTTGCCCAACCATTCGATAAATTTTGTATAAACTTCCGAATCCGACATGAAAACTCCTTTCAGATAAATTAAATTTTATTTGTGTACGAAATACTATACCAAAAAAAACTACCTTTGAACTTCGCGCAACAGCCGTTTAAACAATATTTTTTCCTCAGCATTCATCTGTTCTAGCACTTCTTCATTGGCTTGATTGCGTTCTGCCAGGACCTCGGGCTGCAATTTTTTACTCTTTTCAGTTAAAAATATGCGATGAACGCGTTTATCTTCGGGATCAGATATTTTCCCTATCCAACCCCTTGAAATCATACGATCAATAACACCAGACAGTGTTGCCGGATCCAGCGTTAAGCGCTTACCGATTTCACTGGCAGAGATACCGTCCTCCCCCCACAGGTCAGCCAGGAGTAGGCTCTGGATGGGAGTGAGACCATAAGGAGACAATCGTTTTTTCAGTTGAGCGTGTGCTTTTTGATAGGCTTTGGCCAAAAGGAACACAATGCAATCATCGTAAGCTTTCATGATAATGCTTAGTATACAAACTAAATTTACATGTCAACAATTAAGAATCATTCCAGGAAATCCAGCCTTTTTTCCACAGAAATCTTGTCGGAGAGAGCCAAATATATAATTGGATTCTTGGTTTAATTTGTTAATTAACGGCTATCGACTTGCTTTATTCCCAAAAGGCCTTATTATGCTTTCAATCAGTATGGCCTGTTATTCATTGATGGGCCGGTTTCGTTCTAAAGGGAAGTTCCATTTGTCAGAGTGGCTACCTGAAGTTTGAAGCTATGATAATTTTTTGAAAGGAGGGTACTACTATGGCTAATGGAATTGTAAAGTGGTTTAGCAATACCAAGGGTTTTGGCTTCATAGAGCAGGAAGAAGGTGCGGATGTATTTGTTCATCATTCCGCGATAAATGCATCCGGTTTCAAGTCTCTGAATGAAGGCGATGAGGTTACCTTTGACATCGAGCAGGGTCAAAAAGGTCCTGCTGCGGCAAATGTAATCGTAGTGTAGGTTTCTTATAAACCAAACAGGGGCATTCCACCGAGTTGAGAAGGAATGCCCTTCAATCATCCATTCCCTAATCTTCCAACTTATTTGTCCAATGCGTTCCGCACGGTATCGGCCAAATCCCGCATCACAAGAGGCTTCATGGTATAGGCTTTAATACCCAGTTTTTTGGCTTTATCCTTATCGATACGGTCACTGTGACCCGTGCAGATAATAACGGGTATATCCTGTCGGATCTTCATCAATTCATGCGCCAATCGATCCCCTGCCAGCTGGGGCATGGCCATGTCGGTCATTACCAGGTCAAAACGATTCGGTTCTGCTTTGAATAACGCCAAAGCGTCCTTTGGATTCGTCTTTGACACCACTTCATAGCCTAGACGTTTCAGCATCTGTTCAGCCATCTTGGCTAAAGATTTTTCATCATCGACAAAAAGAATGCACTCGGTTCCGCCTGGTAAGGTTCTCGATTCTTCTTTTTCCTCAGATTTCGGCGTTTGTTCAACAAGCGGAAACACGACTTCAACAATCGTTCCCTTTCCGAATTCACTTTTTACTTTAATTGCCCCCTCATTTTTCTTTACGATTCCATAAACGACCGACAATCCCATCCCGGTTCCTTTGCCAACATCTTTGGTGGTAAAGTAAGGATCAAAAATTCGATCCATAATCTCAGGATCTATACCCTGTCCGCTATCTTTCACGGTCAACTTTACATAATTTCCAGTCGCCAGATCTTCATATTGAGATACTGACGCTTTATCCAGGCTTATGGCTTCCAGGCTGACCTCCAGAACATCCCCGTCATCCGGCATGGCGTGGGAGGCATTGGTGCAAAGGTTCATCAAAATCTGATTGATCTCCGTTGGGTCTGCTAAAATCATCTCGGATGCACAGGCGATGTTTTGGCGGATTTCAATTGTGGCCGGGATCGAAGCCCGTATCAGTATTAGTGAATCCTTAATAATTGTGCCGATCTGGATTGGTTTTCGCTCCGCCATCGTCTTGCGGGCAAAACTCAGAATATGCCGTACCACATCCTTTGCGCGCATAGAGGCTTTGCGAATCTCTTGCAGACATTCCTTGGCCGGGTTCCATTCCGGCACATCATCGATTGCAAGCTCTGTGTTTCCAATGATGATGCCGAGAATATTATTGAAATCATGCGCAATGCCGCCGGCCAAAGTACCGATGGCTTCCATTTTCTGGGATTGTTGGAGTTGGGCTTCGAGTCTTTGTTTTTCTTCCTCCATCTTTTTTTGTTCTGAAAGATCTCTAACCACACTAACCATACCGATGGTTTTCCCCGTTTCATCGATCATGGGCGTAATGGTGTGCTCGCTGGGGAAAATATCCCCATTTTTTCTGCGCAACCTGAACTGAAGGTTGGCCACCCCTTCCTTTTTAATACCCTGCTCCAACTTCCGCCCGAATTCCAGATAATGCTCATGGTCAACATGGGCTATATCTGACGGACGATTCAGGAGCTCTTCTCTTGTATATCCCAACATGTCCAAAGCGGCCTCATTCATATCGGAAAAGACCCGTTCAGGAGTGATTACGAAAACGGCTTCATTTAATGATGCAAAAATATTGCGCACCCAAAGCTCGGACTTTTGCAGGGCCCTCTGGGCTCGCTTAACATCTGTGACATCCAGCATAAATCCCTCATACACGGTTTCGCCTGATGCGTCTTGTATGGCCCGGGCACTTATCCTTATCCATATTGCCTGTCCGTCTTTATGTCGAAACCGGGCCTCGGCCCCGTCAACAAAGCCTTTGGTGTTCATTTCATGCAAAATCGGCGGTCTGTCTTCAGGATTTATATAAAGTTCGGAGATATTGTGCACCGAAACCATAAAATCATCCGGGGACTTGAAGCCGAATATATCGGCCAATCTGGGATTAACCAGAATGAATTTTCCCACATCTGAAACCTGATAGATTCCAATCACTGCATTATTAACGATGCTTTGCCAACTTCGCCGGCTCTCCTTTAGCGCGGCTTCGGCCTGCTTGCGCTCGGAAATTTCGGCCTTCAGCATCTCATTAGAATTCCACAATTCCGCCGTGCGCTCCCAAACCCGATTTTCAAGCTGCGCCTGTGT
Organism: uncultured Desulfobacteraceae bacterium; assembly: GCA_964530095.1. Lineage (GTDB taxonomy): Bacteria > Desulfobacterota > Desulfobacteria > Desulfobacterales > CAZHA01 > CAZHAH01. The sequence goes on along the minus strand of CAZHAH010000023.1, from coordinate 38,069 downwards.
TTTTTGCACTGCTTCGGATGCTTCCATTTGTTTTAGGCGATTAAATCCCAGCTCAGCGAGAAGCCCTGCGAAATCGGAAAGAAAATTCAGGATCGGCTTTACTCTTTTTTCTGAAATAACGGGAACCTCAGATAAGGCTTTTAAATAAACCGATTCGTCAAATCCGACTTCTTTGGCCTGTTTTTTAAAAAAATCGATTACCTCAGCACTCGGTTTCTCGAATAAGAATTGCCCCGTAATGACGTAAGCCAAAAGTTCATCGGCAATAACAATTGGCGCGGCAGCATCGATTAATCCGTTGGGACACTTATAAATAACGTGTGGTTGTCCCTCCTTTAAACGGTCTCGCAGCTTGCTATTGCTCTTTAGACACCTCTCCTCTGTTATCGGATTCTTGCGGTGATATTGGGTACATATATCCGTCCAGCCTGTTTTGGTGACAATAATTCCATCGTTAGCCACAACCGCTGAAGGTATACCGGTGGCTTCATAAAAACTATCTGTGAGTTTTTGAATTTTGGGTACGTCAATTAGCTCTGATATTTTAAGATCCATTAAATATCCTCTTGAAATCATTTCTATTTCTTTTAATCGCCGGAACCATTAAGCTTTATTAATAACACAATATTGCTAAATTTGTCAAAACTTCATGTTTCTTTAGCGATTTCGGGCTTGAGTCTTGTCTTGGCATCTTGCATATGTTAGGTTTATAAGTGATAAAAGAATGCTTTAATTTCAGGCGATTAGGGTTTGCCGCCGATATGGGAACATGACACTAATGAAAACGACCGGATTGAAAGAAAATTACTATCAACAATTTCAGACATTCGTAGTGGATCGGTTTGGCCAAACATTTCCGTTTTTCAGCACACCGCAGGCGATGGTGGCCGCCGGCGTAAATTTTATCGTTTTGAATGCCATCGCCGCGATGTCGGTGGCCGTATTGGTAAAAGGACTTGTCACCACTCACGAAAAAGGAAAGGCTTTAGCCACCAGCCTGGAACAAGAGCAAGCGCGCTTGATACAATCAAAGAGCGATCTTGAATTGGAAATTGAAGATCGCAAGCAAGCCGAAAAAGCGCTGCAAAAGAGCGAGGAAAAATATCGGCTTTTGGTTGAGAACATCAACGACGTTATTTTTCAGACAGATCAAAATGGAACCCTAACCTATATCAGTCCGGTCACCAAAACACTGGCCGGATATGATCCATCGGAATTGATCGGCCAGCATTTTATTGAAATCATTTATGAAGAAGATCTGGAGCTGTTGGCTGGCAGATACGAGGAACTCATGGCCGGCATTATCAAACCGACAGAGTACCGGATTTTAGATAAATCAGGCGAACCGATATGGGTCCGAAGTTCGAGCACGCTTATCTATGAGAATGACAATGTGGTCGGCATTCAAGGGGTGTTAACCAATATCGCTGAAGAAAAGAAACTTCAACTCCAACTTCAGCAGGCCCAAAAGATGGAATCGATCGGCACTTTGGCCGGAGGCATTGCCCACGATTTTAACAACTTACTCATGGGCATCCAGGGGCGTACATCATTGATGTCGATGGATATCGAGCCTTCCCATCCCCATTTCGAGCACCTCAAGGGAATTGAGGAAAGTGTCAAAAGCGCAGCAGCTCTGACCGGACAGCTTCTGGGCTTTGCCAGGGGTGGCAAATATGAAACAACGCCGGTCGATCTTAATGATATCGTCAACAAGAATTCTGAAATGTTTGGCCGGACAAAGAAAGAGATCAGTATTCATAGAAAGAACCAGAAGGGCATCTGGACCGTGGCGGTGGATCGAACCCAAATTGAGCAGGTGTTATTAAACCTTTATGTCAATGCATGGCAGGCCATGTCAGGAACAGGCAAGCTGTTTCTGGAGACCGAAAACGTGACTTTGGACGAAGCATACGTCAAACCTTATGGCGTGAATCCAGGCCGGTATGTAAAAATATCGGTGACCGACACCGGCATCGGCATGGACAAGGCAACCCAGCAAAGAATATTTGATCCCTTTTTTACCACCCGGGAAAAGAGCCGAGGGACGGGGCTTGGGCTTGCTTCTGTTTACGGAATAATCAAAAATCATGATGGCATCGTCACCGTGCAAAGCCGGAAGGGGAAAGGCGCTACTTTCAATATTTTTTTACCGGTAACTGAAAAAGAAGTCGTGCGGGAAAAAGAGCTGGCGCAAGAAATGGTTTTGGGCACCGAGTCGGTGCTGCTCATGGATGATGAAAAAGCGATTACTGAAGTCGGCCAAAAGCTGTTGGAAACTTTGGGCTACTCGGTATTTTTGGCAAAAAACGGCAAAGAAGCGATCGAAGCATACGAGAATAATAAGGGCAAAATTGATATCGTCATTCTGGACATGATCATGCCCGAAATGGGTGGCGGTGAAACCTATGACCGGCTCAAGGAGATCGATCCGGATATTAAAGTTCTCCTTTCGAGCGGATACAGTATCGACGGTCTCGCCAAAACCATCCTGGCCAAAGGGTGCAACGGTTTTATCCAGAAGCCTTTTGGTCCTAAAGACTTATCAACAGCGCTGAGAGATATTCTGGAAGCGAACTGAATAAATTGGCTCAGCGCCAATGCCCCGGAAACATGATCAAGTTGCCCGCATTTTTAACTTTGTTAGTGTGTCGCGCATGGTATTGAGAAAGATAGCGCACATTCCTTCGTTGACCTCACCCATATTGGCAATTTGAAACATATTTTTAGATTTTAAAGGACCCTTCCCGGCGTAAACAGTAAACCCTTTATGCTCCATTTGCAGGATAAATTTTTCCATAAGAACATCGGCCGGTAAAAAAACCGAACTCACGGTATTGGATGCGATCCGATCATCGATGAGCAGCTCAAGGCCCATCTGTCTCACCCCGTCGCGAATGATCCGCGCGCATTGTCGGTGGCGATTGATCTGTTCCGTCAGTCCTTCCCGGAGAAGACGCTTCACCGCCGCCTCCAGGGCGATGAACATGGTCACCGATGGGGTGTTTGGCGTCTGGTGGCGGGTTTTCGACATGTGGTAAAGCCGATGCAAATTGAGATAGGCAATCCGTATTTTGTTGTTTTGCGTTTTTTGCAACTGGGATATTTTGGCACAAATGATGCCCACCCCGGCGAAACTGGCCAGGCATTTGTTGGATGAACAGGTGCAAAAATCGATGTGATCTCGGACCACATCCACATCTTCGCCGCCCACCGCACTGACGCCGTCCACGATAAAGGTCTTCCCATAGCGGTGGGCCAATTCTCCCACTGCCTGGACCGGGTCGACCACACTTGTGCTGGTCTCATGAAATACCATCATGATGGCGGTGAGTTGCGGATCATCCTTCAATTTTTGTTCAATGTCCGCCACATGTGGCTGTACCCCCCATTCATATTTCAGGATGTCGGCCCGGACATCATGGATTTGGAGAAGTTCTTCCAAGCGACCGCCAAATTCGCCATTGCTGATCAAAAGCACCTTGTCGGCATCGGAAAAACAGGAGGAAACCACGGTTTCGTTAGCGGCCGTACCCGATCCGGTAATCAGCAAAACAGTGTAATCATCGTTGGCCTTGAAGACTTTTAAAAGATCTTTTTGAACATTTTGAATGATGTTTTCAAAGCTGGGTACCCGGTGGCACATATCCGGATGGAGTAAGGCCTGGCGAACGGTTTCGGAAACCATTACCGGACCCGGGCAGAATAGATATTGTTTGTGTTCCATATTTATCTCAATGTTGGATCTAACCGGTCACGGACCCAGTCACCGAGGATACTCATGGCAAGCGTTGCCAAAAAGATGGTAACGCCCGGTAACACGGTGATCCACCAGGCTGTGGTCAGATAATCCCGGCCGAACCCGAGCATGTTTCCAAGACTGGTCATCGGCGGCTGGATGCCGATACCGAGAAAACTCAAGGAGGATTCCAGGATGACGGTACTTGGAAAGTTCAGGGTCATACAAACGATTAAAGCGCTGGATATGTTCGGAAGAATATGACGCAGGTAGACTCTGACGGGAGTTGCGCCAAGCGTGTTGACCGCAACAGCATAACCATGGGTGACTGCAGATAATGTGAGTCCGCGTGTGATGCGCGCATAGCGCTCCCAGCCGTAGATACCCATCAGACCAATGAATAGCGTCAGGCTGTTGCCAAAAAAGGCGAGAAATGCCAGCGCGATGATAAAAAACGGTAAAGAGGCCTGAAAATCGATCCCTACCATCACGATGTCATCAACCCAGCCGCGAAAGTGAGCCGCCAGAAAGCCGAGGGCCGTACCCAGAATTGCGCCGATAACGGTACCCAAAAACGCAACCAGGAGGCTCATGCGAATAGAAAAGATGAGGCGGCTCAGAACATCGCGGCCTAAATCGTCAGTACCAAACACATGCTTCCAGTTTCCGCCTTGCATCCAAGCCGGCGCTTGTAATCTTGCCCGTAAATCAATCGCCGTATAATCGTAAGGGGAAATAAGCGGTGCCGAAACAGCGACGAAAATCATAAACAGCAACCATAGGGCGGCAATCATCACAAGCACTGGATAGCGCTTGAAAAAGCGGTGCAACCGGGTCTGAAAGTCGTCCCGGGGTCGCTTCCCAGGGGATGTGAGCGTGGATGCGATCTGTGTCTTGCCAGCCATATCAGTTCTTATTCGTTTCTGTCCGGAGATCGCGCACCCGTGGATCCAGCCATCCGTAAGCAAGGTCGACGATCAGATTGGCGGTTACCATGGAAACCGCGATCATCAATATAGCCACCTGTACCACCGCCAAGTCGCGGTTGGCCACAGAATCCACCAGCAGACGCCCTATGCCGGGCCATGCGAATACGTTTTCGGTGATGACTCCGCCAACAATCAGACTGCCGACAAAAAAACCTGCCATCGTTACGGTCGGAATGGCGGCGTTCGGCAGGGCGTGTTCGCGAACCACTTTCTTCCAGGGGACACCCTTGGCGATAGCGGTGCGGATGTATGGTTGATTGAGCACTTCCAGCATCGCCGAGCGCGTAAACCGGGCGAATACCGAAGCCTCCGCTGTGGCCATGGTAATAACCGGCATGATGTAGTGCCGCCACGATTCGCTACCCGCACTGGGCAGTATTTGCCATGCAACCGAAAACAGAAGAATTAACAGCACCCCGAAAAAGAAGTTGGGAATGCTCAAACCCATAACAGTCATGGTCATTGTGACGCGATCGGTTTTAGTGTTGTGATGAAGTGCCGAGTAGATACCCGTCGGAATCCCCATCAAAAACGTTACGATGGCGGTAACCCACATCAGGGAGAGGGTTTTGGGGATACGTTCCGCCACTACCTCAATCGCATCACGGCCGTCGAGGTATGATTTACCCATATCGCCTTGAAAAACATTGCCGATGTAAATCAAATATTGTCGCCAGATGGGTTTGTTCAAGCCCCACTCTTCACGCAACGCTTCGAGGGCATTTGCATCCACATCGGGCCCAAAGATCATTAATGCCGAGTCACCGGATAGGCGCAGGACGGTAAATATAAAGGTGACGATAATCGCGATCGTTAATAAAGCACGAAATATTTTTTGTACTAAAAATCGGACTGACATTTTGACTCCTTGTCCGCATTAAGTTTCACCGTGGGCGACATGGCAGGCGACCCCCTGGCCGTCTCTCAGAGGCTTGAATTCGGGCATATGTTCTGTGCAAATCGGCTTGGCCAAAAAACAACGCGTATGGAAACGGCAGCCTGGAGGAAGATCAATGGGACTGGGCGGATCGCCTTTGAGAAATACCCGTTTGCGGTTGAGTCCCGGTTCCGGAATCGGTATGGCGGAAAGCAATGCCTGAGTGTACGGGTGTGCCGGGCTATCGAACAATTGTTCACCTTCCGCCAATTCAACGATCTTACCCAGGTACATTACGGCAACTTTTTCACAGGCGTGGCGCACGACACTCAGGTCGTGGCTGATGAATATCATGGTCAGGCTCATGCGTTTGGTTAGCTCGGCGAGCAAATTGATGACCTGGGCCTGGATTGACACGTCGAGGGCCGAAACCGGTTCGTCACATACCAAAAGCTCAGGTTCTAGAATCAATGCCCGCGCAAGGACCACGCGCTGCCGCTGCCCTCCGCTCAATTCATGCGGATAGCGGTGGAATGTGTAGCCTTTTAAGTCCACGGAACGCAGAAGTTCAGCAGCCTTGTCACGGCGCTCTGATACGCCGGCAATGCTGTGGATGCGCAACGGTTCGATCACTTGTTCGATGATCTTCATGCGCGGATCCAGGGCGCCGAGTGGATCCTGGAACACATACTGCATCTGCCGCCGCAGTTTGCGCCACTCGACCGGTGGAAGTCCTGAAATTTTCCGATCTTTGAACACTACGGTGCCTGATGTCGGGGTATCAATGTTCAACACCAGCCGGGCGATGGTGGATTTACCACAACCGCTCTCACCAACAATACCGAAAGTTTCACCTTTGTTAACGTTAAACGAAACACCGTCAACCGCCTTCAGATCGGCTTTCGTTCGGACCATCCAGCCGCCTCTTCGCACCTTATAGTACTTCATAAGGGCAGTGGCTTCCAGCAACGGCGGCCCGTTTCCCTTCTGCCGGGATACATGCGGCGGGGCTCCTGCCTGTATATTCAATGTTGCAGGCCTCCTCGTTGGGGATTAAAGCAGGCGATACTTCGGCTGTCCGGCCCTGCTGCAAAGGTCGGTTGATTGCAGATGCATTCCTCTACGGAAACCGGACAACGCGGTTCGAAGGCGCAGCCCTGAGGCATTTCGTGCGGGGCCGGCACTGATCCTTTCATGGGATACAGCTTATCGGTACGCCGATCGATCCGGGGTAACGCGGCCAACAATCCGCGCGTATACGGATGACACGGATCCGCGAACATGCTCTCAACCGTGCCTTTCTCGACTATCCGCCCACAATACATCACCGCCACCCTGTCGCAGGTTTCGGCGACCACAGCGAGATCATGGGTAATCAGGATAATGGACATCCCCATTTCGTTGCGCAAGCCACGAATCAGTTCGAGTATCTGCGCCTGGATGGTCACGTCCAGCGCTGTTGTCGGTTCATCGGCGATGAGGAGTTGCGGCCGGCCGGCCAAGGCCATGGCGATCATCGCGCGTTGGTTCATCCCGCCGGACAATTGGTGCGGATATTCTTTCAGCCGCTGTTTGGCCTCGGGAATGTCGACGTGGGTCAGCAGACACTCGGCCTCATCGCGGGCAGCCTGAGCGGTCAACCCGTCATATTGCTCGACCACCGCTTCGACTTGTTCGCCGATGGTTTGAGTTTGATTCAAGACGGGTGTGGCGCTGTTGTAAACGACCGATTCAATCACCTGCCGGCCGATGGTATGGATCGGATTGAGAGAACTGACGGGATCCTGAAAGATCATGGCGATGTCACAGCCCCGCATTTGCGTCAGACGCTTCTCTTCCAAGGTCAGTAGATCCTGCTTTTTGTAGCGCACACTCCCCCGGATACGCGCCCCCGGACCCAGCAACTGCATCACCGCCATACACGTGATGCTTTTGCCACAACCGCTTTCGCCCACCAGTCCCAGAATCTCGCCTGGGCAGACTTCAAGATCTACGCCATGCAGACACCGCACCCAACCGGCGGGCATATCAAAATCGACGCTCAGATCCGTAATTTGAAGCAACGGCTCACGTTCCGGCGTACGTATGGAGCCTATTGACTTTGTGTCCGTCATTAAAACTGAAGCGGTGTCTATCGGTTAATTAAGCAGGCCATGGGGTCATGATCTGCAGCGCCATGGATTGGCGCTGCAGATCATTTTAAATAACACACCCCGTTGGTGGGGATCAATCCCGCGTTGGGCGAAATGGTACAATTATCACTTAAAACTTAGAGTGGTCGCAGAAAGATCCATACTTCCATCGGGAAACGGAGTCCAGACGATTTCATCACGCTTACCGTAGAACATCGCCAGTGCGTGCAGATTGATATGAACCGGATCTTCAAACTCAGCGTATTGTACCAAATTGCGGGCCGCCTTCCGGCGTGTTTCAAGATCGGTGCTGGTTTCCAGCGTTTTACCCCACTCGTCGAACTTTTCACTTAAGATTAACAAGGGCTCTTTTCCCCCGTACTTATTTTCATGTCTCATATAGGACTTGACACCAAGGCGGCGCCACAGCTGGCCCACCGGGTCACCGTAATAGGCGGTGTTCGACACGTTAAAAAGATGGCGGGTTTCGTCGTTCTTCAAGATCTGAGACCAGTTCTCCTTCATTTCAATCTTCACGTTAAGACCAACCGCCTTCCACATTTCAACTAATATCTGTCCTGTAGCTATCTCCAACGTGTAATAGTCGGGCAACATGCGATAGTGTATCGTCTCACCCTTATAGCCTGACTTCTTGATCAACTCCCGTGCTTTGTTCGGATCGTAGGTAATGCCTTGAAAGTCTTCGATGTACATATCTCCGAACATCTTCATTTGATAGCCATTGGGAACGGTCGTGCGACCGTGGTAGAGAGTATCGACAATGAGCTGCCGGTCGACCGCCATGATCATTGCACGCCGAAGTTCGGGGCTTTGCAACAGATTGTTGGTTTCGTCGAATTGGACGGTTCGAATGTTGGGAACCGCCCCGCCGGCCGCCGAGCAACCTTCAGCGTCGTCAATTCTCTTGAGTTGATCGGGAGGAATTTCCGTGATGATTTGATATTCACCTGTTTGAAGGCCGGCTATGCGCGAGGCGACCTCAGGCACAACCTTGAATGTGACGGTCTTGGCCGGTGCTTTTTTGCCCCAGTAGTCATCGAAAGCCTCAAGCTTGATGTAATCGCCGGTTTTGAGTTCCACAATCTTATAAGGGCCGGTGCCAATAGTGTTGCGGGACCATGTTTCCCAGTCCTTTGCCGCCATGAAACCTTTTTTACTGACAATTTCGCTCATGTAATTGGAAAAGCGCTTTTCAAGCAGAAAATCAGGAATCTTACTTGTGATGCGCACGGTGTAGCGGTCGATGACCGCAGGCGGCTCGATGTTGCCCAGATACATTTGGGCAAGCGTCCAGCCCCGTTTCTTGTGGAAAAGACGTTCCGGACCGAAGCTGAAAGCCACATCTTCAGCCGTCATTTCCTCACCGTTATGGAATTTGACGCCCTTGCGCAGTTTAAACTCAATCGTTTTACTATCCAGGCGTTTCCATTCCACGGCCAGACCGGGAACGAGTTTCTGGTTGTTTTTATAATCGACAAAGATTAACGTTTCCGCAATGCTGAAAATAACACGCTCATGTACATTGCTGTTTTCGCGCATCGGCTCCAGTACCGGAGGGTTCTTTTGCACCGCCACTACAATATCCGGGCGGCTGTCGGCCAGGGCCGGCGTCAGTAAAACGGCACCCCACAGCATAAAAGCTGCAAGAACTCCAAGAAAGATTAACTGCTTTGTGGATTTTGATTTCATTTGCTTGTCCTCCTTATATGTCAGCAAAGGTTAACATTCAGTAGAACGCCACGGTAGTTCATTCAAAAAATAGATAAATTATCACCTCCTTATCGTACCGGATTTTTTGACCGCATCCTTCGCAGCTGAACCGGTGTAAATCGTCTGTGATACCCGATGGCCTACAATAAAAAAGGAGCTGCGAATCGGTATGGGGATTTCTACCGATAGTTTGGCGGTCGTTCGATCACGCCGTCCGGTTTGACCATCATATGGGTCAAGGTCCGTTCGGCATTGTTCATTCGCCAAGAGAGCATTTTCTGAGCATACGCCAGCATCTGCTCCCTACAGGCCGAATCTGGGGCCAGATTGTGTAACTCATGCGGATCCTTTTTCAAATCGAACAACAGCGGGGGCAGTGCGGCAAAGTGTACGTATTTGTAACATTCATCCCGGATCACGCTAAAAGTGCAGGCTTCAAAATCAATACCCAATGCTTTGTCAGGCGGGGCATAGTCAGCCGAAATGTCCATATAACGGAAATCGACCTCCCAATGCGCCTCTGTGCGCCATTTTGACGGTGTTTCGCCCCCCAGGAAAGGGAGCAGGGAGCGCCCGTCACACTGCCGCGGAATGTCGGCCCTAAAAATATCGAGCAGGGTCGGCAACAGGTCCACACTTTCGGTAAAAGCATCCACCATAAAACCGCGTTGCAGCTTTCCGTTTTCGCCCGGCACCCTGATAATAAGAGGTATATGGAAGCTCTGATCAAAATAACCCTCGGGCATCATTAAATGATGATCTCCCAGCTGAACACCGTGATCGCTTAAGAAAACGATGACGGTGTCTTCGTACTGGCCGGTCTCTTTGAGCAGTGCGACGATGCGACCGATATTGTCATCAATTTCCGCCATGAGACCGTAATAGGTCGCCCGCAGCTGTCGCATGGATCGCTCATCTCTGGGAAATATGTCGCCTGTATAATAACCACGGTTCAATCCCTGCTCCAACAGGTATGCCAAAAAAGGATGTTGTTTTGCCTCTTCGCCCACTGATGGGGCGCGCTTAAATTCAGGTACCGCATCGGGATGGAAAAGGCGATTGTAGGGTTCCGGCGCAAGATAGGGTCGATGGGGCTTTAGATAACTGAGGTGTAGAAACCATGGGCGGGGACCTGGTTGGCGAATAACGCTTTCGGCTTTAGCGGTCAAAAAGGCGGTGTCGCTTTCTTCTTTTGCGTAGGGAGCGGGCGCGTAAGTCTTCCCGCGGGTCGCAGTCCCTGGATACCCCTCAACCGGTTTGTAATACAGGTCGTGAAGATTTTCAGGGGTGGCGTAGCCCCGCTCTTCCAGCCACTGCGCCCAGTATTCAGGTACATATTCACTGGACATTCCCAAGAACCGGTCAAATCCCGGTAGAATCCGCAATCGATCTTCGAGTTTTGGTTTCCCGGGTAAATACGTGCGCGGGTCGGGGGCCGTATCGGTATATCCGACCAGGGTCGTGGCATAATTTAATTTTTTGAATTCCTGAGCGATGTTGGTGTGACGGGCGTCAAGCGGCACGCCGTTTTCAATGGCTCTGTGGTTTTGAAGGTACATGCCCGTATAGAGCGAGGTTCGGCTCGGGCCGCAGGGAACGCACTGGGTAAAATGATTCCGAAAAGTAACACCGTCGGCCGCCAACGCATCCAGATGCGGTGTTTTAACCGTCGGATGTCCTACAGCCGACAAACAGTCTCCGCGCCATTGATCAGCCGTGATCAGTAAAAGATTTTTCGGTTTTATTCGCATACAAACCCGAGGTAATTGAATAGTTCCAAGGGCTTAAAATCCAATTCGATTTTGAACTCTGCTGTCTTTATGCAGCCACCACCACGTTGGTGCCGCAATCAGCCAAAAGTTTCGCAAATTGTGCCGGCGGTTCCCTATCGGTCACGAGATGCTTCACCTGTGAGATTTCACATATCGTCATCAGGGCCGGCCTGAAGATCTTACTGTGATCGGCAAAGATGGTAACGTTTTTGGCGCGTTCGACCATGGCCCGGGCGATCATCACCTCATCGATGCGGTAGCGCATGATCTGCCCCGCCTCGGTGATGCCGCTAATGGTGAGAATGGCATGATCCACACTGAACTGCTTGAGCTGCTGGAGTGCGATTTCTCCAAGGGTTTCCGCAGTATCCAATAAAAGATTGCCCCCCAGCATGACCACCGTGTGGCCTTTGCCCACCTGCCAAAAATTGCGTGCCACCTGCAGGGAGTTGGTGATCACGGTAAAAGGTCCGCAGGGGGCCATGACTTCGGAGAAGATGTGGGTCGTGGACCCGGCATCGATCATCAGACTCTCGCCGGCTGTAAACAGTTTGCGGGCGGCCAGAGCAATCCGTCGCTTTTCCTCCGATTGCAGCACACTGCGGCGTTCGAAGGTTCCAAGCCCCGGCGTATTAGGTGCGACGGCGCCCCCATGGACTTTGACGACGCCTCCTTGCGCGTGAAGTGCGTTTAAGTCTCGGCGAATCGTCTCTTCGGATACATGGAGGTGACGTGCCAATTCCTTAATACTGGCCCGCTGGTGCTCGAGTACGAAATTACTGATTTCGATGCGGCGCAATTCGGGAATTCCCATGGCCTAATATTTCTCCCCTCGTGTGTTGATTGCTGCCATCGCGCGAAGCTCCCGGTCACTCTGACAATAATGGTCACAGAAAAACCTATAAGCCAAAAATCAACAAAAATCAACAAAAAAGCGATAAATACCTACAAAAAATGTGTTATTTTTATTGACATATGACTTATTTTTTGTAATATTAAATTTATTTTCCATCCTTTTCAGATTCGCCGTTGCGCGGCTGGATCCACCCTCTTAAATCAACCGAGTAAAATTGAAGGAATCTCGCATGAAGGAACCAGGAAATCCCATGACGCCGGAGGAACAGAAGGTGGAGCGGGCCTTGTCGGCCCTCACATACCTGGCGGGGCGTCCGGTTCAATACGAACTGGCTTTCCCACCGATCGCGATGCCTATGCACCTGTCCATCGACGGCGGCACTTATATCGTTGCCGCGCAGAAACCCGATGAGACATGTTTTTTGAAGGTCTATGCGGACGACCGGATTGGCGGATTGAATCTTGCTACGACAGTGGAGGTCAGCCATCAGGCCGCCCGATGCGGCATCGCTCCTAAAGTTTTAAATTCTACGTCGGAACCCGATTCGATTCTGTTCGAACACTTGGGTCCGGATTGGCGACCGGCCTTGGCCCACGATCTTGAGGACATCGGCATGCGTGAAAAATCGATTGCGGCCAAGCGCCTCTGGCATGCAAAGGGTTCATCGGCCGACGGTCTTACGCCCCTCGAAACGGCTGGCGAATTCGCCACGCACATCTCAGACGGTACGGCCGACGCAACACCGATCAAAAAACCCAACGGGTACCGCACGATGCTGGCCTGGACCGAGCGGATAAATCAGGCGCTGGTCGCGGCGGGTGTTCCGCAACTGCCCCTGCATGGCGAAAATACGGTCACCAACGTAATGATCGGTCCGGACCAAGCGATTCGGCTGGTGGATTTCGACCGGGTCTGCGTGGGTGATCCCATGTATGATTTGGGGGCCTTTTGCCTTGAATTCTGTCATTTCGACTATCAGCTGGCCGAAGCGGTGGAAATGTACAATGGCAACTTTGATGAAAGCCTGTTTAACCGCTGCAAGCTTTACATGATCATAGACGACTTTCTGTGGGGCTGCTGGGGTAAAATCTCGCACTACACTTCGCCCCGCAGCGAGGGGATCGAATTCTACAAATATGGTGAGGTGCGGTTTCTGCGTTGTTTACACCACATCAATACGTGGGATGTTGATACACTAATGCGAAGAATTTGAGGTTTGCTATGTTGCAAAAAAAATTGGGTGAAGGGCAGACGCCGGAAGAAAAGAGGGTCGAAGCGGCCATCGAACAGATTGATGACTGGCGGCACAAAACGATTCGCTATGAGCGTTTTCTGGCCGGCAACACCAATCTTAACTGGAAAATCCATTCGGCTGAGGATGGCCAATATTTTTTTCTTAAAATTCCGGGTAATAAAACCGAAATTTTCATTGACCGCAAAGCGGCCCACGACGCCAGCGTCAAGGCGGCCGCCACAGGATATGCACCTGCCGTGGCTTACTATATCGCGAAAGACGAAATCGAGATTTTTGAATTCCTCAAAGATTTTAGAAGCTGTAATATTGCCGACATGCTAGATCCCGCCATCCGCCGCAACGTGATGCAGGTGTATAAAGCGATTCACGGCGGCGAAAAGTTTATCCAAACCAAAACCGGTTTCGACCAGATCGCGGAACACGACCGCCAAATCAAAGATGTGGGTGGCCGCCTGCCCCCGGATATGGATTATTTTTTCTGGCAAACGCAGCGTGTGAACCAAGCCGTGGAAGCGACCGGGTTCGACTTGACGGCTTGCTACAACGATGGTTACGTGACCAACTACATGGTCGATACCCATAAAAACGTCAAGATTATCGATTGGGAATATGGCGCCAATAACGATCCCGTATGGGATCTGGCCATCTGGTCGATCGAAAATTTTTTCGATGATGATGTACGCCGCGAAATGATCGAAGAATATTACGGCACCTATCGTCCGGAGATCGATGCCCGCATAACGCTGTACCGCGGCCTAGCCGCCATAAAATGGGCCATGTGGGCCGCATTGCAGGCTAAGATATCCTCGCTTCCGTTCGATTTTGTTAAGTACTCAAACATTCTCTTTTTACGCGGCCGCGCCGCCATGCGTAAATGGCGCTGGGAACAAGCGCTGCAAAGCGTCTAAGCAATACGATGGGAAAGGAACAGTATGGCATCTGATATCTGCGCCCTTTCAGCACGAGAGTTGATCGATGCATATGGAGAAAAGCGGCTGTCGCCAGTTGAAGTAATGAAGGCTGTATTGGATCAGGCAGAGGCCGTCAACCCGCGGATTAATGCACTTTTTTCAATTAAACCGGAGCAGGCTTTGACCGAAGCAAGCGAATCGGAAAAACGCTGGCATCGGGGGCATCCCGTAGGAGAATTGGACGGGCTTCCGATTGCGGTAAAAGACAGTGTCAAAGCCGAGGGTTTTCCCTACTGGCGCGGGTGCGGGGCATTGATGCAAACCCCTCCTGCTCAGGAAGATGCGCCGCCCTCGGCCCGTCTTAAAGAGGCAGGGGCGATAATATTCGCCAAAACGACCATGCCCGATTTTGGTATGCTGGCCAGCGGCGTCAGTTCGGCACACGGCATCGTTCGCAACGCTTGGAATACCGATTTGAATCCCGGCGGTTCGAGTGCGGGGGCAGCCTCCTCGGTGGCCGCCGGGGTCACCCCCTGTTCTATCGGCACCGATAGTGCCGGCTCGGTGCGTGTGCCGGCTGCGCACTGCGGGCTTTTCGGCTTCAAACCCACAAACGGTCGCATTCCGCACCTTCCGCCGGATCTGATGCGCAGTGCCGGCCCCTTGGCCCGCAGCGTCGCGGATGGGGCGTTGCTGATGACGGTCCTCAGTCGACCCGACCCAAGAGATTTCCGGGCGCTGCCACCACAGGCCGAAAACTACCATTTAAAACTGGCGCGAGACCTGAAAGGATTACGCCTGGGCCTGTTGCTCGACATGGGATTCGGGATCCCGACATCGGCCGAAGTCAGGCAGGCGGTGGAAAAAAGAGCCGCGGTCTTCGAAGATGCGGGGGCCGTGGTGGAAGCGGTCCCACCTGTTTTCGATTTCGATCCACACGGCGCCATCGAGCGCTATTTTATGATTCGAACGCATTTGGAATACAACGCTCTGCCGGCAGCGCAAAGACCGCTGGTGTTGCCCTATATCCGGCAATGGTGCTCCAAGGCAGAAGAACTGAGCGCGGTCGAAGCGATGCAGGACCAAGTGACGATCGAGCAGGCCAAGACCATTCTATTGGCATTATTCGCAGATTACGACTATGTGGTTTCGCCGGTTATGCCCGTGTCCGGATTTGCGGCCGAAGCACTGGGCGTCGATCCTGATCACCCGATCGCCCATCTGGGATTTGCGAGCCTGTACAATCAAACCGGGCAACCAGCGGCAAGCATCTGCTGCGGTTTTGCAGAGAACGGCCTTCCGATCGGAATGCAGATTATCGGCCGGCGGTTCGACGATTTGGGCACGCTGCAATTATCGCATGCCTATGAGCAGCGCCGCGAATTGGACATGCTCTGGCCCATGGAGGAACCGCATTCAAAGTAAACGCATAAGCAACAAAGGCAATGGTGAGTTTGAGGTTGAGCCAACTTTCGACAACGATTTAATGCTAAAGGAGGAAAAGCCATGCAAAGGAAAACTGTATTTATGTCAATGTTGATCGGGATCATCCTGATCGTTTTCTGCGCGGGAACAGCCCTGGCCGACAAGACGTTAAAAGTCGGATTCCCGCTACCGCTTACCGGTCCTTTTGCCAGCACGGGCGAAGTCGCCAATATGGCCTTTAAGCTTGCGATTGAGGAATACAATGCGAAAGGGGGCCTTCTGGGAAGGAAGCTGGAGGGCATCAGCGTCGATACGCAAGACGGGAGGCCCGAAGTCGTCAAGGCCGTTATGGAGCGACTGGTCGATAAAGGGGTCGATGCACTTATGACCAGCTATTGCTCTCTGACACCGGTCGATATCCAGACCATGGCCAAGTATGACGTTCCCTACTTTGCCGGCATCGCCTATCACGTTATTGCCGACGCGATTCGATCGGGTATGCCCGACACAAAAAACACTTTCCATGTGAGCTGGACCGAATTAGCCTATGCCGAATCCCATCGGGCCGTCCTCTCAACCATCCCGGGGAAGATGGGTTGGACACCGCCCAATAATAAAATGGGCGTGATTCGGGTCGAATTTCCCTACTGTACTGCGCCCTCCGATCAGGTTATCCAAGCAGCCCAGAAGGATGGTTATGAGGTGGTTGTTAATGAATTTACCCAGTTCGGCAAAGTTGACTGGGTTGACATCATGACCAAACTGGATCGGGAGCGACCGGCCTATATTTCGCTCTGGCTTTTGGATCCGACCGATTCGGCTCGTTTTCAAAAAGCGTTTGTAGAGCGTTTCGGTGCAAAGGGGTATGACGGCATTATCATTTATCAATACACACCTAGCACCCCCGAATTCTTGAGTCTGACCAAAGAGGCGGCGGAAGGCGTCATCTGGATGGGCGGTTCCATGAAGATTAAAGAACCGGCGGTTGTCGATTATCTGGAACGCTGGAAAGCGAAATATGGAAAATTACCGACCGACAATTATGCAACCCATTGCCGGCAAATTTTCGATATGTGGGCTGAAGCCGTCACGGCGGTTGGCTGTGCGGATTGTTACGATAAAGTGATCAACTATGTCCTCCATCATCCGTTCCGCGGGCTGCATTCCAATTTCGTCTTCAACCCTGTCGATAACACCACCCTCTATGGGGAAGGTTTCTATCCGGTGGAATGGAGTCAAATCAGGGGGGGCAACCACATTCATGTTTATCCGGAAAATAAATATAAAGAAGGTGAGTTTCAGAAGCCTCCCTGGATGAAGTAATCGTATCACACAAAAGACCAGGCCCGCTTCCAAGATGGTTGCCACATCCATTTTGAGTGGGCTTGATCCATCTTTTATGCGTCTGCATGCGAAAGATGAACCGCAATAGCGAGCGCATTCCCCGTAGCTTGTCGAAGCGAAGCGGAGATCCCGCTTTATCGGGGCGGCGAGGTTAGCGAGCGAATCAAAAATAAGACAGAATTCCTTACGGGGAAGATTCCCCGTAGCTTGCTGCGGGGAGGTTCAAACATGATTCTGGAAACGATTGGGCTATCCAAGCATTTTGACGGCCTGGCGGCTTTGGTCGATGTGAACCTGTCTGTTGCCGCAGGTGAGATTTTCGGGATTGCCGGACCCAACGGGGCCGGCAAATCGACCCTGTTCAACGTTATGGCCGGCGTTTATCCCGCTTCATCCGGCGAAATCCTATTTGACGGACACGACATTACGCGTTTAAAGGCTTACCAGATCTGTCATCTCGGTCTGGGACGGACCTTTCAGATTCCTAAAACGTTTCCGACCCTGAGTGTTTTCGACAACTTGCGGGTCGGGGCCAGTTTTGGCGTGGGGACCGGCAGTCGGCGCAAATCATTCTCCCCGCCTAAAGATACCATTGAAAAAGTACTCGAATTTCTGGATTTGGGACATCTGCGGCACAGCCTGGCTACCAATTTGGACATCTATACTACAAAATTGGTAATGCTGGGCGGCGTATTAGCCAGCCATTGTAAGACCATCCTGCTCGATGAACCGCTGGCAGGGCTTTCCATCTCCGAAATCAAGGATTTTCTGGAATTGACCCAAAAAATCAGTCAGACATTGGGCATCACGATTGTGATGATCGAACACTTGCTGGATGTGCTCATCGACATATCCAACCGAATGCTCATTCTGCATAACGGCCGTGAAATCTATGTGGGAACGCCTGAAGGTGTGCGCGAAAGCGAAGCAGTCATCAAGGTTTATTTAGGTCAGGAAGATGAATCGGATGAGCGCTAATCCTATGCAAAACATACCGCTTCTTTCCACAAGGGACATCGACTGTTTTTACGGTGATCTGCAGGTCGTCAGAAGGGCTTCGCTCGATATTAAAAATACTGAAGTGGTCGCTCTCTTTGGACCCAACGGGCATGGTAAATCGACCCTGTTAAAGGCCATCAGCGGTCTCCATCCACTGCGGGCAGGCACGGTCCGGTTTAAGGACCGGGATATTACCCATACACCCATCGATAAGAGGGTCGCCATGGGGTTGGCCTATATTCCTGAAGATCGCAACCTTTTCCTTGAGATGACCGTTCAGGAAAACCTCCGCTTGGGTGCCTTTAACCCCAGCGCTCGCAATAATATTGAGCAAAACCTAAAATATGTCTTCTCGCTTTTTCCACGCCTGGCTGAACGCAAGAAACAATTGGCACTGACCCTGAGCGGGGGAGAGGGCCGCATGCTGGCCGTGGGGCGCGGCCTGATGAGTCAGGCTTCACTACTGCTGATCGACGAGCCTTCCATCGGCCTTTCGCCATTGCTCAAGAAGGTGGTTTTTGAAGCGATCGGTCAGATCCGCAAGGAAACCGATGCGACCATTCTCATTGTCGAACAAGAAGTTGACTATCCTTTAAAGTTGGCCGACACGATTTATTTGCTCAGGAAAGGTAGAATCATATTGGAAAAACAAGCCGGTGAAATAGACAAGGCCCGGATAGAAAAGGCCTATTTTTAAACATATTTTATATCTCATACAAAGGCATCATCGGGTGAGCAGGAGGTAAACCATTCCTTATTTTATCATCGATCTGGTCAATTCCCTTATCAGCGGCCTCCTTATCGGAACCCTGTATGCCATTATGGCTTTAGGCCTTACGATTATTTACGGAGTCGTTCGAATTTTCAACTTCAGTCATGGCGGTATGTCCGTTCTGGGCGGTTACATGACCTTCATGCTGCTCACACATGCCGGTCTGGGGCTGATTCCGGCCATCATCGGGAGCTGTATCATCATGTTTTTCTTCGGCTTCCTGCTATACGTTTCCTCCATTTCATTCCTGCTCAAGAAACCCAACTGGGAGATATCGAGCGTCATTTTTCTCCTGGGTCTGGGCATCCTTATGGAGAATCTGATTTTACAAATATTCGGCGCCCGGGTCAAAGAAATCCCCATTTTTTTCAAAGGCGCGTTTGAACTCGATTTTGTCCGCGTCAATTGGCATGAACTCAGCCTAATTCTATCTGTCGTTATTATCGTCTTTGTTTTACACTTATTTTTCAAAAAAACTTGGCTGGGTCAGGCGATACAGGCGGTGGCGCAAGACATCAATGGTGCCAAAGTTGTGGGCATCAGCATCAACCGAACCTTGGGGCTCGCCTTTGCCTTGGCCTCGGCGGTCACCGGGCTGGCAGGCATACTCTTGGCCACCAAGTATTATTTGACGCCCCAAATCGGCTGGGATTGGATGTTCAAGGGATTTATTATCGTTGTTTTTGGAGGTATGGGGACCATGATCGGCGCGATCTTTGCCGGTCTCATCATGGGCCTGGCGGAAGCCTTAATCAGTCTTTACGGAAGCCAACAGTGGGTCTGGCCGGCATGGTTCATTATCTTTCTGGCGGTCCTCCTCATGCGGCCGGAAGGTCTCTTCGCGCGCAAACAGGGGTAAACTATATTCGGCAACGGAGAATAAGCCTTGCAAGTTTTTTTTAGTTGGAAAGGAATCGTCATACTCGCCGCTTTAGTAGCGATTGCTGTCCTGCCATTGTTTACCACCTCGCCCTATATCATCCATCTATTTAACGTCTTTTTCATCTGGTCGATGGTCGTGTCCAACTGGAATTTAATTATGGGCTACGCCGGAATATGGTCCATGGCCAATGTCGCCTACCTGGTTATCGGGTGTTACACTTCGGCCCTCTTGTCCATGCAAATAGGGCTGCCACCCTGGATGTGTGTCCCCCTGAGCGGAATGATCACCATGGTTGTGGTGACTATTTTTGTTGGCTTACCCTCTCTGCGTTTGAGGGGTATTTACATTGCCTTGTTGTCCCTGATTTTTGCCAATATGCTGCCGGATATACTCAAACTGACCCGCTCGATTACGGGCGGATCCATGGGGCTGACATACGTGCCCCCACTCTTTGAAGGCATTACGCCGGTCCAATCGTATTATATCAACTTTGGTATGTTTATTATCCTGCTCTTCATGGTCTACATCATCATTCGATCCAAAAGTGGATTGGCGTTTGTGGCCTTGCGTGATTCTTATGAATTGGCGACGGCCTTTGGTGTTAACGAGTATTTTGAAAAATTGAAGGTCTTCGCCCTCAGCTCGTTTATGACAGGCGTCGCCGGAGGCCTTTACGTGCACTATAATGGGGTTGCTTCCCCGGATCTGCTTTACATCGGGACTTTTCTCATGGCCTTGGCCATGATGGTGGTGGGCGGTATGGGCCGCTTCCCGGGGGCGGTTTTAGGGGCTGCTTTGTTCGTCTTCGGCGGCGAATGGCTCCGGCTTTTCGGAACCCTTCGATTGACCATCATGGGTGGGATGATCTGCATCTTCATCCTCTTTTTCCCCGGCGGTATCATGGATTTGGTCGATCGCTTGGATAAAAAATTAAGCCGAAACCCGCAACCCAAATACCAATAAATCACCTGCGTTACGTAAGGGCAAAAAATTCCGTACTGCCGCTTTAAGCGCTCATCATAGATCCTTAAACAAATTACCGATCCTCGAGCAATTGTTTGATCACGGCCGAATCTTCCAGGGTGCTCACATCTCCAAGGTCATCCTCTTTTTTCTCGGCGATCTTTCTCAAAATCCGCCGCATGATCTTACCGCTGCGGGTCTTGGGAAGCGCATTGGCAAACTGAATTTTATCCGGGGCGGCAATGGCGCCGATTTCTTTTCTAACGTATTGCGTTAGCTCTGTTTCGAGCTCTTGGGAGGGTTCAAATCCGACCTTGGGTGTTACAAATGCAAAGATGCCCTGGCCTTTAATGTCGTGCGGCATGGCAGCAACGGCTGCTTCGGCCACGGCCGGATGGAGCACCAGGGCGCTTTCCACCTCAGCCGTGCTGATTCGATGGCCGGACACATTGATCACATCGTCCACCCTTCCTTGAAGGAAATAATAACCTTCTTCATCCATCAAACAGCCGTCCCCCGTAAAATACATACCGGGGTACTGAGAAAAATAAGTCTGCTCATACCGCTCGTGATCTTTATAGATGGTTCTGGACAGACCCGGCCAGGGTCTTTCGATGCACAAATGGCCGGTCTCATTAACCGGCATCTCCCTAATGCTTGGATCGGGGTTGCCGACAACAGGGTCCACCACCTTTGGGATAATACCCGGAAACGGAAATGTTGCCGATCCCGGTTTTGTGGGCCATGCCCCAGGCAGGGGCGTGATGAGAATTCCGCCGGTTTCCGTTTGCCACCAGGTATCGACGATAGGGCAATTTTCTTTACCGATTTTTGTGTGATACCACATCCAGGCCTCGGGGTTGATCGGTTCGCCCACAGTGCCCAAAAGTCTCAAGCTTGAAAGATCTCGATTCTCGGGCCACTCGTCTCCCTGACGGGATAAGGCACGGATAGCCGTAGGCGCCGTGTAGCAGACGTTGATTTTAAACTGATCGATGAGTTCCCAGGCCCGATCCGGTTTTGGATACAGAGGGGTTCCTTCATACATAAAAGAGGTGGTTCCGTTCAGCAGCGGACCGTAAACAATATAGCTGTGCCCCGTAACCCAGCCGATATCCGCCATGCACCAGTAAAGGGTTTCGGGCTGAAGATCGAAAATCCATTTCTGGGTAATATACACATAAGTCATGTATCCGCCGGTGGTATGAACCTGTCCCTTCGGTTTTCCGGTACTGCCGCTGGTATAGAGGATATAGAGGATATCTTCGGCCTCCATTTGTTCGTAGTCACAGAAATCTTCTATATCGGGTGCACCCATCTCATCATCCCACCAACTGTCTCTCTCCTCATTCCAGGGAATCGGATTCCCGGTTCTCTTAACCACAATGACATTTTCTATGGTTGGGCATGCGGCCACGGCTTCATCTGCATTCTCCTTTAAATCAAAAGCCTTGCCGGCTCTCAGGGATTGATCGATGGTAATCAAAAGTTTTGATTCGCTCTCCTGGATGCGGTGCATGAGCGCCTCTGCTGAAAATCCGCCGAAAACCACGTTGTGGGGAAGCCCCAACCTTGCGCAAGCCAGCATGGCCACGGAAAGCTGCCAAACCATGGGAAGATAGATGGTGACCCGGTCGCCCTTCTTGAGCCCTTTTTTCTTCAGCACATTGGTAAATCGGCAAACTTCTCGGTGCAGTGTCAGATAGGTGAGAATTTTGGTATCTTCATTTGGTTCTCCCTGCCAGATGATGGCGGCCCGATTCCGAGTCGGGGTATCGAGATGTCGATCGAGGCAGTTATAGCACATATTGGTGGTGCCGCCTTTGAACCATTCATGAAACACCTTGCCGTTTCGAATATCGAAGTTATAGTCCATTATTTTTTCGGGCTTTTTGAACCAGACCAGCTCTGAGGTAACGTCCGACCAGAAACCTTCGGGATCATCAATTGACCGCTTGTAGAGCTCTTTGTACTGGCCTGTATTTTTGATCCACGCTTTTTCAGAAAAATCGCTATCCGGATAGAATTTTCCGTTATTTTCCGATACGCCCATAATCATTCCCCTCCTCACACTGAATTATGATTGTGATGTTTGAATTTACGAAAACATACCACATCGTAACAAGTCAAGAAAATTTACCAAACAATTCAAGATCCGTTCTACCCAAAGGACCAGCCTTTGGTTTCACCTGTCGTTCGCAAAAATTAAATTTTCGGCATTTGTGTGGAAGGTCTACGTCTTTCAGCCATCAAATTTAATGCAACTGGTCTGAAACCGGCTTTATTTTCCGTTTATCCGGAGCCTTCAAAAAGGCTTTCTTATCAAACAAACTTGGGTATTAACATGTCAAAGCAATACCCGGAATGAACTGAAAACGGCTGGTCTCAGGAGATCAGACGGTAAACAGTGAAACCTTTGTCTACGCGGCCTCTTTCCATTCGTACCGATGGTGCAATCCGCAGACCCGGGGTAACTCAATCACCTTGGCGCCCTTGCTCGGTTGGGCCTGGGCCGGGCGCTCAACGGGAGTGTCCTTCCCGAGTCCATAATGGGTTCTGTCATAATGATAATAATCGAAATAAGAGGATACAATCCGGCTCAGGTGACTTTCGTTCAGCACGATCACATGATCCAGACAGTCTCTGCGTATTGAGCCGATCAACCTTTCAACGAACGGATTTTGCCAGGGACTTCGAGCTGCCGTGATAACCTCTTTTATGCCCATATTTTTAACACGTTGACGGAAATACGCTCCGTAGATCGAGTCCCGGTCTCTCAATAAATATTTTGGTGCCGTGTCCCATGGAAACGCCTCTACAATCTGTTGAGCCGTCCACCTAGCTGAGGGGTTGGTGGTCACATTGAAATGAACGATTTGCCGTCGACGATGGCTGAGGATCACCAGCACAAAAAGAATCTGGAACGTGGCGTTCGGAACCGTGAAGAAATCGATCGAAACCATGTTCATCATATGGTTTTTCAAGAACGTCTGCCACGTCGCTTGAGTAGCTCGCCGTGAATCCTGGGTGCACCCCAAAGCGAATTGGCTTTAGCCATTCTGCGGACAAGATCCCGGGACCTTTACGTCGAGACTTGAACTTCCAAAACAAGATTGAAACCCTTTCGATGCCACCGAATGACAGTTTCGGGTTTGACGACGATCAAAGCCTGCCGCCAGTTGCTCCAGAAACGACAAAGCATGATCCAGAAAAGACGGTCTTTTTTTCGAATTTGAGGCCGTTTCTTAGGACGTTTCAAGATGGCCAACTGCTGGCGGAGCACAAGGTTTTCCAAAGCCAGATCGGAATCCTTTTGGGGTCTCAAAAGTATGTTCAAAATCAGTTTCAGCAACATCTTCATCATGGATGCAAACTTTGCAGGCCTGTGTGAAAATGTCAATAATTTCAGTTAGGACGGAATATTTGCGAGCGACAGGTTACCTTTGGTTGGTTAAAGAATCGCCCGTGTTCGGGAGAAGATATCACGGAAGCGATGGAATCTCTCTGCCAACAATGGCGCCAGCTTAGAGTTAGGTTCGATCCGCCCTTCGTGTCTTGGCTTAAGGCAAAGCGTTTCAAATATGGCCCCGTCTCCTGAAGCAACCCGACCCAGGCGTGCAGCCCCCAAAGACACTGCCTGGGACCTGCCGGCGTACGAATCAATTCGATGAGCTGGTGGTGTATATATTTTTTGCCTTTTACGGTTTTGGTTTTCTCTCGTATAAACATGACAGGCGTATAACAGCGCAGAAACCCGCTGCCAACGATTATTTTTATTTTCAGACACTACAATTGCTGAAAAACTCACGTATAGTGCGGCACACACCTTCTACCTGCTCCTCGGTTGTGTATATATCGAAGGGAAGGGACAAAACTTCCTCCTGAGCTTTTTCACTTTCGGGAAAGTCGCCCCAGCGATGGTTTAGAAAACTAAACGCCTCCTGCAGGTGTATGGAACGCGGATAGCAGACATCGGCTTTGATGCCTTTCCGGGTGAGGTGGTCGCGAAGTTCGGCACGCCTCGTTGTTCTTATCGTGTAGTGGGTGAAGCCCTCGGTCACATCACGCAGTTTAGGAGGCAGGGCGATACCCTCAACTCCTTGCAGCCCCTTATCATAGGCTTCTCGGATTTTAGAGAGACCACCGAGAATAAGGTCAACGTACTTCAGCCTGACTCTGAGAACCGCGGCCTGTATGGTGTCGAGCCTACTCGAAAAACCGATGAACTCATGAAAGTACTTCTTCCTGCTTCCATGGTTCCGTATCATGTTGATTTTATCCGCGAAATCATCATTGTCCGTGGTGATGAGGCCAGCGTCGCCATAGGAACCCAGAGGCTTGGTGGGGTAGAAAGAGTACCCGGCGAACTCCCCAAAGCTTCCCGCCTTCTTCCCCTTGTAGGTAGCTCCGAAAGCCTGGCAGGCGTCCTCAATGACGTAGATGCCGTGTTTTCTGGCAAGTTCCATGAGGGGATCCATATCGACGGGAACACCGTACATGTGTGCCGGGATAATCGCCCTGGTTTTCTCTGATATTTTTTCAGCTACCCGGTCGACGTCGAGGTTGCAGGTTGCGGGATCAATATCGGCGAAAACCGGCTTTCCTTTTTCCATGACCACGGCAGCGGCATCGGAAGCGAAGCAGAACGGGGTCGTGATGACCTCATCACCCTCCTGCAGTCCGATGGCGACGAGGGCTATCCGGAACGTATCGCTGCCGGAGTTGATCCCGATTGCGTGTTTAACGCCGAGATATGCGGCCACCTCGGCCTCAAAGGCCCTTACGTCCTCACCAAGAACGAAATCTTTTCGTTCAATGGCTCTGTGCAGAGCTTCCTGCATCTCCTGGGATAATTCTTTCCAATCCAATTTTTACATTTCCCCTATCGGCATATCAATCCCCATCCTCACACGGATTGCTATTTACCTTGAACATGACGCTATCCTCGTAGCCGACGTATACGCGTCGATAGCCCGACAGTTCCTCGTTCAGTTCCTCATCACCTGTGTCCACGAGGAGGGGTTTTCCGAAGAGGGAAAGCATCTTGGGTTTGCTTGCCGCAATAATGATATTGTCTAAGCCAACCTGCCGGATAACATCGGGGCTGAGCTGCTGGTTCCCCCGCCCGAATATGTAGCCCTGCCCTCCGATTACGGTGACGATCATCTTGACATTTTTGTTGGAAGTTGCAAGGAAGCCTAAAATCCCCTTTTCGTTTACGTCTTTTGCTACAATCTTCCTCCCGTATACGAGGTCGACGCCGAGGAGGGTACCTTCTTCTCCAAGCTTATTCAGTATCTTCTTTGTAGTACTGCCCGTTCCGACTATGTAGTGGGTGTCCGGCGCCATAATATCTGCAAAGTATCTCGAGAGCTGGTCAAGAGCCGCTTCTTCACTGTAGCCGCGCCCACTCTTCATGTTCTGCATCATTCTTTTCTCGTTGGGCACATGCAGATACCCATAGAGTTTCGCAGTCACTACCCCCTTCCGAAAGGCGTCTTCGTCTATATCCATAACCTCAGATATCTTAAGATCCTTGACCTTTCCTTCCAGATACTGGACAACGAGATCGCCGGCGGTTTTGGGGTTGATCGCATACACAGCGGAGTGGATCTTAACGCCGCCGGGTATTCCTAAAACCGCAATCTTCTGCTCTCCCAAAGCGTCGAAAATATTGCGGGCCGTGCCGTCGCCGCCTGCGAAGAAAATCAGATCAACTTCGGCATCCCTCAAATCCTTGGCCGCCTGGATGGTGTCGTCTGCGGTGGTCTCCGCAGGATTTATCTTACCGATAACTTTCGGCTGAAATCCGGCGTCAAGCGCCTCGTGCTCACCCATGGTGGCGGGATAGCTAATAACCCGGACATCTCCATTGAAATTGTTTTTAATCTGTTTCAGGGCAATAAGAGCCTTTTTCGGGCATTCGGGTACGGCGCCGAGTTTCCTGGCGAGCTCAAGGGTTTCTTTTCCGTCACTGCCCTTCAGCCCAACCCGGCCGCCCATTCCTGCGATCGGGTTGACAATTAGACCAATACGTTGCATCTGGTTATAAACCTCGTGATGGCAAGTGCCGACGTTAGCACATTAATTCAAAAGATGAAGAATGGAGCCCGCCCGACATTGCTCTTAGAGCCAATGCGTGAGGCGGGATCCATTCGAACTAATGGTTATTTTTTCCCTTTTTTCTTTTTTGTGCCATGTTTCTTAAGATAGGCTCTCCAAGTGAGTGCCCATTTGCCCGGGTCATCCAGCTCCTCAGGGTTTTTCAATCTGTGTATGCAGCTATTGTGGGGAGCGGTTTTTGCAATCTCGGGATCCTGATAGGCCTCCTCGGCGATATACTTGACCGTGTCGACGTAGGCGTCGATATCGGCCTTGGAGAAGGTCTCGCAGGGCTCCAGAGTCATGGGTTCGGGAATCACCCACGGATGGTGGGATGACCAGAACCAGGGAATTCCGAAGTCGATAAGTCTGCAATTAACATCCTCTGTGCCTACACCGGTGTCCTGCTGGAGCTGCTCCCACGTATAACGTATCTGCTCCATTCTCTTGATGTTATTACCGGCAAAGGCCTCCCCGAGGCCCTTGATCTTCATCATTTTCCGGCGCATGTAGTTATTGTTAATCACGGATACGTCGGCGCATTCGCGCAGGCCCTCTGCGCCCAGATTCATAGTCCAAGTGTAGGCCTTGAGGATAACTCCGGTGGTTCCGAAGTAATCTCTGATTTTGCCGATTGACTCAGGCCGGTCATAGTCCAAGTAGTACTTCTTGCCGTCGAACTCGACGGTGGGCACCGGTAGGAATTTGGCCAGATAATCCCGCACGCAGATGGCTCCGTTGGCAGGACCACAACACCCGTGAGGTGTACCGAATGTCTTATGGATGTTAAAATGGCACATGTCGAAATCCGCCTCCCGCGCCCTAGTCACGCCCAGAAAGGCGTTGGCGTTGGCCTGGTCGTAGAAACACAGAGCGCCGGCTTCATGAGCTATCCTTACGAACTCGTCGATCTTGGGATTAAAAATACCGATGTCCTCGGGATTGGTCATGAAAATACCGGCGAAGTGGTCCCCCGCGTCCTTAACGGCGGCCTTGAAGGCTTCGAGGTCGGGGATGCCCCTGTCGTCGGGATGGATCGTTATGACTTTGTATCCTGCCGTCGCCGGAGTCGCGGCATCACAGGGGTGGGAGAAGATGGTCGTAATAATGGTGTCGCGTTTAGAGTCGTTCCTGCTTGCATGGTAACTTCGCATAATGGATGCGGCAGTGTACACGGCGTGGTTGCCGCCACCAGGCTGGAAGGACACGCGATCCAGGCCGGAGATTTCCTTGATCATCTGCTCAAAGCTATACATAAACTCCAAAGCTCCTTGGCAGGTGCTTTCGTCCTGTAAAGGGTGCACTTCGGCAAAGTCCGGCAGCGCCACCACCTCCTCGTTAATCCGGGGATTGTACTTCATGGTGCAGGTTCCCTCGGAGATATCCGGTGAAAGGTTCGATCCCATCGTTTCCTGGGAGAGATGTAGCCAATGCTCAAGGACATGCTTCTGATCAACTTCGGGCAACTGTGGGGCCTCCTTCCGCTTGATTGATTTGGGAAGACCGCCTGCCACGTCGCCGACGCTTGCGGATATTTCATCTTCCACTTCCGGGGGCAGAATGCCGCGCACTCCAGGCGTGGAGAGCTCGTAAATCATTGGTTCATCCCAACTAGCCTGGTGAAAGTTTTTTCTCACTTTGCTAATAGCCATTGTATCTACCTCCTCAGTTAAAATCGTTAGGCCGCGCAAACTTTGGCGAGCACGGCAACAAGATTGTCGATGTCTTCCTTGGTGTGCATTTCAGTTATGCAATAAAGGGCGCTCTGCCCGAAAACCGGAAATTCCCGGCTGATGTCCTTCCCGCCAAATATGTTTGCAGCGAGCAGGGCCTTATTGATCTCTTTGACCGTCTTTCCGGTATCACTGAAATCTACAATGAACTCCTTGAAGGTATGGGCGCCGGACAAGGCAATTTTAACCTTCTGAACTTCAGCGATTTTACGCTTCGCGTATGCAACTTTCTGCATGATTCCCTCGCCGAGCTCCTTGAACCCCTGGGGCCCCATGAGCGCCATGTAAACTCCTGCCACAATACCGTACAGAGCTGTAGTCGTACCCACAAAGTCCTTTCCTTTTTCACGGCTGGCGTAAGAGGTTCTTTCATAGAAGACCTCACCGAAACCCCACTCGCCTTCTTTGGTTGTCTGCGTGACACCGAAGAGCAGTGAGGGGTATTCGGCGATCATGTCCTTTTCATCCTTCGTGGCGACCCACCCGCCCTGGTTTCCGCCAAAACCGATGTGGAGACCAAGAGGCTGGAAATCACCGACCGCATAGTCCGCGCCGTAGTTTCCCGGACCCTCAAGCACGCCAAGAGATGTGGGGTCGACCCCGACGATTACGAAAGCTCCCTTTTTGTGCGCGATTTTCACAATGTCGTTGACGCCGGTTTCAATAAAACCAAGGTAGGAGGGGTTTTCGAAGTATACGGCTGTGGTCTTGTCTGAAATTTTGCTTTTGAGATCGTTAAGGTCCATGCCGCCTCTTTCGTAGTCGTACTTCACCTTGACGATTGCGATTTCAGGCTTCCAGTAATTCTGAATAACCATGAACCGACCGGGACTAATGTCACCGCCGACTAAAATTTGTTGTCGCCCCTTGGTCCTGCAGGCCATCCTACCCGCCATCGCTATGGCTGAAGCCCAATCGTAGGTCGGCGTATTGCAAGCGTCGAATCCGGTGAGGTCTCCGATCATGCTTGCGGTCTCGAAAAGGGCCTGGAACTTACCATGATCGGAGTAAGCTTCGCCCACGTAAGCGGTCAGAAACTCATCTCGTACTGCAATGGTGTCGCATACAGACGGTACATGGTGCTGCCAGCATCCGCCGCCGAGAAAGCTGATGTTGTCTTTACAATTCCGGTTTTTGGCAAGCATCTTTTCGACATGCTGCCGTAGCCTGGCTTCCGAGAGAATTGGTTCAGGAAGGTTCATCTTACCGCGAAAACGAAGATGCTCGGGGATGGCTTCGAAAATATCCTCCGCGCTCTTCATTCCCAATTCCTTTAGCATCTCCTTTTTGACGCTTTTCTCCGAATTGGGTATGTATGGGTGCACTTTGCCATTAACCATAGTTTTCCTCCTTTCATTTTTTTTAGAGTAAAGTCCGATTATTCGGACCTAATATGCCTGTTTAATAGCTTTGAAATAGGTTCTAGTTGTTCAGCGATAAAGAGCTAATTTTAAATTATCGTGAAATAGCGCTATCGGCTCTCCTATCTTCAATTATAGAAGTCGTAAATTTAAGTAGAACTATTCAATAAATCGCCTTTTCACTTTTGCCAAGGCGGCTTGATGATCCCCCAAGACCTGGCATACTCTCACTTCACCTACCTGGCTGAGCAAATGGTAGGCATCTACGACGGAAAAGCTATAGTGATTTGCTAACCGTTGAATCAAATCGAAATAAGCATATTTTATATTCACAGCTATTGGGTTTCCAAAATGGCAGCCAATAGATCCTATAAAATCACCACTATTAATTTGAGGGCAACCTTCAAATTTCGCTTCTTCGCGAGCAAGTATCTCGACTTTTACAGTGACATCAGCAGCTATCTCCACGGCCACACATGAGATTTCCCCATCTCCCTGGACAGCATGAACATCACCCATCGTTAAAAGTGCGCCCTGCGAATTTACAGGAAGTATCAGCCTATTGCCTTTGGTTATTTCTTTGCAATCAACATTGCCCAGATGTTCAGCACCAAATTTAAAACTAGCAATTCTCTCTTGTTTGGGCGCTACAGAAATCGTGCCAATCATAGGTGATACGGGGATTTTTATTTCTCCTCGACTTGTCGGTAAGTAGACATGATCACCGTCAATTTTACAAATTCTGGTGTCGGGGACCAAATCGTCGGTCAGCTGATAAGAGGAGGAGAACATTCCCAAGTTCGGGATGTAGGATGTGGCCCCTTTTTCAGGGAGCTTTATGTCCAATATCTCAATCGCCAAAAAATCCCCTGGAGAAGCACCCTGGATGGCGATAGGGCCGGTAACTGGATTCATACACGGAAGATCCATGACTTTTAGGCAATCACCATAGGAGGAAAAACAGTCTTCGGTGCTTTTCACGTTACCTTTGAAGCAATCAGCGGTCTCAAATACAACAGTGGCTCCGGCAGGCACCTCCATGACAGGTTCGTTATCCGGTCCAACAAAAAAAACTTGTTTGTCTCTCTTTACCCGAAACATTACTTTTTCCCTCCATACTCATTGTTCTTATCCGCTCTCGAAGCATAAAGGCTGAGGAATATGACGGACTCCTCAAAAAAGCCAATACCGCCGGAAAGGAAGCCGTTAAGTCGCGCCATTTTTCAATTAAGCGTTTACCGCAAAATCCTTGTTTATAACGATCACCAATTTGTTGAATTATTGGGCAGTCCATCCGCCGTCAACGACAAATTCTGCGCCGGTTGTCCATTTTGATTCATCTGATGCCAAATATACATCGATGAAGGCAATATCGTTTGGTTCACCGATACACCCTAAAGGATGCTGCTTGCCGACTTTCACGAAATATTCTTCCGGATCCAAACCGTATCCCCTCGCTTCTTCTTCCGTCAATGCCGTGTGAATATATCCCGGATGAACTGAATTTACACGAATTTTATACCCTTTTTCACCGCAGCAGAGTGCCGCGGATTTTGTCAAAATTGTCACGGCCCCCTTTGATGCGCAATAGGCGAATAATCCCGCTTCTGCAATTTGACCGTCGATAGACGATCGATTTATAATTGAGCAAAGTTCGCCATTGTCTTTCATAATTTCGATCGCATATTTTGTCCCCAGAAAAACACCCGTGGCGTTAACGCCCATAATTTCGTTCCAATCTTCAAGGGTAGTGTTTTCAATATCTTTTGCGCGTGAGATACCTGCATTGTTGACAATGACGTTCAATTTACCATATTTTTGGGTGGTCGCGTTCATTAAACCCTGCCAATCTTTTTCTTTCGTAACATCCAGCAAATAATAGATCGCATCTCCTCCTGCTTGTTGAATTTCATCAACAACCTTTTCGCCCTTGGTTTTGTTGATATCGGCGACAACCAGCTTGGCTCCCTCTTTAGCAAATAATCTGGCTGTTGCTTCGCCAATGCCCTCCGCACTGCCTGTTACGATGGCAACTTTGTTATCCAGCCTGCCCATGGTAATCTCCTTTATTTTTCAGATGCACGCCAATAAATGTATCACCGACTCCACCGAAACAATTACTCTACTTTACAATGATACAGGTGCAGTCAGCACCGTGGCTTACTTTTCGTGAGACACTTCCGAGAAGTTTGCCTTTGATTCCACGAAAGCCACGGCTACCTAGAATGATAACATCAACACCCTTTTCTTTCGCAAATTCAATGACCGTGTCCGCCGGGTCTCCTCTAAGCACAACAGTATGAACGTTTTCACATCCTGTAGCTTTGCATTCTTTCTCAATTTGTTGGATAATCTTTGATCCAACTTTCTCCAGATAAACACTGGCCGGTGAATCTTCAATATCTTCCGCCGATATGTATTCAAGTATGTCCAGCGGTATTTCCATGGTGGAAATAACGTGTAAAATGTAAACCTGGGCGTCATATCGCGAGGCCATTTCAACAGCAAATTCGAGCGCTTTTCTCGAACTCGCAGACCCATCAGTTGCCAACAATATTTTCCCCAACATGCCAAACTCCAATTTATAATTATCGAGGCAAAATTCCAGTGCTTTTTTCAGCAAAGCACTCAAAAAAATTTTATATATGGAAAGAACTATCTCCAGGGAATTGTTCAGACATATTTTCCAAAGTTCGGTTTTTTTCAAATTAAAGGGCTGAGGATCTCTGCCGCCGTGGATCCCCAACCCTCTTCACTATCTCGCGGCCTTAGCTTTTCGATAAAAACGCATCATTTTGTGGTAATCAGGATTTTCGGCATAGTCCTCGCAGTGATTAAGGTCCTCTGGGAGATCATCCCACTGAATAGAGAGTAAATCATTTTTGCTGAACTTTTTGAAAACCTTTGGATCGCTCATGTTCGCGACAGGATTATGAGTGCTGTCCGCCATGGCAACCAGATAGGCGACATCGGGTTCCTGCAAGTAAGCAAGAAAATCATCCGCCAGAGGACTGGGTTTTGGGTTGTTAATGACGTTGGTCAACTCCATCCAGACGATTCCACCGACACCATCCTTCATGGCGCCCTTTCTGGGTGTTATGGCTTCCACTTCCAGGCGCCCCTCACGTCGCGGCGGAGAGGCGGTATAGTTTCCACCACAGACGTAAAAATCGATTTCACGATTTATCAAGGCATTATTGGCTTCAACCTCACTCTCGGTTACAAATTTTGCGTTTTTAAACCACTTGAAGGCCATGGCTTCAACTTTCTTCATCTCTTCAGCGCTGTGTTTTCTGAAGGGATAAACTCCGGCCCCTTGGCACATTTGGTAGAGAACCCAATTGTCCCAGTTCAAAAGCGCCCATCGACCTTTGTTCTTGTCATCTGAAAATAGATTCCAGCCCTCATCTTCCGCTGTTTTTTTGGAAATGCCTTTGTTGTTAATCACAAAGTTGAAAGGGCCATATCGCTGGGGCATGCCAAGCAGATTTTCATCGTCAGCCATGGCCCATTTATAAGGCCAATGGTACCTCGGTGGATAATCTTTAAAAAAGGGCTTGAAAGTCTCCTTGTCCAACGGTTTGATAAGACCGTCCTTATACATGCCCCTGGACCAGCAGTTATTCAGAACCAGGATGTGAAATTGGCGCGTTGCCCCGGCCTTAAGCTTCATGATCGCATCCGGATCGTCTGTCAAAAGTTCAACGTTAATTTTACAGTTGTAACGTTTACGGAAAGGATTGAGCACGCCGTCTGCATCGTACCCGTTCCATACAAACAGGTTCAGCGTCTCACCGCTTTCGTTTTTATCGGCTGTAAAAATCTCCTTTCCACCCTCAATATCGGTGGCCGCTAGTGCTTGGCCGGTCAGGTATGGTCCAAGCATCATGCTTCCCATGCCGACGGCGCCCATACGCCCTACATGCTTTAAAAATTCTCGCCTGTTGCTATATTTTTCGTTTGACATCATCACACCTCCCTTACCTTTTAACTAACGGTTAATCTTATATTCCGTTGTCAAGCCCGGTATACTAAATTATTCACCTCCTTTCTTTAAAAACAAACCGCAAATGCTATTCCCCATAAATAGACTTTCCGCCCACGGTATACGGTCCGGTCAGCAAAATAGCCTCATTCGCTGCCCAACCAAGTTTAATCTTGTCTCCCTCTTTGGATGGGGTTTCAAAATACTCGTCTTGGGTTTGCTTAATTATTATTTCATCACCCGACTCAATCCGAGTCCTAACCTTCACCACGTAGCCGACATATTCTACAAATTCAACTATACCATCTAGTTCATTATCTGATTCCTGATCATCCCGCAAAATGTGTATCAGATCTGCCCGAATACTAAAACCGACATCCTCCCCTTTTTTTGGAAGCTTTCGCTGGGTATTTATTTTAAATGTGCCCATCGCCGTTTTTAAGCTTACAATTGTATCGTCAACTGTCTCAATCTCTCCCCTTAGAACGAAATTATCCCCTACAAAGGTGGCTACAAAGAAAGTGGCGGGCCTAATGTAGATATCCTGCGGCGTCCCGATCTGTTCAATGATGCCCTCATTCATAACGACAAGACGATCTCCCATGGTGAGGCACTCATCCTGGTTGTGGGTCACATGGATGGAGGTGATGCCAAGCTTCCTTTGCAGATTTTTTAGTTCTCCCCTCAGTTTAATCCTCAATAGTTCATCAAGATGTCCCAACGGTTCATCAAGCAGTAACACGGCCGGTTCCGTAATAAGCGCTCGTGCTAAGGCAACACGCTGCTGCTGTCCCCCGCTCAGCTCACCCGGTTTTCGCCGCCCCATGCCTTCCAGTCCAACAACCTCAAGCATTTCTTCAACCCGCTTATACCGTTCGCTTATTGAGACCCCTCTCATTTTTAAACCAAATCCGACGTTGTCATTCACCGTCTTGTGCGGAAACAGGGCAAAGTTTTGGAACATCATAGATGTATTCCTCTGCCCCGGAGGCAAATCATTAACCAGTTCACCTCTTAGAAAAACTTCTCCGGATGTTATATCATTATGTCCGGCGATGCATCTGAGAGTCGTGCTCTTGCCGCACCCGCTGGGACCCAGAAACGCGATATATTCTCCTTTTTCAACATTGAGGTTGAAGTTCTTAACAGCTTCGAAATCCCCAAAATTTTTACAGAGATTCTCACATACGACATCATACTCAGGCATTACTTATCTCCTCATTTAATTGCTTGCTTTGCTCAAAAACCAGAAGGGAATAAACAGCGCTGCCGCTGATAAAATATAAATCGCCGCTGACAGTGCCGGTGCCGTAGGAGAGAATCCTCCGGTCATCTTCCCATATATATATACCGGAAGCATCTGGTCGGTGCCCTGTAAAAACAAGGACAGCTCGAAATCGCTCCACGAAAGTAAAAAGGCGAAAAGCGCCCCTGACACGATCCCCAGCAACAACACCGGCAAAGTCACCTCTTTGAATACCTGCCAGGTCGAAGCGCCCAGATCATAGGCCGCCTCCTCCATGGTTTTGTCATATCCGTAAACCTGTATGGCGATGACCATGGTTACGATCGGAAGCATCCACACCATATGTGAGATGCCCGCCACAATCCAGGAAGTATTAATCTTTAAGTAATTGCACATCAGTAGTTGAGCAAGGGCAAGAACCAGTTGCGGAAAGAAAAGCGGCAGTAACAGGAATTTTTGATAAACCCCGCGTCCACGCCACTTGAATCTAGCGAAAGCAAGGGCCCCAAAAAAACCAAGGACGGTCGTGGGTATCATGACCACAAGTGCAGTCAACACGCTGTTTCCAACTGCATTCCGGATTCCTCCCGATTGCAACATCTCTATGTACCATCGAAACGTAAGTTCTTTAAAGGGAAAGTGAAAGTATTTGGCGGCTGAAAAAGAACTCACCAGTAAGGACATCGCCGGTGCCTGCAAAAAAAATATAAGAGACAGGATGTACACGGCCAGCAAAGGTTTTCTAAAACTTACCTCCTTTTTCTTCATAACAATCAGTCTCCATTCAGAACAGGGAAGTTGTAAAAACTGCTTTAACCTAACTTGGCTCTGGAACCAAGCAATTTATCCAGATCCACATAGCGCAATACCACAATGATTAGAATAAGCGTAATTATCAATAAAATGACCGCGAGAGCTGAACCCAGAGGCCAGTTTTGTTGAAATGAAAAGGCATGGTGAATATCATCGGCAAATGGTACGACTGTGCTGCCGCCTAACACCTGAGCCTCGACCATCGCCCCTAAGGATAATACAAATACCAGAAGGGAGCCGATAAAGATACCGGCTGAGGCCATGGGAAGCTCTACTTCTTTCAAAACCTGCCAGCGGCTGGCTCCCAGGTCTATGGCTGCCTCTACGGCCTCGTCATCTACCATAAAGAGCCCCAGTTCAATAGGGAACAACATAAAAGGGAAATAAATGTAGGCCATACCCATCAGGATTATCGGAAAATTATACAAAAATTCCGCATGTTCCATCCCCGGAATCCAGCTGGTAAAAAAGCTTAGATACCCGCCCTTTAACAGGATCAGGGTCCAGCCAAACAGCCGTATGTTACTCGTGACAAAAATCGGCATAACTAATAGAAGGGTGATCCATATGGATGATTTGGGAAACACTTTGGCCATGCCGTAAGCACATGGGTAGCATACCAGAAAGAGGATGACGGTGGTTAAAAAGGCCAGCAGAACCGACCAGCCAAGTGACGAATAGTATTCCTCTCCAAAAAAATCTATAAAATTAAGGAGGCTAAAGTCTGTCGAGATTTCAAATGAGTAAGGTTGCTGAAAGGAATAGAGCACAACCAGCAATAGCGGAACAATAAAACAAAGAAACAGAACGATCATGCTCGGCAACGCTAGCAGGAACCCTGGACTTTTTTCTCTCATTTCTCTGAACCTCCCCGGCCAATTGCTCCACTTGCCCGTCTAACCAACGGCAGTTTTATATTTTATTTGGAGACAGGCTATTGAAAAAATTATATACCCCCAACTGTAATCTGTTTCATACTCTAACAGATACTGTTTCCGGAAGCGTACTGCCTCCGTCTATGACAACCTGGGTGCCCGTTATGTACGTCGATTCGTCAGAGCAAAGAAACGCTGCCAACTCACCGATTTCCAGCTTATTTCCCAATCTCCCAAGCGGCACTCCGCTTGCGATCCCCTCTATGACCGCACCGGGATTCTCCGGATCGGATTCTTTGGCTATTTGCTCGGCCATCGGCGTAAGGATGTACCCGGGACAGATGGCGTTGACGGTTATTCCGTGTTTTGCCACTTCACGGGCAAGTGCCTTTGTAAAACCCAAAAGCGCTGCCTTCGTTGTGGCATAGGCTGTTTCGCCTTCATCCGCTACCATAGGACCGGTAACCGAAGACATGATGACAATTTTTCCATACTTATTTTGTATCATATTAGGCAAAACAGCCTTGGTGCAATTCCACACCCCTTTTATATTGACATCAAAATGGAAGTCCCTGACTTCATCACTCATGTCAAGGAAATTCACCAGTCGAATCACTCCGGCGTTATTGCATAAAATGTCAATCTTCCCTTGTTTGGTTATGACACTGTCGGCTGCCTTTTGGCACGCTTCTAAGTTTGTTACGTCCACTTTGGCCGGGGTCGATTTATATTCCTTTGATTTCAGAGAATCGGCTGTGTCAAATACTTTTTCCGAAATATCCCAAAGCACCACGTGAGCCCCGTGTTGAGCCAATATCCTCGCTATCCCTTCTCCGTTGCCCATAGCGGCCCCTGTGACGATTGCAACCCTTCCATCTATCTTTCCCATCCGTCCACCCTCTCCGGCTTCGCCTATCTCAAACAGGTACATCGAGCCGCTATATCAGTCCTGCTTTAAATCAAATCAATCGCTACTGGCCAACTTTATACTCTGAAACGATTTGATAAAAAGAGAGAAAGGAAAACGCCTGAAATAATCATAAAAAATTTGGGCCAAATAATTAATTGAATCCTATTCATTTGCAATACATGTGCCAGAAATCAAACTGGTTATTTAAGGTAAAAGGAGGTTTAAATAAACTGAAAAATTATAGGCAATTGTTTATTTTGATCTTTTAACGTCAAACGTGCCAACGGTGTGGCAAACAAGTGGACAAGGCGTTTGGGGAAACTACTTTTACCCCCAAATATAAACCAGCAATAATTCAGGCTAAATTAAGTAAACAAAGAATAGGGTAAAAATATT